>NZ_JAESVF010000029.1:0-1764 GCF_038433465.1 Joostella sp. CR20 | reverse complement strand
CGTCGTAACTTCCTTTACTTACTGAGCTCTCCACAAAACGATATCCTGATGGAAGTTCGTCAGTAACAACTACATTAGTAGCTTCAATAAGCCCTAGGTTGCTAACTGTGATCGTAAAGACTACTTCTTCACCCACAAATGCCGTTGAAACATCAACCGTTTTAGTCACTGCTATGTCAGTTTCATCATCTTCTGGAGCAGGATCTGGATCAGTTGGAAGTGGAGTTACTGTACAATCTGGACACGTAGGATCTACAGGTGGATTGTTCGGATCTGTAGGGTCTACTGGCGTTGGATCTTCAGAAGTATCTTCAACATCTTTTCCGTCAGAATCTGTTCCTTTAGCAATTGCCAAGTTATAAACACCTCCTGCATCAATATCCTCTTCTGTAATGGCATACATAGCCGAGAAGGTTGTATCGTCTGTCGCCCCAACAGCTAACGTAGCAATAGGACCTCCCATCACTGCTACATTTGCATCAGTAATTGTGATGTTTGAAATCACTGTGTCTCCTGTATTGATCACTGTAAATGTATATTCAATAGAATCTCCTACATTAACCAAACCATCACCATTTGCATCTACATAAACTCCGTCTTTATAAAGTTGGATTGATGAAGTTGAACAATTTGGTGCTCTTAAAACAGCTATTTGAGCTATACAACCATTACTTGATAAGGTAGTAATTGTTACATCTGTTCCTGTTGGAATATCGGTAATCATATTCGTACCTACAGTTCCTTGGTCTGCTGTTACAGTAGCACCTGTACTCGCTACAAAACTCACACTGTATGTCGTTTGATCGTCTGAACATGTCGTTCCTCCGATACTCATTTGTGGCATGCCACAAGGATCATCACAACTATCTGGACTCGCTACGGTGATAATTGTTTCACAATCTCCACTGGTCGCTGTAAGAACAATCGCTGTACCGATAGCTCCTGTTACCGTGCCATCTCCATTATCCGTTCCACCAGTAACTACCAATGTAGAATTAGCATCTTTCGTATAACTTACTGTATAGCTTGTTGCACCTACACCATCACAAACTGCTTGACCTACAGTTAAGCTTGGTTGTACACAATCCGTTGGGCAAGTCGCTGGAATACTTACACTTTGCGTAGTTATACAACTTGTACCACTGGTAGCAGTAATTGTTAACTCCGTACCAAATGGAACACCACTTACCGTGCTTGTTGCCATATCTACAACTCCTGCACTGGCTGTAACCGCTTCACCATTGCTGATAAAGCTTACCGTATAGCCTGTAGCATCACAACTTAAATCACCGACCGTTAAAATTGGTTCTTGACATAATTCTGGACATTCAGGTGCGGTAATTGTTACTGTTTGCACATCACATCCATCAAAAGAAGAGGTGATGGTTACATCCATTCCTACTGGAATATCGGTAATCATATTCGTAGCGGTGTCTACAGTTCCTTGGTCTGCTGTTACAGTAGCGCCTGTACTCGCTACAAAACTTACACTGTATGTTGTTTGATCGTCTGAACATGTGGTTCCGCCAATACTCATTTGTGGCATGCCACAAGGATCATCACAATTAGCTGGACTCGCTACCGTGATGATTGTTTCACAATCTCCACTAGTTGCTGTAAGAACAATCGCTGTGCCGACAGCTCCTGTTACTGTACCATCTCCATTATCCGTTCCACCAGTAACTACCAATGTAGAAATGTCATCTTTGGTATAACTTACTGTATAACTCGTGCTTCCTACACCATCACAAACTGCTTGACCTG
>NZ_JAESVF010000027.1:0-2647 GCF_038433465.1 Joostella sp. CR20 | reverse complement strand
GCGCAACAAGACCCTCAATACACGCAGTATATGTACAATACAATGGGGGTGAATCCTGGGTATGCTGGGAGTCGTGAGATGTTCAGTATCGCAGCGCTGTACCGCAACCAATGGGTTGGGATAGACGGAGCTCCAGAGACTTTTACTTTAGGAATCGATACCCCACTTGGGAAGAATGTCGGAGGAGGACTTTCGATTATTCAAGATCAATTAGGACCTTCCAAAGAAACCTATATCGACGGAAACTTTTCATATACTGTACATACAGGAGTAGACCAAAAGTTATCGTTTGGACTAAAGGCGGGAATCCGATTTTTAAATGTCGATTTCTCTTTAGGAAACTCAGAAGATCCAACCGATCCAGGACTAGAGAACATCAATTCAGAGGTGCTTCCAACGATTGGAGCAGGAATTTACTACCACACCGAAAAGTGGTATGTAGGATTTTCAGTACCTAACTTTTTAACCACCGATCATTACGATCAAGTGCAAGGGAGTGTGGCTGCCGAGCGTATGCACTTTTTCTTAATCGGGGGGTATGTATTTGATATTAACGAGTCGTTGAAATTTAAACCTGCAGTACTTGCCAAGGCGGTAAGTGGTGCGCCACTATCGGTAGATGTTTCGGCGAACTTTTTAATTCAAGAGCGACTTACTTTAGGACTTGGATATCGTTGGGATGATTCGGTAAGTGGACTGTTAGGATTCCAAGTAACACCAGGTATTTTTGCGGGTTATGCGTATGATTATACCACGAGTGAACTAAACAATTACAACAGCGGCACCCACGAGGTGATGCTTCGTTTTGATATCTTTAATAACCGTAGAATTAAATCACCTAGATTCTTTTAATTATGAGCAGACTATATATTTTATTACTGATACTTGTAAGTGCCACCACTTGGGGGCAGAGTTCTTCGGTAGCCAATCGTTACTTTGAGGAGTATGCCTACACCAAATCGGCTTCGATGTATGAAGAGATTGTTGCAGAGGGCGATTCTTCTAAGGTGAGCCTGCAACGCTTGGGCGATAGTTATTATAACATTCGAAACACTCAAAAGAGTGAACCTATATTTGCGGCTTTACTAGCAAAGTATCCCAACGATGTAGAAGCTATTTACACGTTTAAATATGCGCAGAGTTTACAATCCAACGGTAAAGATGAACAGGCCAAAGTATGGTTTGAGAAGTTTTTCGAAGCGGTTAAAAACGACAAGCGTGCGCAACGATTTATCAGTGGTATCAACGAGGTAAATCAAGCTAAAATTCCAAATGCAAAGAACTTAGGACTCGTAGATTTCAACAGTGAATATTCCGATTTTTCAGGATTTATTCAAAACGATACTTTGTATTGGTATTCGGCTCATAACAGTTCAGGAGGAAAAACTTATCAGTGGAACGACCAACCGTTTTTAGATGTATTTGCATCTAAAGTATCAGACAAAGGGGCTACGGCCAATTTACTTTCTGAAAATATTTTAAATGAAGTAAATACCAAATACCACGAGGCTACACTTTGCATTACCAAAGATGGGAAGACCATGTATTTTACGCGTGATAATTACGACGGACGCAAACTCGGAAAAGACAAAGACAAAACCACGCATTTAAAACTCTACAAAGCCACCCTTGAAGAAGGGAAATGGACAGACATTAAGGAGCTCCCCATTAACAACGATGCGTACTCTGTTGGACACCCTGCGCTGAATGCCGATGAGACGAAATTGTATTTTGTATCGGATATGCCAGGGAGTTTAGGTGAGAGTGATTTGTACCGCGTAAGTATTGTAAACGGTAATGTGTCGGAACAAACGGTAGAAAACTTAGGTGATCATATCAATACCGAAGGAAGTGAGATGTTCCCGTATTTGGATGCTGAAAATAATTTGTTTTTTGCATCAAACGGACATCCAGGTTACGGACTTTTAGATGTGTTTGTGGCTACACCACTAGGTGATCGTTACGATGCTGTGGAAAACCTTGGAAGTAGAGTAAACAGTAACCGTGATGATTTTGGATTTGTGGTAAAGGATGGTGTCGGATTTGTATCTTCCAACCGAGAAGGTGGTGTGGGTGATGATGATATCTACCGATTTGATTTTGAAAAATGTACCAAAGCACTTTTCGGAATTGTATATGACGAGCGTACCAAAGAACCGCTTTCGGGTGCTACGGTACGACTTATTGATGCCAATGGCGAACAATCGCAGATGCTTACTACAGGTGCAGACGGAAGTTACCGTTTTGATGCGGTTGATTGTGTAGCTGAAATTGTTATTACAGGAGAGAAACCAGATTATCGAAGCGTAAAAGAAACGGTGGCATTAAACACTCCAGAAACAGAACAAGATTTATACTTAAACAGTTTAATTGTAGACGACCAGATTGTACTGAATCCGATTTACTTTGATTTTGATAAGTCGAACATTAGACCAGATGCAGCGTATGAGTTAGAACATATTGTAACAGTGATGAACAACCACCCAGAGATGGTGATTGAAATAGAATCGCATACCGATTCACGAGGAAATGACGCTTACAACAGAGCATTATCAGATCGAAGAGCAAAATCTACCAGAGATTACTTATACTCACGAGGGATTGCTACAGGTAGAATTAAAAGCGCAATTGGATACGGAGAAAGTCA
>NZ_JAESVF010000026.1:0-3208 GCF_038433465.1 Joostella sp. CR20 | reverse complement strand
GCAAAAAAAAATCCTCATCATTTCTGATGAGGATTCTAAAGAAGGCGGCGACCTACTCTCCCACTTTCGTAGTACCATCGGCGCTGGCGGGCTTAACTGCTCTGTTCGGAATGGGAAGAGGTGAGCCCCGTCGCTATAACCACCTTAAATCTTAAGCCTCCCCCAACCCCCTCCAAAGGAAGGGGCTAGGATTGTACTGCCCTTTATTCCTCCCCTTTGGGGAGGTTAGGTGGGGCCAATATTGTAACATACTGAGATAAAAACATACTTTTAAAGTAAGTAAAGAAAAGTCTTTTTAGAAAATTAAAGAGTTTGCGTCCTCTTACGCTTTGCGAACGTAAGAGGACTAATGTACATAAGCTTACGGGTTATTAGTACTACTCGGCTGTGACATTACTGCCTTTACACCTGTAGCCTATCAACGTGATCGTCTCTCACGACCCTTTAAAGAAATCTCATCTTGTGGCGGGTTTCGCGCTTATATGCTTTCAGCGCTTATCCCTTCCCAACATAGCTACGCTGCAATGCTCCTGGCGGAACAACAGCTACACCAGCGGTTAGTCCAACTCGGTCCTCTCGTACTAGAGTCAGATCCACTCAAATTTCTAACGCCCACTGTAGATAGAGACCGAACTGTCTCACGACGTTCTGAACCCAGCTCGCGTGCCACTTTAATGGGCGAACAGCCCAACCCTTGGGACCTTCTCCAGCCCCAGGATGTGACGAGCCGACATCGAGGTGCCAAACCCCCCCGTCGATGTGAGCTCTTGGGGGAGATCAGCCTGTTATCCCCGGCGTACCTTTTATCCTTTGAGCGATGGCCCTTCCATACGGAACCACCGGATCACTATGCTCTACTTTCGTACCTGATCGACTTGTAGGTCTCTCAGTCAAGCTCCCTTGTGCCATTGCACTCTACGCACGGTTACCAAGCGTGCTGAGGGAACCTTTAGAAGCCTCCGTTACTCTTTTGGAGGCGACCACCCCAGTCAAACTACCCACCACGCACTGTCCTTCCAACGGAAGTTAGGCTTCAAATAAGTAAAGGGTGGTATTTCAACAATGACTCACACATACCTGGCGATACATGATCAAAGTCTCCCACCTATCCTACACATCACTTATCCAAAGTCAATACGAAGCTATAGTAAAGGTGCACGGGGTCTTTTCGTCCCACAGCGGGTAATCGGCATCTTCACCGATACTACAATTTCACCGAGCTCATGGCCGAGACAGTGTCCAGATCGTTACACCATTCGTGCAGGTCGGAACTTACCCGACAAGGAATTTCGCTACCTTAGGACCGTTATAGTTACGGCCGCCGTTTACTGGGGCTTCAGTTCAATGCTTCGCCGAAGCTAACATCTCCCCTTAACCTTCCAGCACCGGGCAGGTGTCAGGCCCTATACATCATCTTTCGATTTAGCAGAGCCCTGTGTTTTTGATAAACAGTCGCCTGGACCTTTTCACTGCGGCCCCACCGGAGTGGGGCGACCTTTCTCCCGAAGTTACAGGTCTATTTTGCCTAGTTCCTTAGCCATGAATCTCTCGAGCGCCTTAGAATACTCATCCCAACCACCTGTGTCGGTTTACGGTACAGGTTGCATATATCGCTTTTCTTGGAAGTCGATCCGCTAGATTATCACCGCAGCCGGAGCCTTAGTGTACTATCGTGGTATTACTACTCACTTCAACGTGCTATTCCGTCAGCACGCACTAACTTCTCGCCTCCGTCACTTTTAATTATATGCAAGTACAGGAATATTAACCTGTTGTCCATCCACTACCCCCTTCGGGTTCGCGTTAGGCCCTGACTAACCCTCAGCTGATTAGCATAGCTGAGGAAACCTTGGTCTTTCGGCGTGCGGGTTTCTCGCCCGCATTATCGTTACTTATGCCTACATTTTCTTTTCTAAACAGTCCAGCAAACCTCACAGTTCACCTTCTACCCAGTTTAGAATGCTCCCCTACCACTAATTAATTAGTCCATAGCTTCGGTGGTATACTTATGCCCGATTATTATCCATGCTCGATCGCTCGACTAGTGAGCTGTTACGCACTCTTTAAATGAATGGCTGCTTCCAAGCCAACATCCTAGCTGTCTAAGCAATCAAACCGCGTTTTTTCAACTTAGTATACACTTGGGGACCTTAGCTGATGGTCCGGGTTCTTTCCCTCTCGGACATGGACCTTAGCACCCATGCCCTCACTGCTGATAAACATTTTATAGCATTCGGAGTTTGTCAGGAATTGGTAGGCGGTGAAGCCCCCGCATCCAATCAGTAGCTCTACCTCTATAAAACTATTAATCAACGCTGCACCTAAATGCATTTCGGGGAGTACGAGCTATTTCCGAGTTTGATTGGCCTTTCACCCCTACCCACAGGTCATCCCAAGACTTTTCAACGTCAACGGGTTCGGGCCTCCACTTTGGGTTAACAAAGCTTCACCCTGCCCATGGGTAGATCACACGGTTTCGCGTCTACTACTACTAACTATATCGCCCTATTCAGACTCGCTTTCGCTACGGCTGCATGACTGAATCACTTAACCTCGCTAGTAAAAGTAACTCGTAGGCTCATTATGCAAAAGGCACGCCGTCACCCCAATGGGGCTCCGACCGCTTGTAAGCGTATGGTTTCAGGTTCTTTTTCACTCCCTTATTCAGGGTACTTTTCACCTTTCCCTCACGGTACTGGTTCACTATCGGTCTCTCAGGAGTATTTAGCCTTAGCGGATGGTCCCGCCAAATTCATACAGGGTTTCACGTGCCCCGCACTACTCAGGATACTGCTATCAATAACGCTCTTTACTTTTACGGGACTATCACCCTCTATGGTCTGTCTTTCCAAACAGTTCTAATTCATTACGCATCGAATATCGCAGTCCTACAACCCCAATACTGCCGTAACAGAATTGGTTTGGGCTATTCCGCGTTCGCTCGCCACTACTAGCGGAATCACTATTGTTTTCTTCTCCTCTGCCTACTTAGATGTTTCAGTTCAGCAGGTTTGCCTCCCGAAGGATACTTGACCTTCAATCAAGTGGGTTGCCCCATTCGGATATCTATGGATCATAGTGTGTGTGCCACTCCCCATAGCTTTTCGCAGCTTATCACGTCCTTCATCGCCTCTGAGAGCCTAGGCATTCCCCATACGCCCTTACATAGCTTATTGTACTTTTTGCTCTTTATATATTCTAATGTTAT
>NZ_JAESVF010000025.1:0-3422 GCF_038433465.1 Joostella sp. CR20 | reverse complement strand
GTTGTCTTTATAGGTTTCTACTTGAATAGGCGCTGATACTCTATGTAAACCCTTACTCCCATTGTCTCTAACTGCTTTTAATCTATCTATCGCAGCATATTCTACAGAAGTTATATTGCCTCCTGCTAGAAAAGAAGGACTCGTGATGTCGTCGGGGTAATAAGTCTTGGTGGTGAGTGTTTCGTTTTGGCTGTTTGAAGTAATTTCTTCAGAAGGTATAAGTGAATTATTTAAATATTTGTTCTCTTTAATAGATATAACATTATTTCCCTCAAAGAAATCAATTTTTTTCACACTTTTTAGCCTATACCACTCACTAAAAAAACTATAGAACCCGAACTGCCCTACGGTAAATCCACTACCACCTATTTCATTTTTAAATATAACACCTACATTAGGATAAGGGGTTACCTCTTTTTGTTCATAATTATTTTCTATATATGAAACAGGACTATATAAACCACTAACATTTTTATAAATTGTTTTCTCCTTTAAGTTAGCTCGCTCCCAACTCACATCTAATTCGGGTAAATAAACACCATCACCTGCTTTATAATCATAATGTTGCATACTCCCTCTACTTGTAAATACAAATTCTGTTTTTATATTATTATTAATATATTCTGTTACATTTTTATATAATAAAACCCCACCATTTACAAAAATAAATGGAACTTGACTATAAGATGTAACTTTATGTACATACTTTGGAGGGGAAGATGTGCATGATCCATTAAAGAAACGACTATCTAAGAAAACAGGTATACTATATAATACTCCACTAGTTTTTCCTGTATCAAATTTATTATAATCATAGGTTTTAGTAATTGTATTTCCAAATTCATCTTTTATATTAATTTCACTAATTCGAAGCCCTCCAACCGCCATTCCATCTGAAGGATCTGGTGTTTCATCTAGTTTCCATGATAGACTCATATTAAAATTAGACTCTTCTCCCTCACTCTCACCTAATCCAAACCCTGCTTCTGATGCAACTATTTTATAAGTCCCTGGTTCTAATTCTAATGAAAAGCTTGTAGTACTTACATTCATCGAAAAAGAGGGATCAGTAACTCCAACTATTTTCAATGTATAATCGCATTCTAAGTTAGTTAAAGGCCCATTATTATCACATCCAGATACTGAAGCCCTGAAATGAACTTGACCAATAATTCCTGGCTCAATATCAAACTCTTTTGAATAGGCATATAAAGAGCCCGGAGGAGCCTCATTTATTGGTGCTTTATTGAAATTTAAATATTTATCGACTGTAGTATCTGAAAAATTAAAATTGTTAGGCGCATATGTACGGTTACTTTCAAAAGAATATTCTATACTTCCCCCTGTTGGATAATGTATTTTACTAATAGTAGATGCTTTTGCCGACAATGGAGCAACACTTCTTTCAGCATTATTATGATAAATCCCTGAAGCAAGTCTAACAGATGGAATTAAGTTTTGATTTGATTCTTTTCCGTTGTAAAAACCCCAATAATCTTGGGCGTTAGAAAAACGGCTAGGCAATAAAATATTATTATATTCAAACTTATAAGGTGGTTTAGAAATATTATTTTCACCAATTTCTTGAACTGATAATAATTTTAATCGATAACGTCTTTCTTGAGGATTTCCAATATTTCTCCATCTACCTTCTTCTAGTTTAGATGTAAAATAATCATAGTTAAAACGATATTGTTTTATAGCTGTCTGTCCGCCATTGACAAAAACAAATATATCTTTTAAAGACTTACTTCCCGACAAATCCATTCTTGAAACCTCATCTGATACAAACTCTATGTGGTTATCTCCAAAAGAAACTTTTTCTAAAACCCTTTGTTGAACTAAACTTGTACTAAATGATACGCTATACCCAGAACTTAAACAATTTTTTTCAATTATTAATTGTTCACTAGTTTTTAAAGTATTACTAAACAACTCAACTCCATACTCAAAATGAATATTATTTCCCTTTGGACTAACTATATCTACTAAGTGCCATGAGCTAATAAAATTAGGAATAGATTTACCATCCCTAGATAAAGATAATCCGCTTGTGGTATAATTAAACATGTCCGCACTAGTACTCACATCAACTGCCACATCTGTTTTATCCTCAGAAATACCAAAATAAAATTTCACTCCATCTGGGGCTGTAAACACCCAACCTACAATTGTTTTTAGATTTGCAGAGTCATATATAGGTTTTATTTTCATATTGCTAAATGGCATTTGAACAAACACTCTGGAATTCTGATCAAACATAAATTTCCCTGAATATCCCATGAAACTAAAACTAAAAATATCTGGTTCTAAATCAGTTCCACCAAGTTCAGAACTTTGAATATCCTCATAAATAGCTGAACTTCCCAGCTTATTATAATCATTTCTAATGTCTGATACTTTTCGAGTCTCATACATATAACCAACACCAGGAACATCATCTGGAAGTCCCCTCATAGTCCTAGACACAATACCCCCCGCATTTAAACTCCATCCAAGTCCTACTCTTGAGGCAATCTCTTCTACTCGTATACCCCCTGCATGATATGAGATGCTTATTGGCAAGGTCAAATCTCCATGATTAATCTCATACAACGGAATTGAAATATTAGGGATTCCTGTTGACGTTGTTACTGGCATATCTACATACTTACCAAGCGCCGCAGCTTCTGGAGATGGAGGAACTATAGAAGGAAGGTCTTGTCCAAAAACACAGCTAGTAAATAATAATAAACTCAAGTATATTTTATTCATATTTTTAGAATATTTATTATTAAAAATTATATTTAAACAAACTTATCTTACAAATATTTTAAAATTTTCTCAAAAAAGAAAACAATTGTAAAATCATTAAACAGTAATTAATTTCATAAGGCTAATCCATACTTGTTCTATTTTCAGAACAACTCAACACTTTATATTTAAAAAGTAAAAAAATCAAAAGCGATCAAGCAAACACCCTTAATACCATGCATCATTAAAATTAACTCTATCACACTCTATTTTCTATTTTAATTTTATATGTTACTCCTTATTTTAAATTTTCCAACATAATAACCCTTTCTTCTAGGTCTTCATATTTCTTTATCTTTTTCTCTTGTTCAATTACATACAACGTAAGCTCCTCAATTTTTTGTAGTAATTTTATTTGAAAATCCCCTACGTTCACTCCGTTTTTCTTCATTTCTTCCGCAGAAGCTATTTCAGGAAGATGTTTATTCTTCTTGATAAAATCCTCTACTTCTTCTAAAGAAGGGATCTTATAATTATCTTCAAAAACAAAATCGGCGGTAGGAGTTGTGGTTACTTTTATTTCTTTGGCTTCCAACTTCCCCTTTATAGCTTGATTCCCTGTGTTATGCAATACTTTAGCCCACACCCCTTCTCCTTCTTTATTAGTACTCCTAAAATACATGACAGGT
>NZ_JAESVF010000024.1:0-4710 GCF_038433465.1 Joostella sp. CR20 | reverse complement strand
GCCTGTCATGTATTTTAGGAGTACTAATAAAGAAGGAGAAGGGGTATGGGCTAAAGTATTGCATAATACAGGGAATCAAGCTATAAAAGGAAAGTTGGAAGCCAAAGAAATAAAAGTAACCACAACTCCTACCGCCGATTTTGTTTTTGAAGATAATTATAAGATCCCTTCTTTAGAAGAAGTAGAAGATTTTATCAAGAAGAATAAACATCTTCCTGAAATAACTTCTGCGGAAGAAATGAAGAAAAACGGAGTGAACGTAGGGGATTTTCAAATAAAATTACTACAAAAAATTGAGGAGCTTACGTTGTATGTAATTGAACAAGAGAAAAGGATAAAGAAATATGAAGACCTAGAAGAAAGGGTTATTATGTTGGAAAATTTAAAATAAGGAGTAACGTATAGAATTATTGACTTATTAATTTAAAATCCGTATTTTTTGCTTTAATATACTGATATATGGAACAATTTGAAGGTAAAAATATATTAAACTTTATAAAAGAACTGCCCAATGATGCTACATGCAAGGAATATTTAGCAAAATATAAGTGGCAAGATGGCTTTGTTTGTCCAAAGTGTTGTGGCAATCGCGGATGTATGAAAAAGGATTATAAATACCATTGTTATACTTGTCATCATGTTGAAAGTGCCACTGCAAATACTTTATTTCATAAAGTTAAATTTGGTTTACAAAAAGCCTTTTGTGTTGTTTTTGAAATGACTACCAGTAGTAAAAGTTTATCAAGTACACAACTTGCAGAGCGTTATGGCGTAAGCCAAACCTCCATGTGGTTTTTCATGCAAAAGGTTCGTAAAGCAATGGAAAGCTCTAAGAAATATCCTTTGTCCGATTTGGTTCACGTAGATGAATTTACCGTTGGCGGAAAAGAGGATGGAAAACAAGGCAGAAGTTATGATAGTAAAAAAAAAAAGGCAGTAATAGCGGTAGAACTCACTAATAAGCATCAGGTTAAACGTGTTTATATAAAATCTATAGATGACTACTTTTCAAAGTCCTTGACCCCAATATTTGAAGAGCATATTTCTACCTCGGCAAAGATATTTACAGACAAATGGCGTGGCTATGAACCTTTAAAAGCAACTTATGATATCACACAGATTGAAAGTAGCAACGGAAAGAACTTTAAAAAACTTCATATCATTATTCATCAAATAAAATCATGGTTAAGAACAATACCAACCCATGTGAGCAAAGAGCATATCCAAAAGTATTTTGATGAGTTTTGCTATTGTATTAATAGGTCTCAATCAAAACAAACAATCTGGCATAACTCTATTATTAGAATGATTGATAATGAGCCTATGACGTGGAAACAAATAAAACAGAACGTAACTTAATAACTTAAATTATTAATATTTCTATCAAAAATAAATTAAATGCAATACTTCAAACATTATTATCTTATTATTTGTCTGTTTTTTTTATGTGTTATTAATGCACAGTCAACTAAGTTTTCAGATATGGAAATGATCCCACCATCTCCAACAGCCTTTAGTTTCTCAAAATATGGAGATACGCAGGTAAACGAATCTATGGGATTAATATCTCCTCAAATTCCAATAGGAACTTATGAAGCAGGAACAATATCACTTCCTATTAGTATGGATTATTCTGGAAATGGTGTTAAGGTAGATCAAGCGGCCAGTTGGACAGGAATTAATTGGAATTTAGCTGCTGGAGGTGCAATAACAAGGCAGGTTCGAGGAGAAGATGATTTAATACGTTTAGCAAAAAGTAAATTTTATTCTTGGAGTGACTTACAAGTTATGAATATTTATGGATCATCAGAAGATTATAGAGAGATAGAATCTTTTATAGAGCATAATTCTATAGATTCGGAAGTTGATATTTTTTATTTTAATTTTTTAAATTATTCTGGAAGTTTTTATTTAATAGAGAAAGACGGTAAGTTTACAGCACATGTTGAAAATTCTACAATTCCACTAAATATTGGAGTATTAGATCCAGAATATGGTAAGTATGGTTTAGAACTTTTAAAGAGAACGATAGTTATACAGACGCCCGATGGAGTTAAGTATTTTTTTGGAGGATTAAATGCTAGTGAAGATTCAAGGTCAGTTTATCCAGAATACTATTCAGATAGGCGGCATGTACAAACAGGATTTTACCTCAATAAAATACAAGGCCTTAATGGAGACGAAATGTATTTTGAATATGGAGATTATACGAGTAATTTAAAAACAGCTATTACAGAAACTTATACAAAAGTAGTCTCTCAAACAGGTAATTGTGAAGAAGCTTTAAATCTAGGAGATTCAGATATGCAAATATTAGAAACTTTAACTCATGGAAAATTTTTACAACGAATATATAACAACAGAAATACTTTTGAAGTGATTTTCTCATCAGAAGAAGCAAGTTTAAACGTTAGATATCACTATAGCAGAATTTTGAATGGAATAAAAATTAGAGATAATATAGATCCCCAAAAGAACTTAATAGACGTTGATTTTATATATTATTTCCCAAAAGATAAAAATCTTAATAATAAATTGAAAGCAGAGCGATTTTTCCTAAAAGAAGTCAATTTTAAAAGTAAAGAAGGGAATAAATCTTATAAAATGGAATATAAAGATTTAGAACTGTTGCCAAATCGTTTTTCATATGCTCAAGATCATTTGGGGTATTATAATGGCAAAAAAAATTACAGAATACTACCGAAAGTAGATGATTATGCGTTTAGAAATGTTGTTTCATTGGCGGACAGAAGCCCTGATTTTAATTATGCATCCATAGGGGCATTGAGTAAATTATATTACCCTACAAAAGGATATTCTGAATTTGAATATGAACCTCCCTTAGGAGATCAGCAGATCAAAGAATACAAGACCCATACGACACTCATGTATTATAACGACTATACAAAAACTCCTAAAAATAAAAATCCTGCAAGTTCTACTTTAGCTCCATTAATTGTTGGAGGCTCTAGTATTAGTTGTACAGAAGAACCTTATATATCAAGTCAAGAAATGACCATTGAAATAAGAGATGTATTTGCAACACAAAAACTACTTCATAGCACTATATTTCGGCTAAAAATTTATGACCAATTAACAATGAATGTTATATATGAAAAGAACTTTAGTTATAATAGTGCCAAAGATGTAGTACAGTTAAACAACCCATATTATGCACAGAGTGGTGGCGTTATTTATAGATATCCTAATAAAGAGTTTACGTTTTCATATAAAGAAGGGAAGCAATACAGTATTTCATTAGAGGTAATTCCGAGTACTACAGATCGAAATGCTGTAGTTAATGCGGGTATTCGTAGGGCTTATTATATAACGTATCCATATCCTTGTATGGTGGATGGAGCAGGAATTCGGATCAAGCGTATCCATGATGTGCCAGTCAAAGGTGAGCCGGTCATTAAAAGGTACTATTATTACAATGGTTCTGATGTTAAGCAGCCTCAATATACATATCGTTCGAAAATACGGACTTATTGCGAAAAAGGAGGATCTATTATTAATCTTGTTTTTGATGAATATGAGTTACATACATTAACATCCTCTAGTTTAAGTTCATTATATGTAAGTAATAAAGGACAACAATCCTATGGTAAAATTATTATTAGTTTGGGAGGAGATGATTTTGAATATGGGGCAGTTGAAAAGGAATTTTATGTTAAAGGAGATGCAAAACCACAAGATTATTTTATGCATCCTAATATTTATAATTTGCCACAAGTATTAGAAAATAATTCTATAGGAAATGGAATATTGAAAAGAGAGGTTTTATATAAAAGGGAAAATGATTTAGTTATACCTGTTAAAGAAATTAAAAAAGATTATAGTTTTAATAAAGTTCATTCAATCACTAATAATTTAAGAAAACTATTGTACAATAGACTTTCTGGAAATGTTGTGGATGGAGATAATTTATATTTGGGGCTTTATTTAACATCTTCATATAGGACAGATTTAAATTTTGTTCAAATTAATATTTTCAATTATGAAAATATACCAATATCAGGAGAAGATATTAATAATGACAACTTGTTATCTTTCTCAGAGTTAGATGCTCAACCTAAGGTAATTTCGCAACAAGAAGACTATAAGTATGATCAATATGTGGGAATACCGTCAAATAAAATACTACAAACAAGCAAGTCTGCTATTAAGGATGAATATTCATATTTATATCCAGAATGGACATCAAATATTATAACAGGAATATCCAACCCAATAAAAACTCAGTTATATAAGAATAAGAATGGTGTAAAGGAGTTGAAGATGACAAAAACATATCTATATTCGAGTAGCTTTGACACTTATCCATATAGGTGTTTAAGTGGTATTTTGGTTAAAAAAGGAATAGTTTCAGAAAATTTAGGAGAAATAATAATTCAATTTAATAATTATGATAGATATGGTAACCCATTGGAGGTTAAAAAAACCGATGGTCCTTCCGTAGTATATTTATGGGGGTATAGTGGTCAGTATCCTATAGCAAAGATTGAGAATGCAACCTATCAAGAAGTAGCCACAGCATTAAATACTTCGATTACAGGACTAAATGCGTATACCGAAGCAAATTTAGGAACCATAAATAGTTTACGAAGTAAGTTACCAAATGCGCAAGTAACGACTTACACGTATGACCCTTTGGTGGGTATAAGTACCATTACAGATGCAAGGGGAGTTAAAACCAGTTATGATTAT
>NZ_JAESVF010000023.1:0-6353 GCF_038433465.1 Joostella sp. CR20 | reverse complement strand
GCAATAATTATAACACACCTATGCGACTAAATTTGACATTAATTTTAGTATTTGGAATAATGACTCTTTCATTTTCACAAGAAAAAGAGGAAAACTATTTTGACTACTTACAAAAACATTCTCTTGGTGGAATCGAAAATAAATATGTGCTAACTCTAGACGCATATATTCCTGACTGTGGCGAATTTGGAGGACATCAGGAACTTATAGAAATAAAAAGAATTGATAAGAAGCTGACTGCATTTATAACGATTTATGATAAAGTTTGTGATGGACAGACCTATACAAATCACGACAAAATATTATCAAAAAATAGTTATGAAATAAACGATGACCAGGTAAAGTTAATAATAGAGTATTTGAAAAAATTGCTTGAATCAAGTTTAAAATATGAAATGGTTTCTCACGCTGACTATGAGTTTGGAGCAAAATTGGATTGGGCTGAAAAAACGGATTATAATTTTAAAAGACTTGATATTAGATTCAGAGAATATGGAAGTAAATGGACTGAATTTGAGAAGTTGAAATCGGAATTGAAAAATAAATAACTATTGCCAACAATGTATAACCGCAATTACGGCGGATTCGACTGCGTCCGAATCCACTCGGAATTGCTAACGTCAGTGTTTAACCGAAAATTATTAACTTTAAATCCGTAACTGACGGTTATACGAGTCCGTTGGCGGTAATTAAAACGAACTAAATGACATTAACCATTTTTCTTCACCATAATAAGATATTTGACTTTACACCCAATTGGTTTGACTGGTTGACTCTATTGCTGACCATTGCGAGTATTGTAGGTGCTTATTTAGTCTCGGAATCGGTTTACAAAAGAGAACAAAAAGACAAAAAAAGAGAAAGTAAAGAACTTGAAAATTCGGAAAATGAATTATTGAAAAATAATCTGGAAGAAATTAAAAAACCGATTTTAAAACAAATCGAAAGTTTAAATGAATATATGGAAAAACAGGATTTTAGACTTTCATTTTATTCAGAAATACAAGTAGACTTTCTTCAATTCATTAGCGTTAAAGACATTTACAAAAAGTACGATTTTCAGAATAAAGAAAATATAAAAGTTATTAATAGACTTTTTACAAGCCTTTATTCTCTTTATGATTTCAGAGGCTCATTAAGAAGTGAGGTTCGAACATACATTGAAAAGTACAATTATCACGAACAACTGTTTTATAAATACAAGAGTTTACTATATACCAAATACTTTGAGCTATGCAATTCAAGAGCAGAAAGTATAATAAACGAGAATGGCATTAAAAAATTCAGTTTTAATGTCAACGACAAATTTATGGCTGAATTCACTCAATTGCGTGGAGAAACTTTTGCAGACAATGAGATAATTGACAATAATGGATTAAAAGACAGAAAATTACTGATAGATAGATTTATTGTGCCTTTAATAAATATTGCTTCTAAATACATTCCTGAAGACTATAATGCAATCGAAATTAGTGAGATTTCTAATCAAGTTTTATCTGCTTTTAATGATATGGAACACGTTACAGAAAAACATATGAATGCAATTCAAGGTCATATAGATTCGTTGGAGAGCGTGAATGAAAAAATTAAGGAGTTTGAAAAAATAAAATAACTACCGCCAACAATGGCTATAAGTAATTGCTTGTTCTCGCCTACTTCTGAAAATCCTCGCGGATTTTCAGTTTGGTGTGTACTTGCAAAGTTAAGTGCTAAACCACGCAACTACTCATAGCCGAGACCGTTGTAGCCAATGCGAAAAAAGAAACTGTGAATGAACAAAACGATATTTGAGATTACAAAAATGGATTGTCCTTCGGAAGAAAATCTAATCCGAATGAAACTGGACGGAATTTCAAATATTGCGAATTTGGACTTTGACATTCCAAACCGAAAATTGACCATTTTTCACAGCGGAGCAATTGACCAAATCGAAAAGTCCGTTCTCGAACTAAATTTAGGCGGAAAAAAAATTTCGACCGAACAAACTGACCAAACCGATTTTAAAGAAAATACAAACCAAAGAAAACTACTTTGGACTGTACTCGCTATTAATTTCGCTTTTTTCCTAATCGAAATGACAACCGGAATAATCTCAAAATCAATGGGATTGGTTGCTGACAGTTTGGATATGCTTGCGGATAGTTTTGTTTACGGAATTAGTTTGTTTGCAGTTGGCGGAACTTTGACAAGAAAAAAACGAATTGCCAAAATCGCTGGATATTTTCAAATAACTCTTGCGATTATCGGATTTATAGAAGTTTTGAGAAGATTTTTCGGAGCAGAAAAATTGCCCGACTTCTCGACAATGATAATCATTTCGATTTTTGCACTTATTGCAAACGGAATTTGCTTGTATTTGCTTCAAAAGTCAAAAAGCAAAGAAGAAGCCCATATGAAAGCAAGTATGATTTTCACTTCAAATGACGTGATAATAAATTTGGGCGTGATAACAGCAGGAATTTTGGTCAATTGGCTGAACTCGAACAAACCTGACTTGATAATCGGAACAATCGTTTTTGCTTTGGTAATTCAAGGAGCGATAAGAATATTAAAACTTGGAAAATGAAAAAGCACTGGCTACAACATTGGCTATAAACAATTGGGGCGAAAGTGATAAAACCAAAATATAAACATAAAAACAAAGGTCAGTGCCAAACCGAAAAGTTAGGGCGTAAAATCCCCAACTGTTCATAGCCGAGACCGTTGTACACCATTTGCGAAATGAACGAAAACGAGATAATTAATAAAGCAATTCAAGAATTAAAATCTGCCGAAAAACCATACGTGATGTTTAAAGACTTTTCGTTTTTAAGCGGAATGGAATGGGGAGAAGACCGATTTCAAAAAATTAGATATTTATTAATTAAATCCTCGCCATTTGAAAAACATACTGACCACGCAATTAAATTTTCAGAAATTGGACATGAAGTTGCGAATAACCATAAAGATTGGTTTGCTTATAAAAAGTCTTTAAAACCAAAAACGGATTATGTAAAATGGGTTGGTGTTGGAATCGCTGGATTGTCTCTGATTTGGAATATTTATCAAGGAATTACGAATAGTAAATTAAGAGATGATAATCGAATTCTCGGAGATGAGATTGAAGCGTTGGAAAAGGAAAATGCTGGTTTGGAACAATTATTAAAAAAAGCGCAGGAATGAGTTGGGATATTGTGCTTTTTAATTCAAAACAGAAAATCCAATCGGTTGCTGAACTGGACGAAAACCAACTCGAACCAACTGATTTTAGCGGAATATTAGAAAAATCATTTGACCAATTAAAAAAGGACGGAAATCACAGAGAAATAATCGGAACTGATTTTACGATTGACTTTTTTGCCGACAACGAGCATTCAAGCAATTTTATGCTTTCACTATATGGAGAAAACGCAATTTATGCCTTGATTGAATTATCGAAAAAGTATAATTGGCAGATTTACGACTCTGGAATTGATGGAATGGTTGACTTGGAAAATCCCGAAAATAACGGATTTGACAATCACAGAAAATATGTTGAACAGATATTAAAAAATAAATAAAAACGGTGTACAACAATGGCTATAAGTAATTGCTTGTTCTCGCCTACTTCTGAAAATCCTCGCGGATTTTCAGTTTGGTGTGTACTTGCAAAGTTGAGTGCTAAACCACGCAACTACTCATAGCCGAGACCGTTGTACAGTATAAAAAGTGTTTAAAAAGCCAACTTCTTCCCTACTCCTTTTTTAGGTTTTTAAGGCATCTAAATGCAGTTCCTTTTCCGTCGGTGTTTATTTAAATGTTTAGTTTTTAAAGTCAAAGGCAAAAAGCAAACGCACAGTAGCCTGCCACCAATCTGTACGCAAGCAGAACGTAACAACTTTGCTTTTTGAGATTTATTTGCTAAGGTTTGCGTTTTGACTTACACTGCACAACAATATGTACAGTTCATTGCTACGGAATTTCCTTGCGGAAATTCGGGCGTTTTTACTATCTTAGTTTCCAAAGCTGAAAATCCTACGGATTTTCACGCAACGAAACCATACATGAAACCGTTAGGCGCAATTACAAGAGAGAGTGTGCAACCTATGATAGATAATTGAAGATATTATGATAAGAGCAAATTCACTAAAAAAAATATCTGATGAGATAATAATAAACTCCATTAACGAAATCCTTGCTAATAGTGGATTTAAATACTTGAAAGGCAAAAGAAGCTTTAAAAGGCAGGTCAGTAATTTTGACCAGATTATTTCGATTTCTGAACCACATAATGCTTTGGAGTTTAATGAAAAAACTGAGGAGATTTTTCTAAAATTCTCACTTTCAATCTCCATTGAAATACCAAAGTTTGATAAGTGGGTAAAGGATAAATTAAATGAGCGCAGTTTTTTTCGTCATAACCTTAAAGTCTTAGATGGTATTACAAATGTTGATTTTGAACAATTATCGAAAGAAGACTTTTTTACTCCAACTGAGAGTCAGCAGTTTAAACACGCAGTTACATCATCTTTAGCAGGACCTGATACGAAAGAAAGAACAAACCTTGAGGAAATTATAAAAGAGCTACCATCGGTTGTTTCAAATTTAGATGAAGCTTCGGATGGTTTGTGGTTATTTGAAAACAGAACAGAGGCGTTTCGAAAATACTTTAGACTCCTCATTTTTACAAAGCAAATAGACCAAGCAAAAGAACACTACACAAACTTTTATCATGATATACAAAACAAAATATCAGATTTTCTAGAAACAGATATTGAAAATGCAAAAAAGCATATTCAGGCATTAGAAAAACTACAAGTTGAAGCAAAGTTACTTCTTGACTTAGATTTTGAAAATCCTTTTTCGAGAGAAATATCGATTATTGAAAATCAAGATGTAAAAGTGAAACTTGCTGAAAACATAGGATTTAAAGAAACTTTGCGACTTGACTTGAAATTAGTTGATTTAACAAGCTATGCCATTAATGATTCTGGTGAATTATTGTTATTAGTTGACAATAAAATACTTAAAAAAGTTAATAGTGAAGGGCATATAATCGAGACTTGGGAAATTAGTTATCAAAGTTGCTTTAAAGAATCATATGATAAAAAAATTCATTGGAACACTGACGCTCAGGCTTTTATTTTAAATAATATTGTCGTAAACTCCAATAATAGATTAATAGAACTTAAACATGATATCAAATTTGAGAACTTTAAGAAGGACTCCATTTATCCAGACTTAAAAGATTTAGTATTTGATTCGAAGGATAAAACTTATAAAACCCTTTATTCACCCGACCGCAAAGAAACGATACTTACAACTTATTCAATTAAAGGGGATTTAATAAGCTCCATTAAAATAAAAGGAAACGGTCTGAAAATTAACTTACCTAAAGAAAAATTGATTTTCTCTGGCGAAGGAAACTCAATGGATATTTTTGATTTTAAAGGTAATAAGGAGCAGAACATAAAGTATGGAAATGGAAATGATAGAATTGCTCTTTCTCCTGATGGTTCGAAAATGGTACTACATTTCTACTCGACGAAATCACAGGTATTTGACTTTGATAAAAAGACAGAACAAGTTGTTTGGGCACACCCTACTTTCCTGAAAGATTATAAGGAAAAATTCTACAATGATATTAACCACAATTTTGGAATGACTATAGCAGAGTTTTCTCCTAACAGTCAGTTTTTAATAGGTGGTGCAGACCATGGAAAGTATGTGTTTTGGGAAACAGATAAGTTTAAAAGAAGTGAAATGATTCCTTCCGAAGATTCTTTAAAGATTTTTAATTGGTATACTACTTCATTTAAAGGTGATAAGGCTGTAAATAATTATTTTAAACCCTATGTAGTAGAACATGAGGGGCAAAAATTATTTATAAATCGTGGATATGACACTTCAAAAATTTCATTTATAGATAATGGTGGCTTAATTATTACTCAAAATAGTGACTGCTTACTAATATGGAATAAAGAATTTAAAAATATTGGATATGTATATGGAATTGGAAATGCAAATTTTTCTGAAAGTCAATACATGGCAACCATTTATAAATCAGAGTTAATAATACTGAAGAAAACCACTGAAATCAATGATGGCTTTGAAAGTTTCGTTTTTAAAGAAATCAAGGGCGAAGATTCACATATCCAGTATGTAAATATTGAGAAAGAAGACAGCACAAAAGAAATTGAAGAAAAAATTGAGAATCATCCGATGGAGAATTCAAAAAAGGGATTCTTCGGTAGATTGTTTAAAAAGTAAAAGCGCCTAACAATAAATATACGTAATGCGGGGTGAAGTGGTAAATTTAACTTTTGTACATTTACTCATAATTATTTCGGTTTGATAATGAAGAGCTTTGAAAACCCGCACTACGCATATTCGAG
>NZ_JAESVF010000022.1:0-7187 GCF_038433465.1 Joostella sp. CR20 | reverse complement strand
ACACTTTTATTAATATCTTTAATCCCGTATTGCGGATGTATTCCCGATTATTTTATTTCAAAAAACACAATATTAATACTAAAAAATAAAAATACTAAAATGGCAACAGTTACATTAAAAGGAAACGAAATTCACACCTCTGGAGAACTTCCAAAAGTAGGAACAGCTGCTCCAGAATTTTCACTTGTAAAAACCGATTTATCTACCGCTTCTTTATCCGATTTTAAAGGAAGTAAACTTGTTTTAAACATTTTCCCTAGCGTAGATACTGGAACTTGTGCTGCTAGTGTGAGAGCTTTCAATAAAGAGGCTTCAGCATTAAACAACACCAAAGTTTTATGTATTTCTAGAGACCTTCCGTTTGCGATGGCACGTTTTTGTGGTGCTGAAGGTTTAGACAATGTTATTAACCTATCAGACTTTAAAAATCACGAATTCGGAAAAACATACGGACTCGATTTTATCGATGGACCACTAGAAGGATTATTAAGTCGTGTAGTTATTGTGGTAAACGAAAATGGTGAGATTACGCATACTGAACAAATTGCAGAAACTGCAGACGAGCCTAACTATGCTGCTGCATTAAAAGCATTAGAGGCTTAATGAGTTTTATCATTAACAGATTAAAAAGCATTAGGTACGCTTGTAGAGGAGCGTACCTTTTGTTAAAAACCGAAGCGAGTATCCAAACACAATTTGTTATTGCTGTTTTGGTTACCATCGCTGGTTTTTATTTTGAAATCTCTACAACCGAATGGATTTTACAAACCTTAACTATTGCACTAATAATGAGCATAGAAGGAATGAATACCGCCATCGAAAAAATTGCCGACTTTATACACCCAGACCACCATTATAAAATAGGTTTTATAAAAGATATTGCAGCTGGAGCCGTTTGTATTGCGGCGTTTGCAGCCGTAATTATTGGGTTTATAATCTATATTCCTAAAATATTTTAAAAATATAATTAGAAACTGTACGTTTGTAATTAGTATTTTTGCGATAAAACTTAATGTAGCCGATGGCCAAAAAGAAAACTAAAACGAGTAACCCTACTACCTCCAACAAAATTCCATCTTTTAAAGTATCCAATCAACAAAAAATTATTTTTGGAAGCTTATTGATGCTTTTAAGCGTAGCCTGTGTTATTGCGTTTATTTCTTATTTTTCCACTTGGCAGGAAGACCAAAGTTTACTCAAAGAATTTGGAAACCGCCAAGCCGAAGCCAAAAACTGGCTCAACAAATTTGGAGCTTCCATCAGTCATTTATTTATTTATAAAGGTTTTGGTATTGCCGCCTTTATTTTCCCAATTTTATTATTCCAAACAGGACTATATCTTTTTTTAAACAGAAGTGTAAAACTCCTTACCAATCGTTGGTTTTGGGGTGTAATAGTTGCTATTTGGCTCGCTATTTTCTTCGGATTTTTTACTGAAAGTGCTCCACTATTAGGTGGTGTGGTTGGTTTTGAAATGAATGATTTCCTTAGAGCCTACATCGGAAAAATTGGTGTTATTCTCGTATTGTTATTCATGTTGATTACCTACGCCGTTATCCGTCTTGGTGTAACGCCACAAAAGGTAAAAGCATTGTTTTACACCACACAAGAAGAATTTAAAGCTGCTTTTAAAAGCAATAAAGTTAAAGCAGAAGCAAACACTTCAGCAGAAAATAAATCGCAAGAAAATACTATTGTAACTGATGAAATTGATGAAGTAGAAAAAATCAACACTACTTCAGATGTGGATATTGAAAACTCTTTTGAAGTAAAATTGGAGGACGACACTCCAACAGTTGTAGAAGAAAAAGTAACGCCTCCTCCAACGCAAACAGTTACTCCTATTGCTAAACCTTCAGAAAACGACGATTTACAAATTGAAGTAGAAGTTGAAGCTGTTGCAGAAGAAGAAAAAGAAGAAACAGACAATCTTGCTGAAAAACTAGTAAAAGACTTTGGGGAATTCGACCCAAAACTTGCACTTAGCAATTATAAATTCCCTACGCTAGAACTTTTAAATGATTACGGTAGCGGAAGCATCACCATCAATCAAGAAGAGTTAGAAGAAAACAAAAATAAAATTGTAGACACTCTTAAGAACTACAAAATTGATATTTCTCAAATTAAAGCTACCATTGGTCCAACCGTTACGCTATACGAAATTGTACCAGCGGCCGGAGTGAGAATTTCAAAAATTAAAAACTTAGAAGACGATATTGCGCTTTCGTTGGCAGCATTAGGAATTCGTATTATTGCGCCAATTCCAGGAAAAGGAACAATCGGTATCGAAGTGCCAAACAAAAACTCAACGATTGTTTCTATGCGTTCGGTTATTGCTGCTAAAAAATTCCAAAGTGCCGAAATGGAACTTCCTATTGCCTTCGGAAAAACTATTAGCAACGAAACCTTTGTTGTGGATCTTGCTAAAATGCCTCACTTATTAATGGCGGGTGCTACAGGACAAGGAAAATCGGTTGGATTAAATGCCATCCTAACTTCCCTACTTTACAAAAAACACCCCGCAGAAGTTAAGTTTGTATTGGTCGATCCTAAAAAGGTTGAGCTTACGCTGTTTAATAAAATTGAGCGTCATTTTCTGGCTAAACTTCCAGATAGTGAAGAGGCAATTATTACCGACAATACCAAAGTTATTAATACTTTAAATTCGCTTTGTATTGAAATGGACAATCGCTATGAGATGCTGAAAAATGCCATGGTGAGAAACATTAAAGAATACAACGCCAAGTTTAAAGCTCGAAAATTAAATCCAAACGACGGTCACCAATTTTTACCATACATTGTGTTAGTCATCGACGAGTTTGCCGATTTGATTATGACAGCTGGAAAAGAAGTTGAAACTCCAATTGCGCGTTTAGCACAGTTAGCACGTGCAATCGGGATTCATTTAATTATTGCAACACAAAGACCTTCGGTTAACGTAATTACTGGTATTATCAAAGCGAACTTCCCTGCGCGTGTTGCTTTTAGAGTAACCTCTAAAATTGACTCTCGAACTATTTTAGATTCACCTGGAGCAGATCAATTAATTGGTCGTGGAGATATGCTGTACACACAAGGAAACGATTTAACACGTATTCAATGTGCCTTTGTAGACACCCCAGAAGTTGAAAAAATAACAGACTATATTGGCGGACAACGTGCATATCCAGATGCACATTTACTGCCAGAATATGTAGGAGAAGAGTCTGGCACAGGTCTTGATATAGACATCTCCGAACGAGATGCGCTCTTTAGAGAAGCTGCCGAAGTTATCGTCATTGCACAACAAGGTTCGGCCTCACTATTACAACGTAAACTTAAATTAGGTTACAATAGAGCTGGTAGAATTATCGATCAATTAGAAGCAGCAGGAATTGTTGGTCCGTTTGAAGGAAGTAAAGCACGCCAAGTACTTGTTCCAGATATGGTTGCACTCGATCAATTGTTAAACAACGAATAAATTTAATTGTATAAATACCCTTTTTAAGTATTTATCAGCATAAAAAAAACACACATGAAAAAGATATTAGTTTTAATAGCCATCGCATTTATTTCAATCCAAGCGAATGCTCAAAACGATGCTAAAGCAAAAAACTTGTTAGACGAAGTTTACAACAAAGTAAAAAGCTACGACAATATTTTTATCGATTTTAAATATACGCTCGACAATACTGCGGAAAGCATTCATCAAGAAACAAAAGGAGATGTTACCATCAAAGGAGATAAATATGTTTTTAACTATTTAGGAGCTACTAAAATTTTTGACGGAAGTAAAACGTATACTATCATTCCAGAAAACGAAGAAGTAGTTATTGAAAGTACTCCAGAAGATGGTGAAGGCACTATTACACCTTCTAAAATGCTTACTTTTTACAAAGAAGGATACAATTACAAATGGGACGTTTTGCAAAATATCAAAGGGCGAAACATTCAGTATGTAGCTTTATCGCCTATCGATAGCAATTCAGAAATAAAACAAATTCTTTTAGGAATTGACGCGCAAACAAAGCATATTTACAACCTTATTGAAGTTGGAAGCAATGGTACAAAAACTACTATTACAGTAAATTCGTTTAAAACTAACGAACCACTTTCTAAATCGTTGTTTACATTCGACCAAGCCAAATACGATAATTTAGGTTACTACATCATAACAAACTAGCACTTTGAAAATTTTAGACAGATATATTCTATCAAGGTTTTTATACAACTTCATCAGTTCGTTTGTCATACTGATGTTTATTTTCATCTTTCAAGCAATTTGGTTTTTTATCGACGAATTTGCAGGAAAAGATATCGACTTACTCATTGTGGGTAAGTTTTTATTTTACTACTCCCCTAACCTTGTGCCAAATGTACTTCCGTTAACGGTTCTTTTGGCATCTATTATGACTTTTGGAGCCTTGGCAGAAAACTACGAGTTTGCCGCCATGAAAGCTTCTGGAATTTCACTATACCGAGCCATGCGTTCGCTTATTGTGTTTATTACCTTTTTAAGTATAGGAACGTTTTTCTTTGCTAATAATGTTATTCCTGCTGCGGAATACAAATCGTACAACCTGCGTCGTAACATAGGGCAAATGAAACCCGCAATGGCAATTACCGAAGGGGTTTTTAGTAACGTTGGGGAAGATTTAAGCATTAAAGTAGAAAAGAAACACGGTGATAATGACAACTTATTAGACAATGTTATTATTCACCAATTAGAAGATGGTGGCATCAATAACAAAGTTATAAAGTCGGTTGAAGGAGAATTGGTAAGTAGCGAAAACTCCAACATTCTTCAGCTTATTTTAACAGACGGAAATTATTACGAAGACTTAAAAGCGCAAAGCAGAGATAAACGCGATAATTACCCGCATGCAAAAGCGTATTTTGATAGCTATACCATGTTTATGGATTTATCGAAACTCAACGATGTAGATTTGGGTAAAAACGACATCAAAAACTCGTATAAAATGCTAAAAGTAAACGAGTTGGACTACGCAATCGATTCTATTCATACAGCGCACAAAAAAATATTTACCAACTTCGGAGAAAACATTTTTAAACGTACTGGAGCCGCCAACTTGCAAGTAAAAAAGAAAGCTCCAAAAAAAGCGCCTGCCAAGAAGGCTAAAAACCAAAAGGCAGTAGTAAACGACTCAATTAAGGCCGTAAACTTTCAGCTAAAAGTTGATAAAAACATTGATAGTATCATTACCATTTTTGAAGATTATCGTCAGAGTCAGCTTGTAGAAATGGCGCTCAATACCGTAAAAAACACAAAATCTACCTTAGAAGGAAAGAAATGGGATTTAAACCGACGTATTAAATTATACAACCACTACAAACTTGCGCTCTACCAAAAGTATGCGCTTGCCTTTGCTTGTTTTATCTTGTTTTTTGTTGGAGCACCACTTGGAGCTATTATCCGCAAAGGAGGATTAGGACTTCCAATGGTATTAGCAATTACCTTGTTTTTAACCTATCATTTTATCGGGATTTTTGCTAAAAACTATTCAGAAGATGGCAGCATCCCTCCTATTATTGGAGCTTGGGTATCTACCGGAATTATGCTTCCGTTAGGGATTTTCTTAACAAGAAGAGCCACTGCCGACAAAGCTGTGTTTGAATCAAGTGGGATTTTTCATAAGATTTCGAGTTTTTTCAGCTTCTTAAAAAAGAAAAAGAAATCCGAAGAAACCGCATAGAGAATTAAACATTTAACAGTACAGATTTCTTTTTATAAACTCTCAGACAAGAATCAACAAGATTTATTTGAAACTGACCTTTTTAAATCAGTCTTGACTTTTTTTGTTTCGTTTTTGTGTCAAGACAACTGCGTAAGCACATCAACGAACTCCAATAAAAATTAAAATTAAGTGAGTTAAAAATGAAAATTTATTCAACATAAACACTTCAAAGAATTAAAAAGTCAAGGAGCAATTCAAAAAAAGATAAATAAGTATCTTTGCTAAAAATTATTAATGAACACAACGACGCTAATGTCAACATCAGATATAAAATTAAATACCATAGAAGAAGCCATCGACGACGTCCGTAAAGGAAAAGTTATTATTGTGGTTGATGATGAGAATAGAGAGAATGAAGGCGATTTTATTGCAGCTGCAGAGAATGTAACGCCAGAGATGATAAATTTTATGGCAACGCATGGGCGTGGTTTAATTTGTGCTCCATTAACCGAAGATCGTTGCGAAGAGTTGAATCTTAGCATGATGGTTCAAAACAACACTGTACTTCACAATACACAATTTACGGTTTCGGTTGATTTAATTGGTCATGGTTGTACCACAGGGATTTCGGCTTACGATCGTGCAAAAACAATTGAATTTTTAGTTAAAGACGATACCAAACCTCACGATTTAGGTCGTCCAGGACATATATTTCCTTTGCGTGCAAAAAATGGCGGTGTTTTAAGAAGAACTGGCCATACCGAAGCTGCGGTAGATTTAGCGCGTTTAGCTGGGTTTAAGCCTGCAGGGATTTTAGTTGAAATTTTAAATGAAGACGGAACCATGGCGCGTTTGCCACAACTTTTAAAAGTGGCAGAAAAGTTTGATTTAAAAATTATTTCGATTGAAGATTTGGTGGCTTATCGTATGAAACACGATTCGCTTATCGAGAAAAAAGAAGATTTTACTATCGAAACCAAATACGGATCTTACAGATTAAGAGCGTACAAACAAACCACCAACGACCAAGTTCATTTGGCACTTACCAAAGGCACATGGAATAGCGACGAACCTGTGCTTACGCGAATTAACTCGACTTTAGTAAATAACGATATTCTTGGAACACTTACAAGTAACGCCGACAAAAAACTCGACGATATGTTTAAATTGTTAAACAAAGAAGAGAAAGGCGCTATTGTATTTATCAACCAAGAAACACATTCTTTAAATTTGTTAAATCGCTTATCGGAGCTAAAAAGACTTCAAAAAGAAGGCGAATTACAAGCTCCTAAAGTAAATATGGACGCTAAAGATTTTGGAATTGGTGCTCAAATTTTACACGATTTAGACATTTCTAAAATCAAACTTATGTCGAATTCATCTAAAACCAAACGTGTTGGAATTATTGGTTATGGATTAGAAATTATAGAATACGTTAATTATTAAATTACGATTATACATTATAAACAAAAGGCTATCAAAATGAATTGATAGCCTTTTTATTTTAATTTT
>NZ_JAESVF010000021.1:0-7237 GCF_038433465.1 Joostella sp. CR20 | reverse complement strand
CTTACGTCATAAGGGTTACAATAACGTGATAAATGGTACGGAACATAAGTACAAATACCACGGAAAAGAACACGAAGAGGAGTTAGGTTATAATATGTATGATTTTAACTTTAGACATTATGACCCAGCAATAGCAAGATGGGTGGTTGTTGACCCATTGGCAGAACAGATGCGTAGACACTCTCCTTATAACTTTGCTTTTAATAATCCTGTATTTTTCATTGACCCTGATGGAATGGCTCCTGTAGCTGCATTAGATGATCCTATTTTTGATAAAAGAGGTAATCTAATAGGTGATGATGGAAAAACAGATGGGAAAATACACATTGTTCACAACAATAGTCAAGCAAGAGATATTAAAAATCAAACGGAAGGAGGAAATAACGCTATAGACTTAACAGGTAAGGATGTAGTTACTTTAAATGGTGGAGAAGCTACTGTTGATGGAGTTGTAGCTTCGGTGGATGCTCAAGGAGAAGATACAGGTAGAGACCCTAATAGTTCTGATGCAGGATTGCACGAAGAAGGAGGACACACAGAAAGAGATGCTGATGGTAATGTAACTACAGTTGCTTGGGAACCTGGACCAAAGAAAAGCGAGACAGGTAATGGCTCAATAAATTTATTTAATGGAACATCACCAATAGATTACCCATCATCAAGTGAATTAGCTGATTATTGGCACGTACATACATCCAAAACTCAGGAAGTTGAACAGGCTGATGGGACTACAAGAACATATCGAGGTTCTATGACACCTTCTGGTACTCCTGGAAGTGCTGGTGGCGACATAGGAGCTGCGCAGAACCTTGAAAATAATGGTTACAATGCTACAGCTATACAAGTTGGTACATCAAGTGGTACGAAAGTTAATTTTTATAATAGCAATGGAGTAATCACAACTATGAGTATAAGGAATTTTAAGAAGCTAAAGAATGATTAGAACAATAATTATAATAATCACGGTTTTGTTATGTACATCCTTGTCCTTTGCTCAAAAAGATAAAGAGATAAAAGTCTCGTTCTTGAAAGGCAAAGAGCAAATTGAAAATGTACAATATTATATCATTGAAGGAAACGATGCTTACTTATTGGAGAAGAAAAATGACAAAATCATTTTGAAGAGCAAATATTTAAAAGAGGATAAAAAAGAACTGAAACTTTTGGCAAAAAGCGATAATAAAAAAGTTGAGTTTTTTATTAAGCCAGAGGAGATTTATTACTTGAAAATAACCAAAATGCCGTTTAGCTTTAAATATTTATTCAAGAAAATGTATGTCATCAATCAGGGGTTTGATTATGAAGAAATAGTTAGGCAATCTAAAAAGAAATATAGCTACAAAAAGTAATAAAAGACCGCCCAAGAGGCGGTTTTTTTATGCTCTAAAGCGAAGCGACGTTTTTTTGGAAGAAGCCCTTAAACTTCTTTGAAGTGAGCATTTTATCAACCCCGATCGCGCGGACTTGTAGTCCGTGCCCATAGCGAGTAAGCAACAAGAGTAAGGGATATAAATATAAACAAACCAACAAGCCACAACGTAAAAGTTGTGGTTTTTTGTTTAAAAAAAGAGGTGTTAGCGAAAAACGTAACTACTTGATTTTCAGCATTACGTATTATAAATCGCACAAAAAATGTTAAAATGAGCAATAACAAGGGTTTTCAGCGTTTATGGTTGCAGTATTGCAACCTAGTAGGATATGTTATAAGGGGAATCTTAAGTTGTTGTAAATTGGTTTTTTTTTAAGCTTAAAGTGAAGCAACATTTTTGTTGAAGAAATCTTTAAACTTCTTTTTGGTAAGCATTGTATCAATGATTTTAAGAATGGTAGATTTATCCTCTTCGTCAAGTTGGTTGATAAGCTTAATCTGCTCGTTCTCGCTCTTGTCCTCTAAAATTACCTCTTTAGGAGCGGTATTCTCGTCATAGTTGATAATATCATCAATCGACATATTGAACAGGCTGGAAAGCACTTTAAGTTCCGAAACCTTTACTTCCCTCATATCCTTTTCCACCTTGGAATAAGACGATTTATCAAGGTCGAGTTCCAAAGCAACTTCCTTTTGCAACAGCCCGAGCTTTGTGCGGATGTCTTGTATGTTTTTACCAATACTCATATCACAAAAATAGAAATAAACTCTATAATTATCAACAAATAGAAAAAATACAGATTATTAAGTAGAGTTATTGTCTATTTAAAATTATATTTGTAGTAGAAAATATATCTATAAATAATTATGAGTGCTTTAAATACGTCCAACCCGAACAACTACGAATACACCACCAAACATTTAGAAATCCACGTTTTGGGAGGTATCAAGCTCAATAAATTGGAGAGTTTACGAGTAACTATCAGCATACAAAAACCAAAGGAACATAACGTTTTAAGGCACTCGATAGACCTGTATAATGATAACCAAATAGAAAAGTTCACACGAAAGATTGCAGAACGGTTAGAGATTGGAACAAGCGTAGCACGTAGAACATTACAGGAACTTACCAAAGAGTTAGAGAATTACAGGTTTTTGCTAATCGACCAATACGAGGCATCAATGATGCCATATAGAAAGGAGCTATCAGCAACAGAGGAAAAAGAAGCCATCAAATTTTTATCCTCTAAAAATCTACTCAAACGTACAAACGATTTAATCGGAAAGTCTGGCGTCATCGGCGAAGAACACAACAGGCAAACAATGTATCTAATCTTCACGAGCAGAAAAACAAATAATCCTTTGCATTGCATTAGCTTGGGAAGTTCCGGAGTTGGAAAAACACATTTACAAAGCAAGGTTGCGGAACTCATCCCGGAAGAAGATAAAGTAGAAATCACGGTACTGTCCGCAAATGCTTTTTACTACTTCAATCGCACAGAATTACAGCACAAACTAATTTTAATAGAAGATCTGGACGGAGCGGAATCTGTACTCTATCCATTACGGGAACTGCAATCCAAAAAACGAATTACAAAAACAGTAGTTCACAAAGACACCAAAGGCACAACAAGAACAATCCATTTAACCGTTGAAGGTCCTGTAAGTGTTGCAGGGTGTACCACACAGGAAAGCATTTACGAGGACAATTCAAATAGAAGCTTCCTTTTGTACATCGATGAAAGCGAAGCGCAAGACCAGCGCATAATGCGCTATCAGCGGTTGCTATCGGCAGGCAAGCTTAATAAAGATGAAGAATTTAAAGCAGCGGAGCTTCTCCGCAATGTGCAACGAGTTTTAAAACCAATAAAAGTGATTAATCCTTTTGCCGAATATCTGCAATTACCAAAATCAGTTTTTAAACCAAGACGAACAAACTCACACTATTTACAGTTTATTGAAGCGATTACATTTTACAAGCAATATCAACGAGAGTCGAAGTTTGACACCCAAACAGGAGAGGAGTACATCGAGACAACAATCGAAGATATACAAGAAGCCAATGAGCTTATTATTGATGTTTTATTACGAAAATCCGATACCATCACAGGAGCTTGCAGAAACTACATTGAAGAACTGAAAAAGTATCTAATCGCAGAAAACCAAACCACGTTTACAGCATTGGAAATCCGCAGACGGTTAAAGGTCAAGAAAACGACACAGTGGCGTTACCACCAACAATTATTGGATAACCATTACATCAAGAAAGTAAAGAAAAAAGGCGAAAACCTAAACTGTTACGAAGTAACCAATCCCAATGAATACAAGGAACTGGAAGAAGCAATAACACAAGCTTTAAAGGAATGTTTGATAAAGATAGAGTGTTCCAATGTTCCAAAGCGTTCCATTGCTAAAGTGGAACAGCTAACATAATCAAAAACAGCAAGTTAGAAGCTTGTTCCAAGAAATCGCAAAAAACACATACCGAAGTGAAAAAGTTGAAGCTATACAATGAAAGTTTTAAAACCTTATTAATGTCCTTTAAGGACTGGTTGGACATCCTCGGTTATGCAGAAAGTACAGTTTATTACTTGCCAAACCACTTGCAAGAGTTCTTCTATTATTTAGAGCAAAACCATATCAAAAGCATCAATCAGATTACTGCCAAAATAGTAAAGGAATATTACAGCGAACTCAAGGAAAGAGCCAACGAACGCCAAAGCGGAGCATTGAGTAAAAGCTACTTGAACAAACACCAACAAGCCTTAAAAAAGTTCAAGGACTATTTACAGAACCACAATCACAAAGGCATCAACATACATCTGAAATCAGAGCAGCAACCAACTGAAGAAAAGTTAAATGTACTGACGATAGCAGAAATTAAGGAACTCTTTGAAGCCACCGAATTAAGTCATACAGAAAGTCGATTTAAATTAAGAGATAAAGCCATTTTAACAGTATTGTATAGTTGTGGATTAAGACGAAACGAAGCAGTACACTTAGATTTAAGCGACATCTATTTTGAAAAGGAACGAGTGTTTGTTAGAAAAGGAAAAAACTACAAAGAACGGTTTGTACCCATCAACCGAAAGAATGCAGAAATATTGGAAGATTACATCTACGAAGCTCGACCAGAATTTTACCAATCCCATTTAAGCGAAGCCTTGTTTATTAACAAGAACGGTACACGAATGCAGGGCATGAGTTTTGCCAATAGGTTAAAAGCAATCGTAGAAGCAACCAACAATAAAACCATTGCAGAAAAAGGCATTACGCTGCACATTTTACGCCATAGCATCGCCACACATCTACTGCAACAAAATGTGCCATTAGAAAGCATCAAAACCTTTTTGGGGCATAGTAGTTTAGAAAGCACTCAAATCTACACACATCTTTTAAAATCGATTGAAAATGAATAATTACAGCACATATTTAGAGGAACAAGGTTACAGCGAAACCACCATTACAGGAAACGAAAAACAGGTAGAACTTTTTAAAAAATGGTGTAACAGAAATAGTACCACACCAACCGAAATCGATTATAAAACCTGCTTAAAGTTCATTAAATATCTATCGAGAAAAGGCATAACCAAAAAGACGGTCAACCACAGATTACGAAGTATAAAAATTTACTTTAATTACTTGATTGATGAAGCATACAGAAGCGATAATCCCATAGAAAATACAGTAGTAAAAGGCGAACGAAGAACCATTAATTACGATTTACTGGATGCAGACGAACTGGAGGATTTATATTATTCTTTTGAAAGTGGCAATGCCACAGATAAGTATGCATTAGTTTGTGCAAAGAGGAATAAAGTTATCATAGGATTAATCGTTTACCAAGGATTGAACACCACAAGTTTAAGCAAGTTAAAAACCGAACATTTACAGCTCTCAAAAGGAAAAATCTATGTGCCAAGTACCAGAAAAAGTAACGCACGAGAATTAGAGTTAAAACCCTGGCAAATAATGGAATTTATAGAATACCAAAACGAAGTGTTGCCATTGTTACAAAAGCGAATAAAAAACCACACAGATTTACTGTTCCCAATCAATACACGATTTAATGTGCTCACTTCACAGATAATTAAGAAGCTGAAAAAGTGCAATCAAAAAGCTGAAAACATCAAGCAAATCAGAGCATCAGTAATTACGAATTGGTTAGGACAATATAATTTAAGAAAGGTTCAATATCTGGCAGGACATCGTTACATCAGTTCAACCGAACGCTATTTACAGGACGATTTAGAGAGCCTTCACGAAATGGTCAATAACTTTCATCCAATATCATAAACTTAAAAATATGGAACAAAAATTGTACATTTGTTATATCCGAAATATAGGAATTATGGATTTAGAAGCACGAAAATATCATTTTATACAGGAACTGTTCAGTATTGATAGAGAAAGCATTTTAGATACTTTAGAGCGTGTTTTAAAGCGTGAAAAAGAAGAACACCAAGAAATCTCTATGGAGCACAAAAAAGAATTGGACAATCGTTTAGAAAGCTACAAAAACAATCCCAATGATGTTTTGGATTGGAAAGATGTAAAGAACGATTGGTAATGAGTTATAAAATCAAGTTACTGCCAATTGTACATACAGATTTACGAAAGGCAAAAAAATGGTATCACGAAAAAAGTGAAACATTAGCCCAAGAATTTAAAACTGAAGTCAATAAAGAAATCGATTATATTGGCGAATATCCAGAGCATTATCAACGGAAATATAAAGAGTTACGACAATCTTTGGTAACTCGTTTTCCTTACGCAATTTTCTATTTAGTGGAAGAAGAACAAAAGCGGATTGTTGTTTTTGGGGTTCTGCACACAAGTAGAAACCCTGAAATCATAAGGAGCAGAGTCAAGAAATAACTCCCCACAAAACAAAACCCAGTTTTTTGCTGAAAAAAGCAAAAACCCTCTGTCTTTTGTTTTGTTCCGCTTCCCACGACACTGTAAGTTTTTATGTGCCAAGGCTCACACAGCACATTACTTTTTTACGATAGAATTTAATATTTAAAAGTCGATTATCGACAAAAAGCAAAGAGCTGTTCCCCTGCAAAAAGCTAATACATAAAAACTTACCCCAAGCAAAGTTACATAACGCAGGAGCTTTATAATGCACAATCAGAATTTACGGTTGACAAAATCGGTTAGCTTGTGCAGTTATAAATTGCGTTATGTAAAATTGCCGACATCGCCCACGCTGAAAGTTCAACGCTGCTGCCATCGCACTACGAAAGTTAATTTATAATGCTCAATCGCCGCATTAGTGGCTATCATTTTAAAAAGCTGAAGATTGATTAAGGACGTTGCTAAAACCGAAGCTTAAGGCTTGTAAATCTTCATCTTTTTAAAACGTTAATACTTCTCAAAATCGGGGAGGAGAGTCCCTCTTTCTCCGCAAAAAACTTCTAAAAACTAATCGAAAAATTAGCGGTATCTGATTGTCCTTTTATGAACGAACTCTTATAACTACCTTGTTTTTCAGATTGATAAAATTCATGTCTTAAACTTTTTGAAGTTGATTCTAGAATTTTGACAAACATTGTTGAATAGAGCAAAACATTAGAAAAGATGATAAAAATTAAAGAAATAGAAATCCAATTAAAATGGTGGCAATTAGGATTGATAGTGATCGCTGTAGTTATTGTAATCATGGTTTTGAAAGATAACCCCGAAAAAACCTTAAATTTTATGGAGAAAACCTTATTAAAAGTAAGGTGAGTGGTTGGACGAAATTAAAGGAAAACTCCTATATTAGTACCTTAATAAAAACGTTCTTTAAATTAAATTTTGGAGTTGACCATCTGAAAAAGGTAGCCAGCGTTGAAAAATTTGCATAAACTACTATCCTTTTGG
>NZ_JAESVF010000020.1:0-7917 GCF_038433465.1 Joostella sp. CR20 | reverse complement strand
TACATGTTAACCATAATTTGAGAAATGGCGAAAAAGTTTGAAACCGAAATAGTGAAAACTAAGGAATTCAATAAAACCATTAGAGTTGTGTTTGGAATTCTATATTTTATTTCAACATTTTATATTTTTATTTATGATAGAGAAAGCCAAAATATCTATTTGTGGTATCTAGCTTTAGCGATTTATTTGTTTGGGGCATATTTTTTATTTGGTCAATTCTTAATCAAACCAAAAAGAATTGGAAAATTAACGATCTCTACTCAAAGAATTGAATTTAACGTAAATGATGAAAATGTAAGTATTCCTTTAAATGAAATTGAAAATGTTTTTCTGAGATATATGGACTATGGAAGTTGGAAAACACACTCAATTTATGGAAACAAAAACTACTTGACAATAACAGAAAAGTCAGGAAAAAAATATGACTTTGAAATACTCTTAAGAAGTAAAGATTCTAAAAACAATCTAAAAGAGATATTGAATGGTCCGGAGTTTTATGAAAAATTTGATATTGTAAAAGTTGGAAATTCATTTACTGAATTTTAAAAACTATTAGAGAGCACTATAAGTCCCTCTATTTTTTAGAAGACCGTTTTCAAATTGAAAACGGTTTTTTTGTTGATTATTGAAGGATTGAAAAATTTAAAAACTCACACAATTCAAGAAATGAACAGTTAATGAAATTGAGATTTCTCTTCAGCTCCGCCTCATTCGAAATTGTAAAGGTTAACTAATTCGTTGACATTTTTGGTTAAAAATATTAGGAGCTACACCGTCTAAACTTTGGTGTGGTCTTTCTTGATTGTAATAATAAATATATTGCAATATTTCTTCTTTCAGGTGTTCTTTAGATTCAAAATAAGTTCCATGAATTAAATCTTCTTCAATTGTTCTCCAAAAACGTTCAATTTTTCCGTTGGTTTGTGGTCTATAAGGTTTAATATATCTATGTTTTACTTCTAACTCAGTTAGCATTCTTTCAAAAGGATGGCCTGCTTTAGATTTGCTCTCTTTTTTACCAAACTCAGAACCATTATCAGTTAAAACTTCCTTGAACTTAATATTATAATGATTGGCGAGAATATTAAAGCTTCTAAGTCCAGAAAACATAGTCGTTAATGCTGTTAAATCTTCTGTTAATTCTACCCAAGCAACTCGAGTACAAGAATCTATAATGCCATATAAATAGTAGCGTTTCTTAGGTTCTGAATTAACAATTCCTTTAGGCAAGTAATGAGTATCAATATGACCCAATTCTCCTGCTTTCTTTTTAATGATTTTTCTTTTGTTTTCAACCATTTTTGGATTTAATCTATTTACACCGTGTCGTTTTAATATATTATAAACACCAGAAGGTGTGGGTGTAAATTGCTTTAATTTAGGTTTTAAAATACAACTAATCTCATATTTATTATTGCCTTGATTTCTTAAAGCTAATACTTTTCGTTCAATAAAAGGTAATGGTCTTCTAGTTTTCCATTTGGGACCTCTTTTTCTAGGCAATAAATCTCTTTGGTTGCCACTTTGTTTGAAACGATTGTAATACTTTAAAAAAGTACGTCGGTCTGTACTATTGGCTTGGTAAAATTCTTTTACAAAACGATAACGTGGATGTGTGTTGTTTTTTACTTGTTCATACTCACTTATCAAAAATTGATACTTTTGTAAATAACTTCGAACTAGGGTTAAATCATCTGTATTTATACGCATAACAAAATATACAATTTTGTCAATGAATTAGTTAACCTTTACAGAAATGACAATTCGTTACGGTATTGTGTTTTAGAAGAATAATTAGTCATTTCGAACGTAGAGAGAAATCTCATGTCGCTTTTCACACTTCAACACTTCAACGAATCCACGATTAAACAATTCGCCATTTCAAGAAAATAGATTTCTCTTCGGCTACGCCTCATTCGAAATGACAATTCGATGCAGTATTATATTTTGGAAGAATAGTTAGTCATTTCGAACGCAGAGAGAAATCTCATACCGCTTTTCACACTTCAACGAATAAACGTTTAAACAATTAAACAATTCCACAATAAAACAACATTTTGCTGAAATAAGAAGAATTTCAGCAAATGTTAATTTCGCCGATAACCCAAAAATACAATGAACGCATAGTACTCTTGCTGTATTTTTTCTATTCTAACAAAAAGTAAGAAACTGTTGAAAACTCTGTCATTGTTACTCTTACATGTAAATTTTAGATTTTATACTATGTTTTTACATTATTTATTAAAAGATAATTCTTACTTTTGAATAAAAGAAAATAAGGTATCATTTATATTAATTTGTTTAATGATATTGCTTTTCTGCCTACATGTAAGTTGGTAGCTTTGTCCTACTTACCCAAAATTAATATTCTATCCCCCATTATTAATGTACTGAAAATGAATGCGTAATGCTTTAAATTAAAGTGTTAGGTGTTTGTTCAATTTGTTGTATATAAACATGTTGACGATTTTTTAATGCGATTTTTCGTATTAAAATTTAAACAGAATATTTAAAAAGACTAATCAATAAACAGGATAAAATAAAGTCTATGAAAAAGAAATTACTTATTTTATTTATAAGCATTCTTACGGTTGGTGTTGCCATAGCAACTATTGCAACTACAAACTTAATGCCGCGAATGTTACCTTCTATGTTTGCGTTTACAATGACTGTAGATGCAGGTACAGAACCTTGCTTTGGAGCAGGAGCCGATGTTACAGTTAATATTACAGAAACAGAGGTTGGAGCAGAGTTTAGTTTTGCCGTTTTTAATGACACTGCCCCTACGGTGCCAATTATTATTGAAGACGAAACAGCTACAGGCGAAACTTTAACATACCTAATTGAAGATCTCGCAGTTGGCGATTATACCATAGAAGTTACTGAAAATGTTGGTGGTGTTGAAAGTGTTAACACTGCTACTTTCTCGGTTGTTAGAGATGTAGAGGCTTTAGATTTTTCGCTTTCAGATGAATTACTTTGCGACGGAATAGAGTTAACAACCACTGTTACTGCCAGTGAAGGTGCATTGTTTGAGTTAAGACTTAATGATGGAAGCACGGCTGTTTTAGAAAGTAATACCACGGGGGTGTTTTCTGGTTTGGAAGGAGAAACTTCCTATGAGGTTACTGTAACCGATCCTTGTGGGACCACTAGGGTAAGAACTTTTACTACCAGAGCCGATTTAATAAACACAGATAATATGTTTTGGAGATTGGTAGTGTATGCACCTGTAAACTGTAACGAAGCTCCTTATTTATTACAAGTTCGTGGAAATACTCCAGCAAACATTGCTGCTTACGGACAGTTGATGGTTCCGTATACGTATACAGTAACTATAGAGAACCCAAATGATGCTGCTAACCCAACGGTTATTACAGGGACTACAGAAAGTGGTAATATCCTAAATAATGAATTGCAACCCTATTATGTTAACGGTATTTGGGATGTAACCATAGAAATAACCGATGCCTGTGGAAATACACAAACAACAACACAAACCATTAACCGTACTAATTCTGATCAAGGAGGGTTGGATGTTAGAGATTTACCAGGAGTATGTGGAGGAGAATATATTTGGTTTTATAGCGCAGATATAAAAGTAATTCCACCATATCGTTTGGTCGTTGAAGATTTTACTAATACTGAATTTATACCTGAAGATTATGGCTTTACTTATGACGCTACGCTAGATGCTTATGTAAGAGAAGTAAATGAAGGTGATACTTCTACTGGACCTACTCGTTTAATTGGAGATAACGAAAATACTTTGCCGGAGGGAGATTACACAATAAAAGTTTTAGGAGAGTGTGGAACAGGTACAGTATCTAGAACGTTGACTATTGATGATCCAGATAAACATTTAGTAATTTATCAAACACGAAATAATTGTGATGGGAATACTTCTGTACGGATACATTCCAATACACTAACGACTGCAGAAGTAAACAATATGAATAATGGTAATTATAATCCAGAAAGAGATTATACAGCAGTATATGAAATTACCTCTGCCAAACTTATTTCATTTCCATCAGATTATACTGGGGCGATCGATTTTAAAGTGACAGATATACAAACACATCCTATAGCTGGTTATCAATATACTTATGCTGCCGTACAGGATTTAACATTAGGTACATATACAATAGAAGCAGAAGTTTGTGGAGAAACCATCACCCAAAGTTTTGAAGTAGAGGAATTGCCTATTGGAGAGGTGGATTATACGGTAAATCCCGATTGTGGGTCGTTTAGTGTAGATGTTGATTTTAGGTATAATTTAGCTGTACCTCAAGTTTCATTACAATACTATAACGAAGAAACAGGAAGATGGGGAAGGACTAGCGACGGGTTTTCAAATGCAAATAATGATGAGTTTTATTATAAAACACTTATTGTCCAAGGAAACCAATCTGAACGTGAAACTTTTACTGAAGAGGTAAGTGGTTCCATTGAAAATCTTACTTTAAGCGGCAGATATAGAATTGTTTTGACATCTAGATATTATTCTACAGATGATATAAGTGGAATTCCTGGCTCAAACGCTAATGGTTTTTTAGATGTATGTAATCAAGTCCTCGATGAATTTGAGTATTACGATACACCCCAAGTAAAAGATTATTATGTGTTTCAATGTCTAGATGGTACTACCACAGCGGTAATCGATGCTTCAGGGGTAGAGCCTATTAGTTATTCTATAACTGCCTTTAACGGAGAAGCGCTATCTGTAGATAATGGTACTTCTCCTGTGTTTGAAGGTTTGGAGTCTGGACTTTATACATTTGAAATGTTGGATAACTGTGGAAATATCTTTGAATTTAGAGCAAATACTTCCGCAGAAAAATTACCACGTATCCGTGCAAATAATTTATGTGAAGACGAGTCGGGTTCTCTGTATCTAAACGGACTTACGTTTATGGATATCAGTTGGACCAAAGGCACCGATCCAACCGTATTAGCTACGGGGAATACATTAACTTTCGATGCTTTCGATCCAGCTACCGATGTTGGCGAGTACTTTGCAACTATTTCATATCCTGGTAGTAGTACCGATTGTGCAGATGCGGTACTTTCATACAATATAACTGCAGAGAACACTACCAATCCAGAGGCGGGAACAGGACAAACCGCTACCATCAGTAGGGAAGATGTTGGGGATATGGTCGATTTGTTTGATTATATCGATGGCGATTATGATGCTTTTGGATATTGGGAAGAAACCACAGCGACTTCGAGCGAAGGACTTATTTACGATTCTGAAAATTGGGATATTAGTGAAGTGCTCGATGGAACTTATACTTTTTTATATACTGTTGAAGGAGGATGCTCTGGTAGCGATACTACAACAGTAACCTTAACAATTAATTCTTGTCAAGAAAAAACATCTGTAATATCGGATGCTGTGTGTTCAAACGCAGGTACTTTTTCAGATGAAGCCGATGATTATATTACTTTTTCGGTAATGCTAGACGGTACTTTAGATTATATAGCAGCTCCTTATACGTATGCTGTAACAGCTTCGCAAAGTGGAGATGCTGTAGAAGTATACACACAAAATAATGATGGTGCTTTTGAAATTGCTGATGAGAATAATTACGGAGAAGAAGTCTTTTTCAGAATATACCACGGAGCGCTTGTAGATAAGGCTTCCGATTTTACAATTACCGTGACAGCCAACGGCGATTGTGTAAATGTAGAAACTTTTACCTTGGCAAATCCAGGGACTTGTTCAGAAACTTGTGAAGGTGAAGCAACAGGAAATGTAGTTGCCTATACTTCGTATTTAGAAAGAGATGCTAATTTTAGTACGCCAGTAAACGTTACACTTCCAAAGTTTGATGAGAGTTTTGGACGTACCTTGACGAAGGCAGAAATTGTTTACGATATTGATATTATTGGAGGATATATTATAGAAAATGGAAATACTGCTGAAAGTGATTTTGAACCTAGTACTAGGTTTACATTAACATTTGAGGCTTCAAATAATGGTACTGTTATAAATACCTATTCCGATGTGATAGATGATACCGTGCCAATAGACCCTATAGACATTCCTGCTGGAATATCAGTTCCTGCGGAGGGTCGTTGGCTTGGAGATTCAGGTGGTTTTACTATATCTGGAATGAATAGGGATTATCCAGAGGTTATAGACAATTTAATGTTAGGGTATGACCCTCAATTAAATCCAAACTGGGTAACAAATTTAACTGGTGATGAAACGGATGATGATGATATTGCCGTAGTTCAAAATAGAATTACAAATACGGTTACGCAAGAATTTACTACAGCAGCCGACTTAGCTAATTTTATCAACGATGGGAATTTAATAGACATCAGTATTAGAGCAGTAACTCGTAATGGTGTTTTTGGATCTGGTTCATTTACTTCTACTCCAAGAAGTTCTATTCAAGTTAAAACCACAGTGCAATACACTTACGATGAAAACTGTTGTGTGGAGCCAGTTTTAACCATAGGAAATTTAACTTGCGATACTGCAGGGTATACAGTAAGCTATACTTCTAGTGCTACAGATATTTCTGCCAATGCAGGAACAGTAGATACAGCTACAAGAACAATTACAGATGTTCCTTTTGGTACCACATTGGTTGTTACAGCAACAAATGGTATAGATTGTACTACAGAGAGTACTGTTGAAATTCCAGCAACTTGTCCTACTACTTGTGTGCAGCCAGACTTATCAGTCGGGCAAGCAGTTTGTGTAGGCGGAGGCGACTATACAGTTGCTTACACAGAAACAACCGCCGCAGTACTAACAATTACAGGTGGAGTTGATAACGGAAATGGAACCATTACAGGAACCGTAGGAACCGATATGGTTGTTACAGCAACAAATGGCGCTTGCGAAACGGTCATTACCATTGCAAGTCCAGCAAATTGCGACGATCCTTGTGATAATGTAGATGTAAGTGTAGGAAGAGGAATTTGCGCAGCCGATTTATTATCGTATTCAATTCCTTATGTAGCTAGTGAAGGTGCTACAATTACAGTGAATAGTGGTACAGTTGATGCTGCAAATAATATGATTGTTGATATTCCAATTGGAACCGATGTATTTATTACAGCGAGTAATCCTAATTGTGATTTCGAGCAAACAGTAAGCGCTTTTGCACCAAACGAATGTCGTGAAGAATGTCAAGATCCTGTCTTAACTGTAAGCGATTTAGTGTGTAATGTAACAACGTACTCATTAACATATATAAGCGACGGAGAAACAATTACACCAAGTGCGGGTACTTTGGATGCTACAACTAATACAATTAATGATATTCCTTTTGGAACTACATTAACAATTACAGCTCAAAACGGAGATACGTGTATAACAGAAACTATTGTTGAGATTCCTACGGAATGTCCAACAACCTGTGTATTGCCAGATTTATCGGTAGGTCAAGGATTCTGCGACGGTGTAGGTTCTAGCACTTATACAGCAACTTATATAGAGAAAACAGGAGCAGTTATTGTTATTGATGGCGGAACAGATAATGGAGACGGAACTTTAACAGGAACCGTTGGTACCGATATTATAGTGACTGCAGTAAATGGTGCTTGCGAAACTTCAATTACCATTGTGTCGCCAGATGATTGTTCAGATCCATGTATCAATCCAAATGTAAGTATTGGAGGTACAGTTTGTTCAGATGATTTATTAACATATGATGTTCAAATAGCAGTGGCAACAGGAGTTGTTATTACTTCTTCGGAAGGAACTCTGAATGCTGAAAGTACTGCAATTGAAGGAATAGATACAGGAACCCCAGTAGATATTACAGCTACATTTAGCGGATGTACTGACCCTAAAACAGTAACCGTAAACTCTCCTGAATGTCCAGAATTATGTCAAGAACCAATTTTAACGGTCGGCGATTTAAGTTGTGATACAACAGGCTATACGGTAAG
>NZ_JAESVF010000002.1:0-381327 GCF_038433465.1 Joostella sp. CR20 | reverse complement strand
GAAGCTTTATTTTCTCTCAAAAACCAACCTCACAAACTCAAAACCTCAACTCTCTTTATGAACGTTTACTTGTTTCTCAAAGCGGGTGCAAAAGTAAATCACTTTTTTAATTCTCGCAAATCTTTTTTTAATTTTTTTGAAACTTTTTTTCAAGATCAAAAAACTAAATCAAATCGCTCAAATCACCCTATTTTAAAGAACTTCGCTCCACTTTTACTTCATCTGCTCTCTTGCAAAGCGGGTGCAAATATAGAAACTTATTTAACCATTTTCCAAACCTTTAATGAACTATTTTTGAAAGTATTTTTTAAACACCTCAAAACCCACTATTTATAACTCGAAAAAGTTTAGATATTTTAGTTTATTGGCGCAAAATAGCCCTTATGGTTTCTACACTTCCAACTGAAAGCTTATCCTTTCATCTAAAACTGTTGTTTTATAAAGAAAGGGCATCTAATTTAATCAAAATAAATGAATAGACAAACTATTTTGCTAGAAATTAGATTGTTATCGACAAACAATCCAATTACACCTTAGTTTAATGAGTTGCTAACTACTATTTAGCTCGTAATTAATGAATCGTTTTAATACTTATACTCTTTCATTTTTGTCTTGACACAAAAACGAAACAAAAAAGTCAAGACTGATTTAAAAAGCATAAGAAAATCTACGGAAACAACCGCCACAGATAAAAAGAACTCGCTACGCTCAAACAGCTTTTTATCTTCTACCCCTTCCGCTTCCTTGTTTTCAATACTTTTTTAATAGGTCAGCTTTAATTTTAAATACAATATTTAATTATAAGAAACTATTCAGGCTTAAAGGAAACATTACTATTTGCGGTTTTCCACTTATTGGTGAGTTCTAAATAATCGAAGTCTAAAACCGATTTCTGCTCTTCTAATGTTCCGTTTGCGAAGGCTCTTTGCAAAATGTCTTCTATTAAATAGTCTTCATGTACCGTTTGTGGTTGGTACTCCAACTTAATATCAATATCAAAAAGCTTTGCAGTATTGTTATACCAAAAGGCACGCCATCCGCTACGGAGTTCTTTCACCAGGTCAAAAGCAGTAATACCGGTTTGCCTATGTATAAGCTTAACGAGTATTTGTCCTTCTGTACGAGTGAGCTTTTTTAATTCCGCAGAAAACTCATCTTCTATATAACGTTGAATAATTTTTGTGTATTGGCGTCTTTTAGATTTCGATTGAATCTTTTCGAGTCGCGCTGTTAATTCTGTTAATCTATCGGAAGCCAATTTCGCATACGGATATACCTTAATAGTTTTTCGTTTTAAAATATAGTAACGCACCTTATCTTTATAGGAGGCAAATTTTAATTGCTGAAAAACAATAACAGGCTCCAACTCTATCATACTTCTCGGTATTGAATCGCCATCGAAAAAATAGTATTGTTCTTCCAAAGAATCTTTTTCAAAAACTCTTATAGAATCTTGCTCTCGTATTTGGGCTGTCAATAATACCGACTGAAAAAGCAACACTATATATATTAATCGTTTCAATGTAATTCAATTTTAAAGCATCCAAAAATAGCAAATTACTTTTGCTACACTTATTAAATGTATACGAATATTAGTATTTTCGTGTACTTAAAACAAATGATTTATGTCGAATACGAAAATTATCAACGAAAATTCAGTTAAGTTTCTTGAGAAATACCTAAACAACGCCTCTCCTACTGGTTACGAATGGGAAGGTCAAAAAATATGGATGGAATATTTAAAGCCATACGTAGATACATTTATTACCGACACCTACGGAACTGCTGTTGGTGTGATTAACCCAGAGGCCGAATACAAAGTTGTAATTGAAGGTCATTCCGACGAAATTTCGTGGTATGTAAACTATATTACCGACAATGGACTTATATATGTAATACGTAACGGAGGAAGCGACCACCAAATTGCACCTTCTAAAGTGGTTAACATCCATACCAAAAACGGAATTGTAAAAGGTGTTTTTGGATGGCCTGCTATACATACAAGAAGTGGCGAAAAAGAAGAATCGCCTAAACTAGACAATATATTTATAGATATAGGTGCCAAAGACAAAGAAGAAGTTGAAAAAATGGGCGTTCATGTAGGTTGTGTTATTACATATCCAGATGAATTTTTTATTTTAAATGAAGATAAATTTGTCTGTCGCGCTATAGACAACCGTGCTGGAGGTTTTATGATTGCTGAAGTAGCTCGTCTTTTACACGAGAATAAAAAGAAACTTCCGTTCGGTCTCTACATTACCAATTCGGTACAAGAAGAAATTGGACTTCGTGGTGCCGAAATGATTACACAAACCATCAAACCAAATGTAGCCATTGTTACGGATGTTTGCCACGATACAACCACTCCGATGATTGACAAGAAAAAGCAAGGACATACCGAAATTGGAAAAGGTCCTGTTATTTCGTATGCTCCAGCAGTACAAAACAAGCTTCGCGAACTTATTATCGAAACGGCCGAAGAGAAAGAAATTCCTTTTCAACGTATGGCATCTTCTAGATTTACTGGTACCGACACCGATGCTTTTGCATACAGCAACGGCGGAGTCGCTTCAGCATTAATTTCGCTACCACTACGCTATATGCATACCACGGTAGAAACTGTACATAGAGACGATGTTGAAAATGTAATTCGTTTAATCTACGAAACTATTTTAAAGATTAAACCTGAAGAGACTTTTAGCTATTTTAAATAATAAATTCTTTGGATGAACTTGTAGACATATTAGATAGCGAAGGCAACCCAACAGGAAAAACGCTTTTAAAATCGGAGGCACACCAAAAAGGACTCTTTCATCCAACGGTGCATGTTTGGATGTATACAGACGAAAAGCAAGTATTACTCCAAAAAAGAGCTCCCAATAAAGACACATATCCAAATAAATGGGATGTTTCGGTTGCTGGACACATTTCTGCTGGCGAAACTCCAGAAGTTTCCGCAGTTAGAGAAGTGCAAGAAGAAATCGGTTTGACTATTTCTGAAAACGATTTGGAAAAAGTTGGAGTGCTTCGTTCATCGGTTGTGCATAGTAAAACTATTATCGATTGTGAGTTTCACCATATATATATTGTCAAATTAAAACAGTCATTAAAAACGCTTCAGCTTCAAGAAAGCGAAGTGACTGCAATTAAGCTTGTAGCGATTGAGCAATATTTGAAGGAACTTCAAGATTTTGAATTCATGCAAAACTACGTTCCGAAAACTCCCAATTATATTGATTTGGTTTTTTCTGAAATCCGAAGAAAAACAAGATAAAGTAAAAAGGCTGTCTTAAAAGAATAATTTTTCGTCAAACTGAGCTTGACTCAGTTTCTCATCTTATAAAAACTAATATGGTGAGATTCTGAAATAAATTCAGAATGACGTTTTAAAATTCTCTTTAGACAGCTTCTTTTTTGATTACATTTGAAAAGAATCCTTCCGTAAAGAAATTCAAAATGAAAAATACCATTGCCGAACGCGTTGCCGATTTTTTAAAACGCTTCCCTCCTTTTGACCTTTTAAAGCCTCATCAACTTTTGGAAGTTGCTCAAGAGGTAAAAGTAATTTACAAACAAAAAGGAAATGCTATTTTTAAACAAGATGAAGCAGGACACCATCAGTTTTACGTAGTTCATAAAGGAGCTGTTGCAATTCAGCGTTATGAAAATGATAAAACTGAAACACTCGACAAATGCGATGAAGGTGATGTTTTTGGATTGCGACCTATTTTTGCGAAAGAAAATTATATGATTAGCGCCATTGCTGAAGAAGAATCTATTCTGTACGCAATCCCGATTGAATCGTTTCAACCAATCATAAAAAGGAATTATCGTGTTGGTCAATTTTTAATTGAAAGTTTTGCCTCCAATACTCGAAATCCATATTCGCGAGAACACCGTGGGAAATTATATACCGAAAGTGAAGAAATTCCGCAGGAAACAACTCCCGAGCTCTACGAATTGCAACCCGTTCGGTATGTAAAAAACATTGTAAGTAGCACCAAGGAAACTTTGGTAAAAGACGTTGCAAAACTTATGTCTGAAAAAAATGTTGGTTCTATACTTATTATTGAAAACGAACTTCCCATTGGCGTTGTAACCGATAAAGATATTCGAAACACAATTGCAGTTGGTTTATTTCCTATTGATGTTTCTGTAGAAAAAATCATGTCAACGCCTGTAATTTGCTATTCAAAAGGGCTCACTATTGCGCAAGCACAAGTAGCTATGATGAAGCATAAAATAAGTCATATTTGCATTACAAAAGATGGAACACCCAATAGCAAAGCTTTAGGAATTGTTTCTGAACACGACATTATTGTGAGTCAAGGAAACAATCCTGCGGTATTGATGAAAGCCATCAAAAGAGCCAATAAATCGAAAACACTGCGAGCAATTCACGGTCGTATTACGCATTTGTTGACTGGTTATATTCAGCAAAATATCCCAATGACGCATGTTTCTAAAATTATGTTTGAGCTGAATGATGCAACTATCAAAAGAGTTATCGAACGAAGTTTGGAAAAAATTGGCACGCCTCCACCAGTAAAATTTGCTTGGATGTCTTTAGGAAGTCAAGGTCGAAAAGAGCAATTATTACACACCGACCAAGATAATGCAATTGTTTTTGAAGATGTACCGAGCGAAAAACTCGAACAAACAAAAGCTTATTTTCTAGAGCTTGCCAAAATTGTAAACAAAGGACTTAGCAACATTGGTTTTGAATATTGCCCTGCCGATATGATGGCGCGTAATCCTAACTACACTTTATCGTTAACAGAATGGAAAAACCAGTTTATAAAATGGATGACCGACCCAGGAAACGACGAAATTTTATTGGCTTCTATTTTCTTTGATTATGATATTTCCTACGGAGATAGCAATTTAACAAATCAGCTTTCTCAAACTATTTTTAATCATCTCGATTCGAACCAATTATTTCTAAACGCATTGGCTTCTAGCTCGCTTCGGAGTCCGTCTCCTTTAGGATTTTTCAGACAGTTTCTGGTTGAAGCCAACGGAGAACACAAAGATTTTTTCGATTTAAAGAAAAGAGCTATCATGCCAATAACCGATGCTGGCAGAGTTTTAACCCTTCAGCATAAAATAAAAAACATTAACAATACTGCGGAACGTTTTGAAAAATTGGCAGAACTCGAACCACACAATAAAGAATTGTATTTATCGTGTTCGTACACCGCCAAAGCCTTACTGAAATTTAGAACCAAACAAGGACTTTTACATAAAGACACCGGAAGATTTATAGAACTAGAAACCTTAACAAAGGAAGAAAAGATAAAACTAAAACGCTGTTTTAAGTCGATTAACGAAGTACAAGAACTCATTAAACTACGCTATAAAATTTCAACTTTTATATGATTCGTTTTTTTAAAAAGAATAGCCAAACGTATCCTGAATTTTGGAAAAGGTACGAAGCACGATTTTCTGAAAAGCTCCCTGAGTTTATCGATGAAACTACTTTTGTTATTCTCGATACAGAAACCACGGGTTTTGATTATGACAAAGACAGAATTTTATGCATCGGAGCGGTTACTTTGAAAAACAACATAATTGAAGTAGCCAACGCTTTTGAAATTTATATTCAGCAGGAACAATTCAATCCTGAGACTGTAAAAATACACGGGATTGTAAAAAACGACCCTCAAAATTCGGCTACCGAAGCAGAAGCGCTTGAGCTATTTTTAGATTATATTGGAAATGCTGTTTTAATTGCTCATCATGCCAATTTTGATATCGAAATGCTCAATCAAGCTTTAAAGAGACTTGGACTTCCGAAGTTAAAAAACAAAGTACTCGACACCATGATATTGTATCGAGCAACTCGAATAAACTCAAATTTAATAAGTCGAGACAAACATTATAGCCTAGATGAAGTTGCCGAAAATTTAAACATTTCGGTAAAAGATAGACATACAGCTTCAGGAGATGCCATGATTACAGCTATGGCGTTTTTAAAAACCGTTGCGCGATTGTTTAAAAATGAAAAAGGAAAACTGAAAGATTTATTTAAAATTCGATAAATCTTTCAGTTTAAATTTTAGGTTTATTGTTCAAAGGAAATACCACAATTTTGAGCAAAGCTGAGGAAGAGGTCTCGACTCCGCTCGACCTGACAGCCATACAGTACCATGATAGTTTAGTTTCACTTACTCAATAACAATTGAAAGTTTGTTATAATATTAATGCTTTTCAAACATCATACTATCCATTGCCCTTGTTGAAAGCGACGCATTTGTAAAAGTTACTGGCTTTTTCTCTTTGGGTGCGACAACATTTCCTAAAGAATCTTTTGCATACCATACCAGTGTTTTAGGCAATTTAAGTCCGTTTACGTCTTGCCATTCTTCATACCTAATAACGTTTGTCTGATTTTGAGCCTTTGGTTTATTATCGAAGAAGGTTACTGTATAAGCCAACCACTGCATTTGGTGCGTGTTTTTATCATAATATAGGTAGTAGTTATCTTTTGAAGACGCTCCTACTCCGTCATTATACGAAATTTTAACTCCAGGATACTCTATTCCGTCAACCGTAAGCGGAGATGTTTCGCTGTATTTTATACCATCATCGGCTAAAACAAATGGCATTGCATAGAAATAAAAATATAAATTATGATAAAAATCTGGATTCCCTTTGAAAGCTGTGCTGTCTTTTTCTACAAGCCAAGCCTCTTTTCCGTTAAAACCTAAACTATACGCTGGCGATTTCATAAACGATTTTCTAGTATCTAAATCGACCGTATAATTTTCGTTGCCTTTTGTAAACGAAAGTGTTTTTTGATTTTTCCAAACTTCTAATCCTCCATGTGCTTTGAAAACCTCTATAAGTGCTGGCGGATATTTATCCAAATTTATAGAAACTGTTTCTTTTTTCTTTTCTGAAGAACATGCTATGAGCGTCATAGCAACGATTAATAAAGTAATTATTTTTTTCATAATTGATTAGATTTAGGAAGTTTGACGTGTTCTTTTTAAAATCATTACAATTACCAAGATAAAATTATCGAAGTAGTTAATTCTATAATTATACATTTATCTTTATGAAACTTTCATTTTTAACTCACTAAAAATATATTTTTTATAGGTGCTCGTTGATGTGCTTCGCAGTTGTCTTGACACAAAAACGAAACAAAAAAGTCAAGACTGATTAAAAAAGTATAAGAAAATCTACGGAAACACTTTCCACAGATTAAAAGAACTCGCTTCGCTCAAACAGCTTTTAATCTTTTGTCCAACACTGCTTCCTTGATTTTTAATACTTTTTAAATAGGTCTATAATTTCATCATCAAATTATCCAACATTCATTAAATCTTTAAATATTTCAAATTACAATACTTACAAAAAAACAAAACCCCAAACTATTTAAAAAAACAGTTGGGATTTTGTAAATTTTATACCCATACTTTAGTCCTAGCCCCGATGGAGCGGATACCGTGTATGAGTGAGAGCGGGTAACAGCGGTAGCTTTTTACAGCATACCACTAGGCTCCTAATCTAATTTTTCTTTAATAATTTCGTCTACCACATCTGGGTTTAGCAAGGTGCTGGTATCGCCCAAATTCGATAAGTCGTTGGAAGCGATTTTGCGTAAAATACGACGCATAATTTTTCCGCTTCGCGTTTTTGGCAATCCGCTTACAAATTGAATTTTATCGAGTTTTGCAATCGGACCGATATGCTCGGTGATTTGCTGATTGATTTCGTTGCGAACATTATTTCGGTCACGGGTTTCTCCTACCTCTTTTAAAATTACAAATCCGTACAAGGCATTTCCTTTTACTTCGTGTGGAAAGCCCACAATAGCCGATTCGGCAACTGCAGGGTGTTCGTTAATGGCATCTTCGATTGGCGCTGTCCCTAAATTATGTCCAGAAACAATAACCACATCGTCTACACGACCTGTAATTCGGTAATAACCTACGGCATCGCGTAAGGCGCCATCTCCTGTAAAATACATGTTTTCAAAAGCTGAAAAATAGGTTTCTTTGTAGCGTTGATGATTTCCCCAAATTGTTCTAGCAATAGACGGCCACGGAAATTTTATACACATGCGACCACTAACGCGGTTGCCTTTAATTTCTTTCCCTTCTTCGTCCATTAATGCTGGTTGAATTCCTGGTAATGGCAAGGTAGCATATGTTGGAATGGTAGGCGTTGCATACGGAATTGGCGAAATCATAATCCCCCCAGTTTCGGTTTGCCACCAAGTATCTACAATAGGGCACTGCCCTTTTCCTACATTATCGTTGTACCAGTGCCAAGCCTCTTCGTTGATAGGTTCTCCAACAGACCCTAAAACTTTCAAAGAAGAAAGGTCGTATTTGGTTACAAAATCTAAATTTTCTTTTGCTAGTGCACGAATCGCCGTTGGCGCTGTGTAAAATTGATTGACTTTATGTTTGTCTACAATTTCCCAAAAACGTCCGAAGTCTGGATACGAAGGCACTCCCTCAAACATAACGGTTGTAGCGCCATTAGCAAGTGGTCCGTACACAATATAACTATGTCCTGTAATCCACCCAATATCGGCGGTACACCAATACACATCATTTTCTTGATACTGAAATATATTTTTAAACGTATATGCTGTGTATACCATATATCCTCCTGTGGTATGTACCATTCCTTTTGGTGTTCCAGTAGAACCCGAAGTATACAAAATAAACAGTGGATCTTCGGCGTCTACAATTTCTGGCTCACAAATAGCTTCTGCTTTTTCGAGTAAAGGTGCTAACCACTCATCTCGATTTTCCTTCATTTGTATTGTAGCGCCTGTGCGTTTGGCCACTAAAACTGATGTTACGCAATTGCATTTTTCTAATGCTTCGTCTACAATTCCTTTTAAATCGATTGTTTTATTTCCGCGGAAAGAACCATCGGCAGTAATAAGCATTTTACATTCAGCATCATTGATGCGTGTTGCCAATGCGGTGGAAGAAAATCCTGCAAAAACAACTGAATGAATCGCTCCAATTCTAGCACAAGCCAACACTGAAACTGCCAGCTCTGGAATCATTGGCAGGTAGATACATACGCGATCTCCTTTTTTGATTCCTTTAGACTTTAACACATTTGCAAACTTACAAACACGATCGTGTAAGTCTTTATACGTAATGTGCTGTGCCTCTTCATCGGGGCTATTGGGTTCCCAAATAATTGCAGTTTTATCGCCTCGGGTACGCAAATGCCTATCGATGCAGTTTTCAGTTATATTTAATTGGGCTCCTTCGAACCACTTTATCTCGGGCTTTTTAAAATCCCATTCTAATACGTTATTCCATTTTTTTCGCCATAAAAAGTGCTCCTCAGCTACTTCTCCCCAAAAACTCTCTGGGTCGCGAACAGACTTTCTGTAAACTTGAAAGTATTCTTCTAGGTGTTTAATGTGGTAGTTACTCATGTTGACTAATGTACTTATTTTTATACAAATTACCTAAACCGAAAACGTTAGAAATACAACGTTCACTTTTAATAAAAACACTCAAAAACACATCCAAATAACTAATAATAAGACCTTTATGTGTTTATAAAGTGATAATTACTTTTAAAATTCAACTTCCAAAAAATTGGCAGATAATTGTAAAATAAATGCCGTTAGTATAAAAAGATAAGTTGTTGAGCGAAAAAATTAAGTATTTAATAAAAATCGAAGGTTATAATATTCAAATAACTAAAACAACTACCTAAAAATTACGTAATTATAAAAATGAACTGAATTATTCTTTTGTTTGTCTGAGGATATTCTGCGAATTAAAATTTCAACTTCAAACATAATTTTATAGAAAAAATATTCTTTATATAGAATATAAGTATATATTTGCGCCTACAAATTTAAAAAATAATCAGAATGAAAAATTTTATTACAGCAATGTTTGCCTTAGCTATTTTTGGTACTGCTAGTGCTCAAGAGGCTCAATTAAAATCGGAGTTAAAATCTGCAGTAGGAATGACTTTTGAAAAAGGTGATATGTTTGTAGAAGGATCTATAAAAATAAGTACTGGAGGAGATCAAGACTATTACGGATTTAACCCAAAGTTTGGATATTTCTTAAACAATAAATGGGCTGTTGGTGGTGAAGTAAGTTACGCTAACAACAAAGTAGAAACGTTAGATTCAAAAACTAGTGTATTTGGAGTTGGTGGTTTTGCTAGATATTACTTCTTAGAATTAGCTAAGAAGCGTTTAAAAGCTTATGGTGAAGCTGGTTTAGGTTACGGAAGAAACAAAACTGAAATTGGTAACATCGAAGATATTAGTAACAGTATTACTGCAGATCTTAATTTAGGGTTGAACTACTTCTTCACTAAAAACTTTGCTGCTACATTTACTTTAGCAAATGTACTTTCGTATAACAGTGTTTCTCCAGAAGACGGAGCTTCATCAAACACTTTTGAGTTAAACATTAACTTGTTCGAAAATATTTTTGAGCAACCACAATTCGGAATTTTATACAAATTCTAAGCTTCAAAACACACATAAAAAAGCGAGATGATTGTTTTCATCTCGCTTTTTTTATATCAATAAATTAGCAAATTATTTATTCAAAAAAGACAAAACATTTTGCTCTATTCGCTCTTGAATATTACTTACATCTGCCTTTTCAAATTGCTCTCCTGTTATATTTTCATAAAGCTCAATATATCTTTCTGAAACCGAAGTAATATAAGCATCGTCCATTTCTGGAATTTGCTGACCTTCTTTTCCTTGGAAACCGTTTCCGATAAGCCATTGTCTCACAAACTCTTTTGATAATTGCTTTTGAGCTTCTCCTTTTTCTTGACGCTCTTCATATCCTTCAGCATAAAAATAACGTGAAGAATCTGGTGTATGAATTTCGTCAATTAAAACGATTTTACCATCTTTAGTTTTTCCGAATTCATATTTGGTATCTACTAAAATTAATCCGCGAGCAGCAGCAATCTCTGTTCCTCTTTGAAATAATGCACGGGTATATTTTTCTAGAACTATATAATCTTCTTCAGAAACAATCCCTTTTTTCAAAATATCTTCTCGAGAAATATCCTCATCATGATCGCCTTGATCTGCTTTGGTCGAAGGTGTTATAATTGGCTCTGGAAACTTGTCGTTTTCTTGTAAACCTTCTGGCATTGTAACACCACAAAGTGTACGTTTCCCAGCAGCATACTCTCTAGCTGCATGTCCCGATAAATAACCGCGAATTACCATTTCAACTTTAAACGGTTCACAAAGATGCCCAACAGCAACATTTGGATCTGGTGTAGCAATCAACCAGTTTGGAACAATATCTTTAGTATCCTCCATCATTTTAGTGGCAATTTGGTTTAAAATTTGCCCTTTAAATGGAATTCCCTTTGGCATAATTACATCAAAAGCAGAAAGTCTGTCTGTGGCAATCATCACCAACAAATCGTTATTGATATTGTACACTTCTCTTACTTTTCCTTTGTAAACACTTTCCTGATTTGGGAAATTAAAATTGGTCGCTGTGATGGTATTACTCATGGGTTGTATTTAAAATATTGCTGGCGCAAAGATAAAAGATATTTAGGTTGTGTTCCCCTAAAAAATGGGTTAAAATATTTTATGATATGCCTTTTCGTAAATTTCTTCGTAAATAGGAACTATACTATTGATATCAAACAAAGTGGCTTGCGCTCTGGCTTGTTTTTTATATTGATTTAGCGTTTGTTCGTCTTTCAATATTTTAATTGCATTGGCTGTCATGGCTTCCACATCGCCAACATCACTCAAATACCCACTATACCCGTCTTTATTCACTTCTGGAATTCCACCAGCATTACTAGAAATTACAGGTACTTCATTCACCATTGCTTCTAATGCTGCCAACCCAAAACTCTCGGTTTCCGAAGGCAATAAAAATAAGTCGGAGAAACACAAAATTTTATCAACCTCATTACTATTTCCTAAGAAAATAACTTTTTCTCCAATTCCTAATTTATCACATAAAGCTTCCGCTCCTTCGCGTTCTGGTCCTTCTCCTACCATGACTAATTTTGAAGGAATTTCTTTCTGAATTCCGAAGAAAATATTGATTACATCAGGGATGCGTTTTACCTTTCTGAAATTACTAATATGCGTAATAATTCTTTCATTATCTGAAGCCATCATTCCGCGCTGGCAATCGGTAAAAGTATTGTTGTATTTAGAAACATCGATGAAGTTTGGCACTACATGAATTTTCTTTTTTATATCGAATAAACGCTTGGTGTCTTTCTTTAAACTCTGCGAAACCGAAGTTACAACATCAGATTTATTGATGCTGAAGGTTACTGCAGGCTTGTAAAAAGGATGATTTCCAACCAAAGTAATATCGGTACCGTGAAGCGTGGTTACAATAGGAATTTCAATCCCTTCGGTTTGTAACATTTTTTTGGCCATATACGCAGCATAAGCGTGCGGAATTGCATAATGTACGTGTAAAACTTCAATTTTATGAAGCTTCACCATATCTACTAATTTGCTAGAAAGTGCCAACTCATAAGGTTGGTAATGAAATAGTGGATACTCAGGGACATTCACCTCATGGAAATGAATTTTTCCGCTAAGCAATGCCAAACGAACAGGTTGTTTATAGGTTATAAAATGTATTTCATGACCACGAGTCGCTAATGCCATTCCAAGTTCGGTAGCTACAACACCACTCCCCCCAAATGTTGGATAACATACAATTCCTATTCTCATATTTTTAGGCAACTTATTTTTGTATTGGTACTAAAAAACTAAGTTATGATTTTAATTATTCAACTTTCTTTAAATTTCCTTAAAACTGAGTCGAAATTGTAAAGTAATATTTACAGAAAAAATATAAAATCGTTTTAATCTTCAATAGCATCGTATATAAATTCCTGAATTACAGTTCGTGTACCTTCTGAAATTAATTTTCTGTTAGTGGCTGTCGGATAGGTTCTGTTCGATAAAAAGATGTACACCAATTGTTGGTCTGGATCTATCCAAGCGTAAGTACCTGTAAAACCACTGTGCCCAAAACTCTCCATAGAAACACATCCGCAGGTTGGTCCGCCTCCACTAAGCTGTGGTTTATCAAACCCTACACCTCTCCTATTATCATCGTCACAATAATAACAAGTATTAAATTTATCTAGTGTTTCTGTGCTGAAATAACGCTTTCCGCCGTAATATCCCTTCTGAAGATACATCTGCATGATCTTGGCTAAATCGTTGGAAGTACTGAAAAGTCCTGCATGACCTCCAACTCCACCAAGCATGGCTGCACCCATATCATGTACGTAACCTTGAATGATTTGATACCTAAAATAATCATCAATTTCTGTTGGAACAATTTCTGCTTTTCCAAATTTGTCAAGCGGATTGAAAGTAGTATAATTCATCCCCAACGATTTGTAAAAGTTGTCTTGCACGATTTGATCGAGTGGCTTTTCATAATGATTTTCCAAATAGCGCTGTAACAGAATAAATGGCAAATCGCTGTATCGATATTGAAGTTTTGTAAGTAATTCGCTGTCTTTAATCTGCCCAATAATCGAATCTTTCATATCATTCCTGATGTATAAATGATCGGCAACTTTAACTCCAAATTTCTTCTCTGGCGCTTCTTTGTAATATTTGTCGAGTGGCTTTTTTGTGCCTTCGTCTAAAGTAGCTATGTAAAACGGAATCCAAGGTTTTAATCGTGCGTAATGAGACAACACTGGTAGCAATTTCAAATCGCTTTTATTGCTTCCTCGTAACTCTGGAATCATTTCTCCTAGAGTAGAATTAAATGTAATTTCATTTCTTTCTACCAATTGCATAATATTCGGTAAGGTCGCGGTAATTTTGGTAAGCGAAGCTAGGTCGTATAAATTATTATCGGTTACGGGTTGCGCATCTGATGCATAATCGAACTTTCCGAAGTTTTTGCTATAAATTACTTTCCCTTTTCTTGCAATTAAAATTTGTCCGCCTGGCGTTGCTCCAGATCGAATAGCTCCTTTCATAACCGAATCGACTTTCTTCAATGCCGCGCTGTTCATCCCTACGCGTTCTGGAACACTATAACCTAATCGCGACAACGAATTGGTTAAAAACCCTCGGTTTTCTGGTAACTTTTCGTTTGCCATTACGGGTAAACTTCCTTTGGCGGCAACAGCTCCAAAAATAATTTCTGCTGATTTTTCTTGAGAAATAGAGTCGTTTAAATAACTAACAACAATAGCTTCTATATTCTCGATACTTTGCAAATCTAACAACGCATAAGGCTTTACAAAAGCGTCTAAAATCACTTTTTTCTGACGTGCAATTTCGTAAATCCAAACCTTTTCTTGATCGGTTAAATCGGCTGACCTCCATGGAGTTTGCGTACTTCGATGATGACCGATAATCACCAAATTATACGGGTTTAAACGATTAATAATATCACTTAAATTATCTCCTTGGATGTAATCTACAGCTGTATATTTTTGTAATGTTTTTACAAAAGTTGAATTGTCGCCATCGCCCAATTTCACATACGCTATTTTCTTCTGATCTAAATCTCGAATAGGTACAAGTTGCTCGCTATTTTTGGCAACTGTAATAGCATTTTCCATAACTTCCTCAAAAAGAATGGTGTCTTCAACCCTGTTTAAATCTTCATATAAATGATACGAATTTACTGGCTGATAATGCTGTAAACCAACTTTATATTTTGCTTTTAAAACTTTTTTTACTGAATACGCCAAACGTTCTTCAGTAATAATTCCGTTTTCATAGGCTTCGGCTAATTTTTTAATCCCTTCTGGAGTATCTCCAGAAATTAGTAACATATCGTTTCCTGCAAGAAAAGCAGATAAATCAACATTACCAGAATCTGCAAAATTGGCAACGCCTTTCATCTCCAAAGCATCCGTAAAAATAAGTCCGTTAAACTGAAGCTTTTCTTTTAACAACCCTGTTACTATTCCTTCTGAAATAGATGATGGAAAACCAGGGCGCGCTTCCAAACTCGGCACACTTAAATGCGCAATCATAACACTTGCCAATCCTTTTGGGATAAGCTGTTTGTACGGATACAACTCAACGCTGTCAATTCTTTCCGCAGAAAAATTAATTGTTGGGAGTGTTTTATGAGAATCTTGTTCGGTATCTCCATGGCCTGGAAAATGTTTCGCATTGGCGAGCACGCCAACCGATTGCATCCCTTGCATAAAAGCCATTGCTTTTTGGGTAACCTTATCTCTGTTTTCTCCGAAAGATCGGTTCCCGATAATTGGGTTTTTCGGGTTTGTATTTATATCTACATCTGGTGCAAAGTTAATGTGCATCCCCATGCGTTTGGTGTGTTCTCCGATGTGTTTCCCCACACGAAAAACCAAATTATTGTCTTTTACAGCGCCCAAAACCATGTTGTATGGAAATGCAAAAGTAGAGTCTAAACGCATAGAAAGTCCCCACTCGGCATCCATCGCCATGAGCATTTTAACTTTAGACATAGCTTGCAATTCGTTGTTCAACTTTGCTTGGCGATTTGGACCTCCTGTAGAAAATATAATTCCTCCAACTTGATAGTCGGAAACAAGTTTTTTTACATCGTCGATATGCGCATTTCCTTTATCGGTAAAAGCACGAATCATGAACAATTGTCCTATTTTTTCTTGAACTGTAAGCGAATTGTAAACGCTATCAACCCATTTTGTTTGTTGCGCAAAATCGGTTGTAGCTAGCGGATCTGTTTGTTGTGCGCTACTATTTACAATAGTTAAAAGAGCCCCTAAAGCAATAATACTTTTCTTTAACACCATTGAATTTTATATATGTTTTTCTCGGTAAACGAGTAATTGTGAATCGGTTTTGAAACCGAAAAACATTTGTTATGCGATTATTTAAACTCTAAATACAAGTATTTCGTACAAAATAATTGATATTTTATACAATTGCCATAGAATTTTACAAAAAAATCATTTCAATTTCTTCAGAAATAAATACATACGTATGCTAGCCGTTAAAATACAACACCTAGAAAGAAATTTTATGTAAAATCGAAATAGAAGGTTTAGTTCATAAAACGGGCGTGCCAACTATCTCTAGCAGGAACTTCCCAATAATTTTGGTATTCCTCTTTATTGGTTACCAAATTATTAAAAACTATAGTGTTTTGAGAAACAGCCTTTTGTTTGGCCATTTTCTTAAAATCGATAAGGGGTTTGTAGGCTATAAAATCGCCTTGACGGTATGAAACATTCATTTTATCAAGCAAATCTACATTGTATTCTTTTTCTAATTGCTGAATGAAATGAACAGAAGCATCGATAGAACAACCGCTAGCAGTATTAAATTCTTGATCTAATGCGATTACTAAAAAGCGTTTGTATCGCACTTCAAATGAAGCTTTTAAATTTGCTCCATGTGCTGTCCACTGCTCAATAAAATCTTGAACTTTTGTATTTAGTTCGGCTATTTCTTCTTCTGTAAAACTTCTATTTGCTTGGTAAATCCAAACTCTTGCTGTTTCTGGTAAGTCGTTAAAAGCTACGTACATTTCTTTTCAGTTTTAAAAGATAGGTTTTTAATCAACCTTCATTATAAGTCTTCTGCATTTGCAATAAGTTCGGCAACATCCATCACCTCAATATCGCCTTCTTTTTCTTTTCCTTTAACGCCATCTGTTAACATGGTATTACAAAAAGGACAACCTGCTGCAATAATATCTGGCTTGGTTTCTATGGCTTGCTCGGTACGCTCTATATTAATGTCTTTATTTCCTTTTTCTGGCTCTTTAAACATTTGCGCTCCACCAGCTCCACAACACAAACCGCGTTTTTTGCAGTTTTTCATTTCAACAAGTTCGGCTTCCAACTTTTCGATTAAATCGCGAGGAGCTTCATATACATTGTTTGCACGTCCTAAATAACAAGGGTCGTGAAAAGTAATGCGTTTTCCTTTAAACTTTCCGCCTTCAATAGTGAGTTTTCCTTCATCTAAAAGCGAACGTAAAAATTGCGTATGATGAACAACTTCGTAAGATCCTCCCAAAGAAGGATATTCATTTTTAATGGTATTAAAGCAATGCGGACAAGCGGTAACAATTTTTTTTACTTCGTACCCATTGAGTACTTCAATATTTGTCATGGCTTGCATTTGAAACAACATTTCGTTCCCCGATCTTTTCGCTGGATCGCCTGTGCAACTTTCTTCGGTTCCTAACACAGCAAAATCTACATCTGCCTTATTAAGTAACTTTACAAAAGCTTTGGTTATTTTTTTGGCTCTATCGTCAAAGCTACCAGAACATCCTACCCAAAATAAAACTTCTGGAGATTTTCCTGATGCCATCATCTCTGCCATTGTAGGCACTTTTATTGCTTCGCTCATGCTTTTTGTTTCCCTTTTATTTGTTACAATTTTAGAAAATTCATTTAGAACTTAGCCGAGAAATAACAATACACTTGAATGCTATTTCTCGACTTTACCTGTCTACCGACAAAGGCTAGTTCCAAATATCCTTAATTAATAACAATATTATTTTAGTCGTGTGCTCCGTCGTCAAAAACTTGGATCGTTACTTCTTTTTCTACTAAATCTGTAAACTTTCCGTTGTAACGTGTTGCTTTCACTAAATGATTATCAATCCAATGGTAATTTCCTCCTCTAGGTTTTCCCATCACCATCCCGTGGTATTTAAACCCGTGTCTGTCCAACCAATCTTCGGTTGTTTTTCTATGCTCTTCGGTTCTCGAAGTGAAAAAGTAAATAACGTGCCCTTCTTCGTACCACTTATTTAGAGTTTTTAACGCATCTGGGTATACTTGTGCCGTTGCCATACGCTCTGGCTCTTCATTTGGAATATCATCACAAATGGTTCCGTCGATATCAATTAAATAATTTTTAATTCCTTCTGGCAAAACCGGACTTATATGTTCTCCGTCTTCCAGTTTCTCATTTAGCAATTTTTCAACGTCTTCTTTGTTCATTTTAAAGTTATATTTGTTGGTTTAATTTTTTCTTTTTCTGAATTGAATTTATTCTGATTTCCAATTTAATCGATCCATTTGATTATAAGGCCATGGCGCTCCATTGTTTTCTATATTCCCCATCATATTGTTCAACTCCATTGGTGCTGCCGATTGCTCCATTACTAAGTACTGACGCATATCCATAATGATTGAAAGCGGACTGATGCTTACTGGGCAAGCCTCAACACAAGCGTTACAAGTGGTACACGCCCACAATTCTTCTGGCGTGATATAATTATTTAACAACTGTTTTCCGTCGTCTACAAAAGTTCCTTTATTGGCATCGATATTTTTACCTACTTCTTCCAAGCGGTCTCTTGTATCCATCATAATTTTTCGTGGCGACAGCTTCTTCCCTGTTTGTGCAGCAGGACATTCGCTAGTACAACGACCACATTCGGTACAGGTGTATGCATTGAGTAATTGCACCCAATTTAAATCGGTAACATCAGAAGCTCCAAATTTTTCTGGTACTTCGTCGGCGGCTCCTTCTTCTGGCATTGCAAAAGGATCGGCACTTGGGTCTAACATTAATTTAACCTCATTGGTAACCGATTCTAAATTTTCGAACTGTCCTTTCGGATTTAAATTAGCAAACCACGTATTTGGGAAAGCTAATAAAATATGTAAATGCTTTGAAAAGTAAAGATAGTTTAAGAATGTTAAAATCCCGATAATATGCATCCACCAAGCAGCTCGCTCAATCAAGATTAGCGCTTGCTCACTAAAGTTTTCAAAAATAGGCACAAAAACTTGACTAATTGGGAATGCACCTGCTTGTGTATAATGTGCTGCTCCCATTTGTTGCAGGGTATAATCTGCTCCGTTCATTGTTAAGAAAAGTAGCATCAATACAACTTCAAAATACAAAATAATATTTCCGTCGCTTTTAGGCCACCCTCTCATTTCAGCATAAAAGAATCGTTTTAATTTTATAATGTTTCTACGAATCCAAAATATGGTTACTGAAACAATTACCAAAAATGCTAAAATCTCAAACGAACCAATTAAAAAATTGTACACGCTACCCAGCGGAGCAAACACGCGGTGCGTACCAAAAAGTCCGTCAATAATAATTTCTAAAACTTCAATATTGATAATGATAAACCCAACATAAACTATAACATGAAGAAACCCTGCAATTGGACGAACAACCATTTTTTGTTGTCCCAAAGCAATTCTGGCCATATTTGTCCAACGTTGCGATTTATTATCTGTTCGATCTATCGCACGGCCAAGCTTAATATTTCGAACTAATTTTTTAACATTATTAGCAAAATATCCAATCCCGGCTATTAATATAATTGCGAAAAGTATTTGAGAAATATAGTGCATCTATTCGTTGTTAGTTTCTTCTTCTGGCGCTTCGTAAGGTTTATTCTTTCTTCCAAACAATGAGAAATGAACATATCGTTTAGGATTCAATCTCAGGTCTTCTAAAAGCAATTCGAGTTCCATAGAAGCATCTGTTAAGTTGGTATACAATTCTTCGTCGTTCAATAACTTCCCAACAGATCCGTCTCCAGATTCTATTTTGGCCATTATTACGTCTAATTTCGCCATACTGTTTTTCAAATCGCCAATAGCATCACCAATTCCTGCTGTTGCCAATGTATCGCTCACTTTAGACAAATTAGCCGATAAATTATCGATATTACTCAAAGAACGATCTAACTTATCTTTATTGTTTGCCAACAAAGTGTTTAATGTTCCAGAAGCTTGATTGAAATTGGCAATTACCTGCTCTAAGTTTTTAAGACTCGATTTGATATTTGCACGAGTTTCGTCGTCTAAAATATCGTCAACGCCTACCATTACCGAATCGGCATTTTTAAGCACGCCATCCAAACTTTTTTGCAACGGCGCCAATTTACTAGCAACCATATCGGTAAGTCCTGGATCGATATTACTTAATAAAGTATCGCCCGATTTAGACTGCGGACCGCCATCGTGCACTGGCACAACGCGTAAACCTTTCCCGCTTATGAGTCCTGTATCGTAAATTTCGGCTACACTGTTTTTTGAAAACTGAAAATTGCTATTTACTGTAAACGCAATTACCAAATTTCCTTTTCCGTCGATAAAGTTTATATCGCTTATATTCCCTACTTGCAATCCGTTAATGCTTACTGCAGTTCCAGACGACAAACCATTTACATTGTCGTAAACAGCGTAATACGTTCTACTAGAATTAAATAAACTATGTCCTTTTAAAAAGGTAAAACCTAAGATAAACAAGACAATTCCGCCTATTACTATAATTCCAGTTTTAAGTTCTTTAGTTAGTTTCAAAAGCTATTTATTTTACTCGCTTAATTAATTTAAACACCAACATTGGCTGGTGCGTTGCTCCGATGTTTGTATCGGAAAATCTTCAGTAACAACTCTCATTTTTATATAGCGTTGCTAAACAATAAACAACAAAATTAGAAATAATTTCGCTAAGATTGGTTCTAATTTGACATGGAATTGAGCACCGATTTTACTTTAACTTTTTCGCCATTTTTAAAAGCTACAATAAAACTACTGCCATACCCTTTTCTTTTGGCTTCGCTCATCAAGCTTTTTACACGGTCGTAGCTCGAAGTTTCTCCGTAATAATATCGGTAAATATTTCCTTCTTTTTCTCTGCTGATGGGAGATAATCCTTTAAAATTATACGATTTTGTTTCAATTTTTCTAGATCCAGCGGCAATTTGCACTTTAAAACTTACGCCCGCTGCCACACTTGAAGATGTTGCAACTGCTGAAGATTGATTCCCGCTATCCGTAGTAATATCATTCACTTCAAAAGAAAAATCATCTCCTACATTTTCATCAATAGCACGCTTGTATTTAAAAATAGCTTCGGCTATAGAATGCGCCATATCCGACTTTCCCTTGCTAGAATTAAGATAAGAACCTTCTGGTTTATACGTTAAAAATCCCGTTTCCACCAACACACTAGGCATAAAAGTTTGATGCAACACAATAAATCCTGCTTGCTTTACACCCCTGTTTACTCTTTTAAGTTTTCCTGTAAAATTATCTTGAATGGCTTTTGCTAACAACACACTTTGATCTAGAAACTCTTCTTGCATCATGGTAAGTCCAATAAAACTTTCAGGAGCATTAATATCGTAACCAGCATAATTAACTTCGTGGTTATCCTCCAAATAAATTACCGAGTTTTCATTTTTGGCAACTTCAAAATTTCGTTCATTGGCGTGTAACCCCAAAACAAAAGTTTCTGTTCCGTGTGCACTCGAATTGTGTGAGTTACAGTGTACCGACACAAACAAATCGGCTTTGGCTTCGTTGGCAATTTTACCACGTACATAAAGATCTACAAAACGATCATCTTTACGTGTGTACACCACATTAATTGAAGGATCTTTTTTTAACAACTCACCTACTTGCAACACAATTTTTAAAGCTATATCTTTCTCTTTAAACCCATTACCCATATTACCTGGATCATGACCTCCATGACCAGCATCTAAAACAACGGTAAATTTTCCGTCATTGGGCGGGTTATTTCCGTAGGAAGTTAAAGGATATATCAAACATAAAATAGCTACTAAAAATGTAGCTGTAAAAAATCTATTCATAAAATAATAACGGTTAAATACAGTTAATTATTTGATTAAAATTTGTTAATCTATAACAAACAGACCAAAAAATATACGTATGTTTGGCACGTCAAAAACCGAGCCATTCTGTATACAAAAATAGAATTAAAAGCTTTGCGAGCAAAGAAACGTAACATACTTTTAGCACTGTTCTCTCTGTTAATCAGTGGTTTTTTTTATGCACAAGAAAGACCCAAGGTACAAGCGCTAGATATTGAAGCTCAAACAGAGCCTACAGACTCTATAAATATTAATGCTTCGGAAGTATTAACCGATATCGCTGTTATCGACACAACGGCAACCGACTCGATTGCTAAAGACTCTACAAAACAAGGTTTTCTTCAAGGTAAAATAAATTACAAAGCGAAAGACTACATGAAAATGAGTCGTACCGAAAAGAAAATTTACCTCTACAATGAAGCTGAAGTATATTACCAAGATTACGAACTTAAATCGGGAATTATTGTAATAGATTATGTTACGAATGAAGTATACGCAGGGCGAATAAAAGATTCTAGCGGTGCTTTAACGCAACCTCCTTATTTTAAACAAGGAAATAGTATTATCGAGCCCGATTCTATCCGCTTTAATTTTGACACTAAAAAAGCACTTATTTTTAACTCTCGAACAGAGCAATCTGTTGGAGAAGCCATGAATGTTTTTGCTGAAATTGTAAAGAAAGAAAACGACTCGGTTTACTTTTTAAAAGAAGGAAAAATTACAACTTCGGATGATGCGGAAGATCCCGATTACTACATTCGAGTTCGAAAAGGAAAGTTTGTACCTAACAAAAAGATTATTGCAGGCTTTAGTAACATGTACATTGCCGATGTACCAACTCCAATTGCCGTGCCTTTTGCATATTTCCCAATGTCGCAAGAAAGACGAAATTCTGGGATTATTATGCCAACACCAGGACAAACAAACCAAAGAGGGTACTCTTTACAAAACGGAGGTTACTACTTCGCCATTAGCGATTATTTCGATTTAGCCCTTTTGGGAGATTATTACACCAACGGAAGTTACGGTTTAAGGACAGAAACCAATTACGCAAAGCGATACAAGTTTAGAGGTTCGATGCGTTTACGATACGAAAACAATATTAATAGTCAGCGTGGTTTTGACGATTACAGTCGTAGTACCGTTTACAACATTCAATGGAATCATAGCCAAGATGCAAAAGCAAATCCGAATTCAAGATTATCGGCATCGGTAAACTTTGGTAGTAGCCAATACTATCAAAACTCATTTAATCAGTTAAACACGCCAAACTTTTTAAATAACACCTTACAGTCCTCGATTTCGTATAACAAAACGTTTCCGGGGTATCCAATGGTAAATTTAAATGCTACAACCTCAATTCAACAAAATACACAAACGGAATCGATCAACTTAACACTTCCTACCTTACAAGCAAGTATGGAGCGTATTTATCCGTTTGCTAGTAGAGATGGAGCTAAAAAAGGAATCATTCAAAACGTTAACTTTCAGTATAATTTTAGAGCAGAAAATAGAATTAGTACCACTGATGAATATTTCTTAAAAAAAGAAATGTTTGACGATGCTAAAGTTGGTTTTCAGCATACTATTCCAATCAGTACCAACTTCAAAATCCTTAAGTATTTCAGTACATCTGTGGGCGCTAATTACAACGAAGTTTGGCAACTTAAAACCATCAAAAGAAACGACTACGATGCATTGCTAGAAGAGGCAACCATCGATACTTTAAACAATTTTGCTCGCTACGGAACCTATAATTTAAATGCCAGCATTGGTACAACACTTTACGGTACATTCAATTTTAAAGAAGGTTCAAAAATACAAGCTATCCGACACACCATGCGTCCTTCGGTAAGTTACGGATACACTCCTGCTTTCGATCAATATTACGATGAATATTTAGATGAAGATGGCGAAGTTGTACAATACACGCAATTTGAAAATGGATTATACGGAACTCCAAGTTTGAGCAACTCAAACAACATTGGATTTTCTTTAAGCAACGTTGTTGAAGCCAAAGTTAAAGATCGAGATACCACGGCTACCGAAGCAAAAAAGGTGATGCTTTTGAACAACTTAAACCTAAGTACTTCATATAATATTGTTGCTGATTCGCTTCCGTGGAGCCCTGTGAGAATTAGTGGAGGAACGCAGTTCTTTCAGAATAAAATGAATGTAAACTTTGGCGCGACGCTCGATCCTTACGCTATTGATAATAACGGAACTCGTATTGATGTATTCAACTACGAAAACGGCGGAAGTTTGTTCAGAATGACAAGTGCCAACATGAATGTAAGTTACTCGTTAAACAGTAAATCGTTTTCAAAAGATAAGGACGAAAAAGACAAAATTGACAATACACAAAGTGGTGGTCGTGAAGACGATTTATTTGGTCGTGCGCAAGACTTTAGTGACGATCGAACTTTTGCAAACGACGATGATGAAGAAAAAGAAGACGTCCCCACAGAAGCATACGCCGCAAAACTACCGTGGGATCTACGTCTAGCGTACTCACTCACCTACTCCAACAGCAATAGGCAAAACGAAATTACCAACAACTCTATCATGTTTTCTGGTAACATCGAACTTACGCCACAATGGAAAGTTGGTGTTTCATCGGGGTACGATTTTGTAGGGAAAGGATTTACCTATACACAGTTACGTTTTGCTCGAGATTTGAAGAGTTTCCGACTCAACTTCAACTGGGTTCCGTTTAGTAGCCGAGCTTCTTGGTTTTTCTTTATCGGAATCAAATCGTCTATGTTGAGCGACTTGAAGTGGGAAAAGAGAAGTGAACCAGACAAAAATTTATAGAACATAACTTTTTATTCAGATGAAAAAAATCATTAACACCGACAAAGCCCCGGCTCCACTTGGCCCATACAACCAAGCTGTTTTTGCAAACAACACACTTTATATTTCAGGACAAATTGCTATCAACCCTGCAACCAACGAGCTTATAACTACTGGAGTTGAAGACGAAGCAAAACTTGTTATGAAAAACTTAGAAGCTGTACTTGAAGCTGCAGGAATGACTTTTGAAAATGTAGTAAAAAGTTCTATTTTTTTAAATGACATGAATAATTTTTCAATCATTAACACCATCTACGGAGCTTATTTTAATGAAGCCACAGCACCAGCAAGAGAGACTGTTGCCGTTAAAACTTTACCTAAAAACGTAAATGTTGAAATTTCTATGATTGCCGTAAAATAAAATCTACAAAAACGGGTTTATAGTACACATAAATTTTTAATATGAAGTTATTTTTTAAAGCAAGTTTCTTGCTTCTTATAGCTGCTGCTATTACAACTTCCTCCTGTAAATCCACAAAAATTGAAACGGTAAAACAACCTCCAAAAGTTGTAAATACTCCTACCAAAACTGTAAAGGAGAGTTATGCCTATGTGAACCCTTCCGAAGGAATAGATATAACTACTGCTGATGCAAGTTTAAAGTGGAATCCAAAAACGCCCTACAATATTGAAGAATTTAGAGCTGCTTGGATTGCTACTGTAGCAAACATAAATTGGCCAAGTAAACCCAGTCTTTCTTCGGAAGAACAGAAAAAAGAAGCGATTGCATTACTCGATTTTTTAGCTGAAAATAATTTTAACGCTGCAATTTTTCAAGTTCGTCCGCAAGCAGATGCACTTTACGAGAGTTCACTCGAACCGTGGTCATACTACCTAACAGGCAAACAAGGTGTTGCTCCTTCCCCTTATTACGATCCGCTAAATTTTTGGATTGAAGAAGCACATAAACGCGGACTCGAACTTCATGTTTGGTTAAATCCGTATCGCGCACATCATACGCAAGGGAAAGAGATTTCACAGCAATCTATTGTAAACACGCATCCTGAATTGGTTGTAAAGTTAGAAAATGGCATGTGGTGGATGGATCCAAGTTTAGACGCCACAAAAGCGCATTCTTTGGCGGTAGTTACAGATATTGTAAAACGCTACGATATTGATGGAGTTCATTTTGACGATTATTTTTATCCATACGAATCTTACAACAACGGAAAAGATTTTCCAGATGATAAGAGCTGGAATGCATACCTACAAACTGGCGAAACACTAAGTAAAGGAGATTGGCGCAGAAGTAATGTAAACGACTTTATAAAAATGGTTTACAAAGCTATTAAAACTGAAAAGCCATACGTAAAGTTCGGTATTAGTCCGTTTGGAATTTGGCGTCCAGGTTATCCTTCTTCTGTTGTTGGTTTTGATCAATACGACAAATTATACGCCGACGCAAAACTTTGGTTAAACGAAGGATGGATTGATTATTTTGCACCACAATTGTATTGGAAAATCGATAAAAAAGGACAACAATTTCCAGATCTTTTAACTTGGTGGGAAAGTGAAAACTCTCAAAAAAGACATTTATGGCCTGGAATAAATGTAGACTTTGGTGGAGACAGCAGTAATGTAGATGAAATTACAAATCAAATTTTAATTACCAGAAGCACCTTAAAAAGCAAAGGCGCTATACATTGGAGTATTGCCCCTTTATTGAAGTATCAAAATGTAACAGAAGGATTAAAAAATAGGGTTTATAACGAAAAAGCAATTGTACCAACAAGTGCTTGGCTCGACAATGTTCCTCCTACACAACCAACCATAAATGCTGTTGTAAAAAACCAACAGTGTAATATTATTTGGAACCATGATAACCTCAACGATATTAAAAGTTTTGTAATCTACTTTAAATATAAAGGTGGTAATTGGCAACATACTGTTGTTTCAAAAACAAGTAGCTCTTATATACTTCCGGCAACAGAAAGCGGAAAATTATTGGAAAAAATTGGAATTACCGCTGTTGACAGAACAGGAAATCAAAGCTTGTTTTTAGAAGAAATAATTCAGTAGCAATCAAACATCAATAACTTATAAGAAAACAAAAAGGTTGCTTGAATTTCAAGCAACCTTTTCTGTATCAGTATATTAAAAAAATTTATTCTTCGAATAAAACAGATCTGTGGTAATCTACCAATCCATCTATTGGACGTCTTAATACTTTTCCGATAGACAAACCGTTTTCAGCTAAAATTTGTTTTAATTCATCTTGTAAATAGTAAGCAATACTTCCTATAAAATGAATTGGCACTTCTTTAGCTTGTTCAAACTGTGTGATTGAATTACTAATAAACAACTGCATTCCCTTTTTGATTAAAGCCTGGCAATATGCTTCGTCTTTATTCTGAATTAAAAAGCGAGCAAAGGTTGCTAAATAGGTATTTGGATTAGGTTGTTTGTACAAATGGTTTTTAATACTATCTTCTTCCAAATCGTATTCACTAGCAAATTTTACTGCGAGTTTCTTCGGGATTTTATGATAGTAATAATCTCTCAATAATTGTCTTCCGAAGTAATTTCCGCTACAATCATCCATCAAGATATATCCAAGCGAAGTTACTTTTTGGTACAGTTCTTTTCCATCCCAATAACTACAATTGGACCCTGTTCCTAAAATACAAACAACGGCATGTTGCTCTGGTTCAACAGTTGCGTAGATAGCTGCGTAGGTATCTTCTTTTACTGAAATTTTTGCATTAGGAAAGTAGTCGGTAAAAATTCCTTTTAAAAATTTTCGCATTCTTTCGGTACCACATCCGGCACCGTAAAAATACAACTGTGTAACTTCCTTTCGGTGCTTGTACAATTCAAAATTATTAGCAAGACGCTCATTAATAATTTCGCTTGTTAGCACCTCAGGGCTTAGGCCTAGCGTTTTGGTTACAAACAGTTTGTTTCCTTCTTCATCTAATGCGATCCAATCAGATTTTGTTGCACCACTATCTACAATTAAAATCATACGTTTAGTTTAAGTTAATAGCCTCCAAAAACTATTAAGTCTGCTTGGAGATACCAAATCTTAGCAGAAATAAGCCTTACCTTACATAAGGCTTAAAGCTGCCAAATAGTTAGCTTTTGAGTTAGTTTAGTAAGCAGATCTTAACAAAAAACTGTCTGTAAAGTTTTTACTGAAAATCGATCCAGACAGCTTTATTTTTAGATCTTAGTTATATTATTATAATGCAGTGATGTACTCTGCTAAGTCTACCAATTTGTTTGAGTATCCTGTTTCGTTATCGTACCAAGAAACTACTTTGAAGAACTTAGAGTTTAATTCAATACCGGCATCAGCATCAAATACACTTGTACAAGTTTCACCAACGAAATCTTGAGAAACTACAAGTTCATCTGTATAACCTAAAATTCCTTTTAATTCGTTTTCAGAAGCAGACTTCATTACTTTTTTGATTTCTTCGTAAGAAGTATCTTTTGCTAATTTTACAGTAAGGTCAACAACAGAAACGTCGGCAGTAGGCACTCTAAACGCCATTCCTGTTAATTTACCTTCCATAGCTGGAATTACTTTTGCTACTGCTTTTGCAGCACCAGTTGAAGCTGGAATAATGTTTAATAAAGCACTACGTCCACCTCTGTAATCTTTTCTAGATGGTCCATCTACAGTTAACTGTGTAGCTGTAGTTGCGTGTACAGTTGTCATTAATCCTTCTTCGATACCAAAGTTGTCGTGTAATACTTTTGTAATTGGCGCTAAACAGTTTGTTGTACAAGATGCGTTAGAAACGATTTTATCTGAAGCTTTAACATCTTTGTGGTTTACTCCCATTACAAACATTGGAGCATCTTTAGAAGGAGCAGAAATAACTACTTTTTTCGCACCTGCATCGATATGATATTGTGCTGTATCTAAAGTTGTGAAAATACCAGTACATTCAGCAACGATATCTGCACCTACTTCGTCCCACTTTAAGTTTTTAGGATCTCTTTCAGCAGTAATTCTAATTACTTTTCCGTCAACAACTAAGTTTCCATCTTTTACTTCGATTTTCCCATCAAATCTTCCGTGTACAGAGTCATACTCTAATAAGTATGCTAAGTGCTCTACATCTAATAAATCGTTAATTCCTACAATCTCTACGTTTGGTCTTTTTACGGTAGCTCTAAATACTAAACGTCCGATACGTCCAAATCCGTTTATTCCAATTTTAACTGTTGACATTTTATTCAATTTTTAATTATTAATTTTTGTTTTGCCACGTGGTGGCGGTTGGTGTTATGGTTATTAATTTATTTTAGGTTGACATAATTTCGCAAACTCTCATCAACTCTTCATCTATATGAGTTTTTCCTTTGATTGCTTGCTCGATAGGTGTTAAAACTATTTCGTCTTTAATGATACCTACCATTAGGTTTGATTTTCCTTCCATTAACGACTCTACTGCGCGTACTCCCATTCTACTGGCAAGTACTCTATCAAAACATGTTGGCGAACCTCCACGTTGCATATGCCCTAGTACCGATACACGGATGTCGTAATTTGGTAAGTTTTCTTCAACGTATTCTGCTAATTCGAATACATTTTTTCCTGTTTTATCGCCTTCAGCAACAACAACAATACTTGAAGTTTTTCCGCTTTTTCTACTTCTTTCTAAAGAGTGTAACAAACGCTCTAAACCTAAATTTGCTTCAGGAATTAAAATTTCTTCAGCTCCTGCTCCTACTCCAGAGTTCAGTGCCAATTGCCCACAATCTCTTCCCATTACTTCAATAAAAAATAAACGGTCGTGCGAGCTGGCTGTATCTCTAATTCTGTCGATAGCATCTACTACCGTATTTAAAGCTGTATCGTACCCCAGTGTAAAAGTAGTTCCATCAATATCATTATCGATAGTTCCTGGAATTCCGATAACAGGATAGCCATATTCCTCGTTAAAAATCATTCCACCGGTAAAGGTTCCATCACCACCAATAAGCACCAACGCATCAATTTGATTATCTACCAATTGTTTGTGTGCTTTTGCTCTACCTTCTGCAGTTCTAAATTCTTTAGACCTAGCAGATTTTAAGATGGTTCCTCCTCGGTTAATTATGTTTCTAACACTTCGTGCGTCTAGTGCTTCAAAATCTCCTTCAATAAGCCCTTGATACCCTCTATAAATACCAACACATTCGATATTATGATATGCACAAGTTCTTACCACTGCTCGAAGTGCAGCGTTCATTCCTGGAGCATCTCCTCCAGACGTCAAAACTCCTATTTTTTTTATACTAGTAGACATTAATTTTAATATTTGGAACGTAAAACTACCAAAGAAATTTCAATTTTCTCATATAGTTTTGATTAAAAATGCGATAATGAAAGTTTCAATCGTTTTCGTTGATAAATTCTTAACAAATGCGTTATTTTTTTTTATAAGTCGATTCTGAAATTGACCAATTTTTCTTCCAAAAAAAAGTAAAATGTTAAAATTTTAAGCTGAAAATGAGAATGTATAAACATCCGTCGAAAACAAATGTAGTATTACGTAAATTATACTGAAACTTTGGTCGGGAATTATGAAGATTCCTTACGCTTTTTAAACTTGAAGTTTACCAACCCATTCCCCATGCTCTCCTCATCTTCTTCGGATTGTTGCTCGGTAGGTTTCGGTTGGTTGTTTTTATTTGGATTTCCTTCAAAAATCTTGCGCATCAGTTCTCTAAAAGTATCAAACTCCACTTGATACGATATTCCAAGTCCTTGCGTATAACCTTGCTGTTGTGCAAAAAACTGCTGAATTTGGTCTTCTCTATTAAATATACGTGCAATTAAGCTTCCTTCTTCATTTAAAAGAATTTGCACCTCAACATCACCCGCAACTACTGTTTCAGTAACACCACCTACGGGAACTCCAATTTTTCCGTTAATTAAAATACGTTCACTTATTTGTGTGGAAACAGTTACACCCAATCTATCTTCGGAAACAAAGTCGAGTTCAGGGTTTTTCTCACCGATATCGTATGAGACGCCCACATCAAACTTACCATCGCCAGCGTTTAACACTTGATTGAATAAACTTGAAGCCGTTTGTGCTAAGTTTCCTGTAACCGCAGTTTGATTGATACTAAATTCATTTAAAAACACACCTTGCGAAAGCAATGAAAATGCTTGTAACTCACGTTTAGAGTTATCGTCTAAACGGTATTGAAGTTCTGCATTAATAACCGCATTTGCCGATGGAAAGTTAATTTCGTAATCTAGAGTTGGTTGCATTAATTGCCCTTGCAACATAATAATTACATCGGTTTCAATTTTACGAGTGAGCAAACTGTTTTCTAATAAAATTGCTGGGTTTGCGTACAGCGAATATTTAGCAGAAATATTCATATCTACATCATCCAACGGGTCTCCCTCCCAATTGATAGTTCCTCCAGGTTGCACCACAAAACGCTTATTAATTAAACCTCCGTATTTAAACAAATACTCACCTGTGTAGGTAATAAAATCACCATACATTCTAAACTTTCCGTTGGTGTTAATCTCAATCAATAAATTTCCTGCTCCCGTACCTCTTAAAGTGCTTCGAGTTTTTGGGTCGATAATTATTTCGATCTCGGCATCTGGAGTAACATCAAGTTCAAATTGCATCTCTACACCACTTACTTCCGCCAAACGTTTTTGGTCTTCTTCTTCTTTTGTTTCGTCTTTATCGATAAAATTGATAATCGAAGTGTCACCAATTTCTGTAATATCACTCACAGGAATTACAAAAGTGGTTCCTTTTTCGGTTTTGGCATTTACATCGATATTGATAGTTTCGTTAGTAAGTCCGTAGATTTGAGCATTCCCACTAATGAATCCTGTACCGTAGTATAAAGATTCTTCTTCCATTTTGGTATTTAAAACCAAGAAACGCTCTCCTTTTGTATCGAGATATAAATCGAGGTACCAATCTTCAAAATGGTCGTAGGTTATAGAACCATTTAAGTTGGCTTTGGTTTTGTACTGCGTGTCTGTGATTTGAATATCATCAAATTTAAACGAACGCCCTTCGAGCGAAACTTCTGCTAGTTTATCAAAATCGAGGTCAATATTTAAATACGGAATTTTAAGTCCGCCGTCACTTATTTGCAAACCTCCATTCATTTCGGGGTTCGACAAGCCTCCAGACAGTTTAAAATCGCCCGAAGCCAGTCCTCGCATATTACTAATAACATCCCCTCCAAGCGGACTCAGTGCTTTTAAATTAAGGTTTTCTAAATGCCCACGTAAGTTTAATTGTGTGCCGTTTTCCGTAGCATTAATATCACCTAAAATATTCAACGACTCCGTATCGTTATTTACAATTTTAGCATTAACTGCATATTGCGTAAGGTTATCGTTCCCGAGAATAGAAAGAAAGAGATTTCCTAACGGTAAATCGTTCACCGCAAAATTGGATATTTTCACGTTGGATGATGGCGTATAATTTTGGTTTCGCTGTAAAATATTTAAATACCCATCTACAACTCCATCGAGTTTTAAACTATCAATATCTGGAATGATTTTATCGAGCGTAACTTTTTCAAATTGCAAGTCGATATCTTTATAAGTACTGTCGCGCAACGTCCCTTCTAAACTTATTTGCTCATCTTGATAATTCATCACCACCTTACTGATGTTGATGGTATCAAGCGCCTTGCTAAAACTTACTTTATTATCGGTATTATTGTTTTCGTTTACAATCCAATTTCGTCCTTTAAATCCAAGTTCCGAACGTTTTAAACCTATAACAGACTCTTGTTTGTTGTTGAAAGTGTGGTAAAAATTAAGATTGTAAATATCATTAAACTCATTCCCGCCTTTAAACTCTGTTCTAAAAAACAAAGTGTCGTTTATTTTGGTGTTGATTAATGAAAACTCACTTACATCATAAATATTCGACTCGATATTTTGCACCTCAACATAGGTATTATACAAAGGGTTTTTATTGTCGATTTGCACCTGAATATTGTCAAAAATATTTCCGTTGGCATTAATTTTAGGCGAATTAAAATTCAGTTTAAAATCGCCTTCATCTGCAACAATACTTCCCTTTATAAAAGTATTACTTCCAAACTCTATCTTCGGAAAAAACACTTCTACTATTTTATTGTAAATTTTAAAATTGAAGTCTACATATTGCCCTTCTGTAATTGCCACTGGCTTGTAGTTGGTATAAATACTTCCTACTGAATTTTTAACCAGATTGCCGAGCTCCCGAACGCGGTATTTTCCTTTTAAACTTCCTGTAATGATATCTGGAGAATTGACAGAAATAATACGTTCTTCCCCTTTAAATTCTGACGTTATCGTAAAATCATCAAAATAATAACTATCGTTTTGATTGGTGTAATTGGTTTTATAAAAACTTATTTCTCCAGCCAAATCGTAAATATTATTCCCTGTCATATCGGCAACAATATTTCCTTTAAAAACCGAAATACTATCGCGACTTACAAAGTTTAATCTGTTTAAATCGATATGATTTACTGAAGCTACAAATTTAAACTCATTAGTATCTCTCGAAAGGTCTGCCAACCCTTTAAATGCAACATCAAAATTTGGGTCTTTGGAAGTTACCGAACCATCAAAAAGTTGGTCTTTTAAAATCCCAGAAACTTTGAGGTTTTTATATTCGTAACCGTTGTAATTTACACTGAAAATTTCGCCTATAATTTCGGTATTTAACGACTCTTGTTTGAAACCTTGCCCATCTACGCGAACATCTAAATTGGTGTTTCCAAGTGAAGCATCTTCTAGAAAAATTCCTAAATCGAAGTCTTGCAACGAAAGGATTCCTTCATATGAGGCATTATCGATATCGTTTACTTCTGTTAAGGTTAAATCGGAATATCCCTTCCCGATATCCGAAATTAAATTAACTTTTGCATAAACCGAATGCTCGGTAATTCGCATGTTTCCAAAAACCGATAATTGTCCAAATCTACTAAAAGACGACGGCAATGCATTTCCTAAAATTCCAGGCAACAAATTGGTAAGTTGGTAGTAGTTGGACGATACATTGTTTATATGCGCATCGATACTGAAAGGTTTTGCTTTTTCGAATAAATTATTAAAAACAAAATCGCCGTCAATCAACGTATTTTCAGACGTCATTTTTAAATTATTCATGGCAAGCGTGTTTAAAACACCTTCAAAATCAGAAGAAAGTTCTACTTTTCTTCCTCTACCAAACTCATTAAAATACAGGTTAATTTCATCTAAAGCTACGTGAGAATCTATAAAATTTCCACTCACATTCACTTTGTTTAAAAAGTCTTTAAAATCTTCAATTTCATAATCAAAAATAATATTCCCTTTTATATACGATTCTGGCGTTGTAATAGACAAGCTGTCCAATCGCATTTGACTTTTGGTGTACGAAAAATCTGTTTTTAACTGATTTACAACTACCCCTTTTTTGGTTGTAAAATCGAGTTGTTCTACGCCTACATCTACTTTTGGCCCTAAAATTTTAAAATAATCTGCTTCGATATGAAGGTCTTCCAAGCCAACAATAAGCGGAGTTTCTTTGTTTTCGTCAATCAATCTAAACTCACTTCGGTTTACCGAAATATGAGATGATGTCATTAAAAACGGATTCTCAGGGTCGCCTTCGCCACTATCTAACTTATCGACAAAAACGTTTAAATTGGTATCGTCTTCGCCTTTGTGAATTTTTAAATTCAGAAACAATTCATCAGCATCGATATCGCCAAATTCTAAATCGCCTTGAATAACATGTCGCAAGCTTAAAATCGAAGTGTTAAGCTTATTAATATACACCAATGTGTCTTGCTTGTAATCTTCAATATAAACACCTTTAATATTTACATCGCCCAGAAAAGGCATAAAATGAATACCATCAACAAAAATATGCGTGTTAAAGGTTTCGTTTAAATAATTGGTGGCTCGCTTAGCAATAGAAGTTTGAACAAAAGGTAACGACAGAAAAATACTCGCCAACACCAAAATTAAGATGAGAACGAGCAATACTCTAATTAATATTTTTCTGAGTTTTTTGATAGGCTTTTATGTTTTACCTTTGTTTTTAAATTTCAGTTCAAATATAGCATGAATACTCAAGATGTTTACATACTAGCGATAGAATCTTCTTGCGACGATACATCGGCGGCTGTTTTATACAACGACAAGGTATTGAGCAATGTTGTTGCTAGCCAAAAAATTCATGAAGAATATGGTGGTGTTGTTCCGGAGTTGGCCTCCAGAGCGCATCAACAAAATATTGTACCTGTGGTGCATCAAGCTTTGAGCAAGGCAAATATCGATAAAAAACAATTAGCTGCCATAGCTTTTACTCGTGGCCCAGGTTTAATGGGGTCGTTACTTGTAGGAACTTCGTTTGCCAAATCTTTGGCGTTGGGTCTTAACATTCCGCTTATTGAGGTGAACCACATGCAAGCGCATATTTTGGCACATTTTATTGACGAGCCCAATACACCAAAACCTACGTTTCCTTTTTTGGCAGTTACCATAAGTGGTGGCCATACGCAAATTGTAAATGTAAAAAGCCATTTTGATATGGAAGTTATCGGCGAAACTATTGACGATGCTGTTGGTGAGGCTTTTGATAAATCGGCTAAAATATTAGGACTTCCCTACCCTGGCGGACCTTTAATCGACAAATATGCGCAATTAGGAAATCCAAAAGCGTTTAAATTTCCGAAGCCTAAAGTTGATGGTTTAAACTTCAGCTTCAGTGGGTTTAAAACTTCTGTTTTGTATTTTATTCAGAAGCAACTTAAAGAAAACCCTAATTTTATAGAAGAAAACTTAAACGATATCTGTGCTTCCATTCAGCATACCATTATTAATATTTTAATGGATAAAATAAAAAAGGCGAGCAAAGAAACTGGTATCAAGCAAGTGGCTATTGGGGGTGGTGTTTCGGCAAATTCTGGAATTAGAAAAACCCTGAAAGAAGGCGAACAACGCTTTGGATGGACAACTTATATTCCAAAATTTGAATACACTACCGACAATGCGGCTATGATTGGAATTGTAGGTTATTACAAATTTTTAAATGAAGAATTTACAGATCAAACAATTACTGCTAAAGCAAGATTCGCACTGTAATTTAAAGACTTCATTTAGTATATATTTCGAATTTTAACTTTTAAACTTTTACTAAAAATCCATGCAACTTTTTTACGCACCAAAACTAGAAAACAACGCGCAACAATTTACTTTTGATAAAGAAGAAAGTAAACACATTAGTAAAGTTTTACGTAAAAAAGAAGGAGACATTCTGCATATTACCAACGGAAAAGGTTGGCTTTTTGAATCTGAAATTATTAATGCCGACCAAAAAAACTGTATGGTAAATATTGTAAATGCTACACAAAAGCCTCGCAAAAGCTACTCCTTACACATGGCTGTTGCACCAACTAAAATGAACGATCGCTATGAGTGGTTTTTAGAAAAAGCCACCGAAATTGGTATTGACGAAATTACCCCGATATTTTGCGACCATTCAGAAAGGAAAACGATCAAGCCAGAGCGCTACGAAAAAATATTACAGTCGGCTATGAAGCAATCTTTAAACTGCTATGCTCCTAAACTTAATGAGGCTGTAAGTTTTAATGATTTTATAAAAGAAAGTAAAAGCGATCAATTGTTTATTGCACATTGCGAAGAACAAGAAAAACAGGTTTTAAAAACAAGTATTAAACCAAATACTCCTGCTATTATCCTTATTGGTCCAGAAGGCGATTTTTCTGTAAGCGAAATCCAAACTGCTCTTGATAATGGATATACTCCAGTAAGTTTAAGCAACAATAGGTTGCGCACCGAGACTGCTGCCATTGTAGCATGCCATATTGTTTCTATCATAAACAATTAGTGTAGTGCTCTCGACTCCGCTTATCGGCCAACAAAGGTAGGCTCTAAAAGGCAGATTGATTTTCAGTAATTATTATAAAATGAAAAACAAGATTTTTCGAACGACCTACTTAAGAAAGTTTTAAAAATCGAGGAAGCAGTATGGGCAGAAGATAAAAAGCTGTCTGAGCAAAGCGAGTTCTTTTTATCTGTGGAGGATGGTTCCGTAGATTTTTTGATACTTTTTTAATCAGTCTTGACCTTTTTGTTTCGTTTTTGTGTCAAGACAAAAATGAAAAAACTATTAAAAAGTAAAAGCTAAGGTTTAAAATATAATTAATCACAATCCCAAGTAAAGTTCGCCACTTTATAATTTAATGTCGGTTTGTAGTTATAATGCCACCACTCTGAGGTTATCGCTCCAAAACCAAAAGACTCCATTGTAGTTTTCAACAACTTGCGGTTATCCAAAACTTCCTGTGGTAAATCGGTATATGCATGGCGGGCTTTTCTTCCGAAGAAATCAAACGCAGTTCCCATATCCAATTCAGTGCCGTCTAAAGTTGTTAACGTAATATCTACTGCGCCACCTTTATTATGTATCGACCCTTTTGCAGGATTGGCAACATAGGTTGGATTAGGAACAATTTTCCACATTTTCTTTTGTACATCATGCGGACGATAGCAATCAAAAAATTTAATTCGGTAGCCCTTTTCCATAAATGCAGTGTTGGCTTTTATCAAACCTTTGGCGGTTACTGCACGAACATAACACTCGCCACAATCGTAAACCTGTGCTTTTAAAAAGTTATCGTCTGTGGCATATTTCATTTCATAAACAAAATCGTTACTATAATCTGCCAATCTAACAAACGTAGTATCTGGAAGCGATGCTAATGGTGGAATTTGTTTTTTTTCTGCGGAAGGAATTTGGAGCGTATCTACAATTACATTTTCTACATCAGAAGCAATTGCCAACGTATCTTTTTTTGATATTACTTCTGATTGTTTAGATGCTTCTTTACATGCCGAAAGTATTATCAGCAAAACAAAAACACTACAAACTTTATTTAAATTCCACATTTCAATATTCTTTTAAAACAGATTTACCTCCACAAAATAAGGGATAAAAAAGTAGAAAATTAAAGTTATCCTAAAATTTAGAAACTACACAATAGAAAATTTTTCTGTTTAAAATAAAGTCTAAACCATTTAACAAGCAATACTTTCAGCCTACAAAACAAGAAATAAAAGACTAAAAATCATAGCTTATAATCTATATTTATTTAGTAAAGTTTAAAAAACAGTTATAATTAGGTTAACAATTTTGAATAGTTAAGCTCCCTAATTTTGGACTACAAACCAATAAAAATTAAATAATTAAAACTATTCAATCATGAAAAAACACATTTTAATCATAGCAATTTTATTTGTAGGAACAGTAGCACATGCACAATCTTGGTCAGATAAATTTCAACTAGGTGCACGTGGAGGTTTAAACTTTGCAAGTGTAGCAGGAGACGATATCGATAGTCCAGATCATAGAACAAGTTTCTATGCAGGTCTTGTGGCGGAAGCTCCTTTAAGCGAACGTTTTTCGTTACAACCAGAGGTATTCTATTCAGGGCAAGGATTTGATTTGAATGACGAAGATGCCGAGTTTCAAGTTGATTACATTCAAGTACCACTTTTAGCAAAAGTTTATTTAGCAGAAGGTTTTAACTTACATGCTGGTCCGCAGGTAGGTTTTAAAGTAAATGAAGAGATCGACTTTCAACCAACCGACGATGCAGGAGATTTTGACACCGACCAAATAAACGATATCGATTTTCAATTAACTGGTGGTGCAGAGTATAAATTTAACAACGGACTCTTTTTACAGGCTAGATATTCTTACGGATTGTCTGAAATTGTAGAAGATACCGACATCCATAACTCTGTATTTTCTGCAGGTTTAGGGTTTATGTTTTAAACCAAGAATTGCAAAATAACTTTTATTAAGTTTCCTCAAACTTACGTATATCCGCATTGTTCTAATTTTAGAAAATGCGGATATATTTATTTCAATCCTCTCAAAATTATAGATATACAATTTTACAACCCCAATATTTTTTGAATTCTCAAAAATTAAGATCAAAATCCAAATAAGTACACTACGTATATTAAAATTAAGTATTTTTACTTATATTTGAATTAAACTTACGTAGTTATGAAAAAAATTATAGTAATAGGAAACGGAATGGTAGGCTTTAAATTTTGCGAAAAGCTCGTAAACAAAGCAAACAGAAATGAATTTTCCATTGAAGTATTTGGAGAAGAACCTAGACCTGCATACGACAGAGTACATCTTAGTGAATACTTCGGAGAAAAATCGGCTAACGAACTATTACTAGCACCTAGTAATTGGTATGCTGAAAATGATATTACGCTTCACACTTCTGCTTTAATTTCAAATATAGACACTCAAAAAAAAGAAATAACTACGTATAAAAACAGTACGTACACCTACGATTACTTAGTTATTGCTACGGGATCTTCTCCTTTTATCCCACCAATAAAAGGTGTAGAAAAATCGGGCGTATTTGTGTACAGAACTTTAGAAGACTTGGACGCGATGAAGGCGTATGCATCTAAATTAAAAGCTGAAGGAAAAACACAAGCAGCAGTATTGGGTGGTGGTTTATTAGGGTTGGAAGCTGCAAATGCGGCAAAAGAATTAGGTATGGAAACGCATGTAGTTGAGTTTGCACCACGCCTCATGCCAAGACAACTAGATTTACCAGCGAGTAATTTATTAAAAAGTAAAATTGAGCAAATGGATATTAAAGTTCATTTGGAAAAAGCTACTTCAGAAATTGTAGGAGAAAACGGTATTGAAGCAATGCAATTTAACGACCAAACTTCTTTACAAGTAGACATGTTAATTATTTCCGCAGGGATACGCCCAAGAGATGAATTGGCTAGAGATGCAGGAATCAAAGTAGGTGAACGCGGTGGTATTTGGGTTAACAACAAAATGCAAACTTCAGCAGAAAGTGTATTTGCAATTGGTGAAGTAGCGCTTTATAACAATGGAATCTATGGTTTGGTGGCTCCTGGATATGACATGGCAAATGTAGCAGTCGAACAAATTACTGGTGGCGATACTACCATGACGTCATCCATAGATATGTCTACACAATTAAAATTAATCGGTACCGAAGTTGCCAGTTTTGGCGATCCGTTTATCGAAAACGAAACCGTTTCTGTTATTTCATTTGAAAACAAACATAAAGGAATATACAAACGTATCAATGTAAGTAAAGACGGTACAAAACTCTTAGGTGGAATTTTGGTAGGAGACGCATCAGAATACAACACTTTATTCCAATTATATATAAACGAAATGAAGCTTCCTGAAAATCCCGAAGATTTAATTCTTGGGGCTCGTGGTGGCGAAAATTCATCAATTGGTAGCGTAATGGACTTTCCCGACACCGCACAAATTTGTTCCTGTGAAAGTGTTACAAAAGGAAGTATCTGCGGAAAGATTAAAGACGAAAGTTGTTGTTCTTTATTAGATGTTATCAAGGCCACCAAAGCTACAAGCGGATGCGGAGGTTGTAAACCTATGGTTGTCGACTTGGTAAACGAAACTTTAAAATCTCTTGGAAAAGAAGTAAAAGAAACGCTTTGCGAACACTTTGCATACAATCGACAAGAACTCTACGATCTTATTAAAATAAATAAAGTAAAAACCTACGACGACGCCTTAAATTTATTTGGAAAAGGCGATGGTTGCGAAACTTGCAAACCCGCTCTAGCATCATTATTTGCGAGTATTTACATGGAAACTGCCAACAAACAAGTAACCATACAAGACTCAAACGATCGGTTTTTAGCAAACATTCAACGTAACGGAACCTACTCTATCGTTCCAAGAGTTGCTGGCGGAGAAATTTCACCTGAAAAATTAATGGTTTTAGGAAAAGTAGCTCAAAAATACGACCTCTATACCAAAATTACAGGGGGGCAACGCATCGATTTATTTGGTGCCGAATTACACGAACTTCCACTTATTTGGAAAGAATTAATTGATGCAGGATTTGAAAGCGGACACGCCTATGGAAAATCATTGAGAACCGTGAAAAGTTGCGTAGGATCTACATGGTGTAGATACGGAATGCACGAAAGCGTTTCGTTTGCTATTGAAATTGAAAACAGATACCGTGGATTACGCTCTCCTCACAAACTCAAAGGTGGTGTTTCTGGATGCATTCGAGAATGTGCAGAAGCTAGAGGTAAAGACTTTGGATTGATTGCCGTTGACGGAGGTTGGAACTTATATGTCTGCGGAAATGGAGGCGCAACACCAAAACACGCCATTTTATTGGCAGAACAGTTGGATGACGAAACTTGTGTAAAATATTTAGATAGATTTTTGATGTATTACATCCGCACAGCCGCGCCACTTACTCGAACAGCTCCTTGGCTTGAAAAGCTCGATGGAGGAATTGAATATCTTAAAAAAGTAATAATTGAAGACTCTTTAGGAATTGCTGAAGACTTAGAAAAAGAAATGCAAGGTTTGGTTAATAAATATGAATGCGAATGGAAACAAGCCATTGAAAATCCAGAAATGATGAAGCGTTTTAAGCACTTTGTCAACTCCAACGAACGCGATGATACTATTGAATATGTCCCGCTTCGAGATCAAAAAATGCCAAAAGCTTGGGTATAATAGTATACAGTGATCAGTTTTATCAGTTGGCAGAAAGTTAGTTGTGTTAATTCTGTCAACTGCAAACTGAAAAAAACTTAACCACAACAAGACTAATCTCTCAATAATAAAATTATGGAACAACTACTTCAACACTATCAATCGGTTACACAAAACAAAGTTATACATTGGTTTAAAGCAGGAAATATAAACGATTTCCCAGAGAATGGAGGCGCGTGTATAAAGTACAAAACCAAACAAATAGCGGTGTATAATTTTACGCGAAAAGCCACTTGGTACGCCTGCCAAAATCTATGTCCGCATAAAATGGAAATGGTACTTTCTCGAGGAATGATTGGCGATGCAAGCGGTATTCCAAAAGTTGCTTGTCCGCTTCACAAAAAGACATTCTCCTTAGAAAATGGCGAAAGTTTAAATGGCGACGACTATAAAATAGCTACATATCCTGTTAAAATTGAAAATGAAAATGTGTATATTGGCTTTTCAGATTAACACATAAATTTATGAGCCAACCCAATTTTAAACAAGCTATTGAAAAAATAGATCGTGCAAACGCTCAAGACCCAAATATTGAAACTTACCAAGGAGAAGATTTCCCTAAGGAATTGCTCTATGCAAAGCGCATGACAGAAACCTTGTTATCTTTCGCTCCAAATGCCAGTGAAGAATTACAAATAGCTGCCAGAGCACAACATATTGAACGTTGGAAAATAAGTAGAGACTCCTACCCTATGGACCGAGTTGGATACTTAAAATGGAGAGAAGAACTTAAAAATATGCATGCTGAAACTACGGCTACAATTTTAAAAGAAGTAGGATATAGTGATGAGTTTTCAGATAGAGTTTCTTTTTTAATTAAGAAGAAATTACTCAAAAAAGATGAAGAAACACAAACACTTGAAGATGTAGTATGCTTGGTATTTCTTCAGTATTATTTTGAAGATTTTGCTGAAAAACATTCCGACGAAAAAATTATTGATATCCTACAAAAAACTTGGGGTAAAATGTCGGAAGAAGGACAGCAAGCTGCATTAAAATTACCGCTAAAGGATAAAAGTTTATCACTTATCAAACAAGCACTAGCTTAAATTATTATGAGCACAAAGGTCACCTCGTTAGACCAAAATACTTTTAACAAACTCCGAAAACTGTACATTATAGCATTAAGCGCTATTGCAATTGCAGTAATCGTCAGTCAAATATTAGTGCGAAAATATTTAAGCGACCAACAAGACGATGCCAAAACCATCAATATTGCTGGACGCCAACGAATGCTAAGTCAGAAACTTACTAAAGAAGTTTTATTGTTTACTGCTACTACAGAAGATTCGTACAGAACAAATCTTTCAGATAGTATAAAGCATACGCTTCAAATGTGGGAAACTTCGCATAAAGCCCTGCTAAATGGCAATGATAGTTTACAAATAAACGGAGACAACTCAGCGGCAATTCAACGCATGTTTGAAGAGTTACAACCTTCGTTTACAAACATTCAATCTTCAGTAAAAAACATTTTAAACACCTCAAGTACAACTCTTAATTTTGAAAATGAAGTTTTAAACTTAAGAGTTCAAGAACAGCAATTTTTAACAATAATGGACCGTATCGTAAATCAATACGATACAGAAGCTACGCAAAAAGTTGAAAAACTTCAGCAGCTAGAAACCATATTACTCATCGTGACGCTCGCCATTTTATTAGCCGAATTTTTACTGATATTTTGGCCCGCAGCAAAACGCACAAAACAAACAATTAAAGACTTATTAGTTTCTGAAGAAAAAGCAAAAGAAATGGCTTTCAACGCCGACGAGTTAAGTCAGGCAAAAGAAAAGTCTGTTAAACAATTAAAAGCGTTGAGTTTGGCAATGGAGCAAACCCTTTTATTTGCTAGAGTCACTGTAGATGGGCATTTAATTCATTTAGGAAATAAATTTTTAAGCAGACTTAATTACAGAAGTTTTAATAGTTCCACTAAGTTTTCTGAGGTAATTTCTACCGATAAAAAAGAGCAAGAACATATCGAATCGCTCATCTTGAACAACCAAAACACAGGGTGGCAAGGCGAAATAAAAGGAACTTTAGCTAGTGGTGATACTATTTGGTTGGAAATGTCGATTATTCCGTATCATTCAGGAGAACAAAAAGAAGAACTGTTACTCATCTGTTTTGATATAACCGAACGTAAAAAAGCAAAACTTCAAATAGAACAACTTACCAAAGATCAGTTTGAGGCAAAAATCAGTCAGCAAAAAACACTTTCAGCAAAAATTATTGAAAATCAAGAGCAAGAACAAAACCGTATTGCAAAAGATATTCACGATGGAATTGGGCAAATGCTTACCGGTTTAAAGTTTAATATTGAAAGTATTGACGTAAAAAACATCGAGAAAACAACCGAAAAAATTGAGTATTTAAAAGAACTCACATCCAACATTATTAAAGGTGTTCGAACTGCTACATTTAATTTAACTCCACCGGAGTTAACCGATCACGGCATTGTACCTGCTCTAACAAAACTGACACAGGAATTATCTAAGTTTACTGGTAAAAATATTGTTTTAATCAACAAAACAATGTTTAACGAACGGATGGATGCTTTGAAAGAAATAAACTGTTATCGAATTACACAGGAAGCCGTAAATAATGCTATAAAATATGCCGATTCTACCCATATTATCATCACTATTTCTCATAGTGAAAAGCTACTTAGTATTACTGTAGACGACAACGGAAAAGGTTTTGATATTCAAAAATTAAAACCTCGAGAAAATGGAGATGGCGGTATGGGACTTACCTTCATGAAAGAACGCATAAACTATATAAATGGGCGTATTTTTATGAGTTCTACTCCTGGCGAAGGAACGCGAATTACAATGAATATTCCTTTGTGATTTTACACAAAAAACTACAACTCTTCTTCAAAGATTTAAATTAAGTATTATTTCGTACTTTCGTACTTAGCATTCGATTAAAAAATACTATGGAGCAAATTAATATCATTTTGGCAGACGACCATGTGTTGGTTAGAGATGGAATCAAATCTTTATTAGAAGACGACAAATCTATAAACGTTATCGATGAAGCTTCCAACGGTGTTGAAGCACTAAAAATAATAGCAACCAACAAACCAGATTTATTGGTTGTAGATATCAGAATGCCAGAAATGAATGGAATTGAAGTTGTAAAACAATTAAAAAAATCAACTCCAGAAGTAAAGACATTAGTCTTATCAATGCACGATTCCGAAGAATACGTAGTTCAGTCGATTCAAGCAGGCGCCGATGGTTACTTATTAAAAGGTTCTAGTAAGGAGGAATTCATAAAGGCTCTACACACTGTCGCAGACGGCGGTAAATACTTCACCGGAGATGTTTCTTCTATCATAATTAACAATTTTGTGAATGGTACGCCAAAAGAAAATCAACACAATACTCCACCACCCTCTAATGATTTCAACCTTACCAAACGAGAAAAACAAATTCTACAATACGTATTAAAAGGTCTAAGTAACAAAGAAATTGCCGAAGAACTAAAAATAAGTAAGCGAACAGCAGAAGTTCATCGGTTTAACCTCATGAAAAAACTAGATGTAAAAAACCAAATGGAGCTCGCCAACAAAGCAAATCAATATAATCTTCTTTAATTGTAAATCGAAATACGTATTTCAATCAAAAAATCAAACACTCATTATCTAACGTATTTTATAAAATATTCATTTTCAATACTATAAATTACAAACTTCTCATTTTTAATTCTATAAAACTTAAAATATCATAATTCTCACAAAATACTTATTTTAATTTTTACATTTTTACGTATTAATACTTATTTTTATAAAACAAAATTTAAGTATTATGAAAACAGTAGTCACCACAAAAGCAACCAAATTAAATTTAACAGATTTAAAAAGTATTCCAATCCGCACCTTTTGGATATCCTCCATTGCATTTTTTATGTGCTTCTTTTCATGGTTTGGAATTGTACCTTTTATGCCCGACGTTGTTAGAGAACTTGGGTTAACACCAAACCAAAAATGGAATGCCGTAATCCTGGCAGTTACAGGAACAGTATTTGCGCGTCTCCTTATCGGAAAACTCTGTGATAAATACGGCCCGAGGTTATGTTACACTTGGCTCTTAACATTAGGATCAATCCCCGTAATATTAAGCGGTTTAGCACAAACACCAACACAGTTTTTAGTGTGTAGATTTTTAATCGGGTTCATTGGTGCATCCTTCGTAATCACACAAGTACACACCTCTTTAATGTTTGCTTCCAATATTGTGGGGACAGCAAATGCCACTTCTGCAGGTTGGGGAAATTTAGGTGGTGGTGCAAACCGATTAGGGATGCCACTTATCGCTGCAGCCGTTGTTAGCTTTGGAGTTGCAGAAACAGATGCTTGGCGCTACGCTATGATAATTGCTGGTTCGATTTGTTTTGCTATGGGAATTGTGTATTATTTTTTCACGCAAGATACACCCGAAGGAAACATAAAAGAGCTTAAAGAAAAAGGGAAGAAAGTACCGAATGCTAAAAAAGATGAAGTTGGTTTTTTAGAAGCTATTAAAGACTATCGTGTTTGGATTTTATTCATTGTATATGCTGCATGCTTCGGAATTGAACTAACAGTGTATGGTACAATGGACGACTATTTACAAAACACTTTTAAATTAGAACGAATTACAGCAGGAAACATCGTTTTATCGTTTGCTTTGATGAATATTTTTGCTCGTACACTTGGAGGTTTTTTTGGAGATTACTTCGGAAAAACAAAAGGCTTACGAGGACGCGTACTATTTTTAGTAGCCATCTTAACCGTAGAAGGCATCATGCTTTCTGTGTTTTCAACCATGACAAGTTTAATTGCAGGTATTATATTTTTAGTCGCCTTTAGCTTATCGGTACAAATGGCAGAAGGAGCAACTTTTTCTGTGGTTCCTTTTATCAACAAAAAGGCTATCGGAGCTATTTCTGGAGTTGTTGGCGCAGGCGGAAATGTAGGAGCTTTTCTGGCGGCAATTCTATTAAAATCTAAGTCGGCCGTTGCTGAAAAAATAGCAATCGAAGAGCATCAAGGTATGGGAGAAGCGCTCATAAAAGCTGCTCAATCTGAAGCTGCTGCATCGGCTGTTTCTAGCGGATATTTAATGATTGGCGCTTTGGTAATTGTTACCGGAATTTGTGCCTTGGCAATTAAGTTTTCTGCACAAGATGAAAGAGTTGCTAAAAAAGAAATTCATCAAACAGCGGCAGAATTCGCAACTGTAAATGGATAAACTTTATCGGTTTAAATTCTTAATTTAAGAATCTAAACCGCACTAAATTAGTATATCCTCAATAATTTGTACTCCCTATTTTTTATCAGAAAAAAATATCGGAAATTGAATTTATACAACTGAAATTAAAGAAAACCTAATTATTATTTTACTGAAAAACGAAGCTTCATGCTGAAAGAAAAAGTAAAAACAACCTGCTCATATTGTGGTGTTGGCTGCGGAATTGTCGTTACCAAAGACGCTCAGAACAAAGTTCATGTTGAGGGCGACAAAGATCATCCAGTTAACAAAGGAATGTTATGCTCTAAAGGGATGAATCTTCACTATGTGGCAAACGATACTTCCGACAGAATTCTTTTTCCTGAAATGCGTTGGAGCAAATCGCATCCTAGAGAGCGTGTGTCATGGAACGACGCTATGGATAGAGCTGCTGCCGTTTTTAAATCTATTATCAAAAAACACGGACCAGACAGTGTTGGTTTTTATGTTTCTGGACAATGCTTAACCGAGGAATATTATATTGCGAACAAGCTTACAAAAGGATTTTTAGGCACAAACAATATCGATACCAATTCACGATTGTGTATGAGCTCGGCGGTTGTAGGTTATAAAAAAACTTTTGGAGAAGATTCCGTTCCTATTGCTTACGAAGACATTGAGTTGGCAGACTGTTTTTTAATTTCTGGAGCTAATCCTGCGTGGTGCCACCCTATTCTTTTCAGAAGAATTGAAAAACACAAAGAACAAAATCCAAATGTAAAAATAATAGTAATCGATCCTCGCAAAACGGATTCTGCTAACTTTGCCGATCTTCATTTACAACTCATCCCAGGTACCGATGTTGTACTTCATAATGCTATTGGAAGGCGCTTGTTGGAACGTGGACTCATCGATTACAATTTTATAAAAGAACACACTGAAAATTTTCAGAAATACAAAGAACAAATCTTAGCTACTTCAATTAAAAAAGCAGCCAAAACTTGTGGTGTTTCAGAAAACGACATCAAAAAAGCAGCCGATATGATAGGCCTTTCCAAAGGGTTTATTAGTATGTGGGCCATGGGGCTTAATCAAAGTGTTGTTGGTACCGATAAAAATTTTTCTCTGCTGAATTTATCGCTTATTACGGGTCAAATTGGAAAACCCGGCTCCGGACCTTTCTCACTTACTGGTCAGCCAAATGCCATGGGAGGCCGCGAAGTTGGTGGAATGGCAAATTTACTTGCCGTTCATAAAAACCTGTTTAATGAAGAACACCGAAAAGAAGTAGCTCAATTTTGGGGCGTACATTCAATTTCAGGGAAACCAGGATATACTGCGACTGAAATGTTTGAAGCACTTGAAAGCGGTAAACTTAAAGCCATTTGGATAGTTTGCACAAATCCGTTGGTAAGTTTGCCAAATGCTCGTCGCGTTGAAAAAGCTCTAAAAAATGCAAAGTTTGTAGTGGTTCAAGATATTTCACATAAATCGGATACTACAAAAATGGCAGACCTCCTTTTACCAGCTGCGGGTTGGTTGGAAAAAGAAGGAACGATGACCAATTCTGAAAGACGTATTTCGTACCTCCCAAAAACAATAAACGCCCCTGGAGAAGCGCGTCCAGATGTTGAGATTTTATGTGACTTTGCAAATAGAATGGGGTTTAAAAACTTCAATTACAACACTACCGAAGAGATTTACCGCGAATATTGTGCAATGACCAAAAACACAAATATTGACATTTCTTTTCTAGATTACGACCGCTTAAAAAACGAAGGAACCATACAATGGCCCGTACCCGAATACCGACATAAAGGAACAACACGCCTATTTGAAGATAAAAAGTTTTACACGCCATCGCAAAAAGCAATTTTTAATGTGCCATACAGTGTCGAAAATGCTTCTATTAAACCGAATAGTGAATTTCCTTTAATTTTAACTACTGGAAGAGTTCGAGACCAATGGCATACAATGACTAAAACAGGAAAGGTTGCGCGTCTACACACCCACTATCCTAGCCCAACTTTAGAAATTAACCCTGTTGATGCTTATGTTTACGGAATAAAAAATGGCGATGTTACTGAGATAAAAAGTAAAAATGGAGTGGTAAGGCTTCGAGCAAAAGTTACAGATAATGTACGAGAAGGGGTTGTATTTATTCCGATGCATTGGGGGAAAATTTTAAAAAGCGACTTAAACAGGGCGAACAATCTTACCAATACTATTATAGACCCACAATCAAAAGAACCTGACTTTAAATTTACTGCTGTAGCTGTTTCAAAATATAAAAAAGATTCAGAAAAAATAATTGTTGTTGGCGCTGGAGCCGCTGCTTTTAGGTTTATCCAAAATTATAGGGAGCACAATACTTCCGATGAAATTTGTGTATTCTCGCAAGAACCTCATCCGTTTTACAATCGTGTTTTACTCCCCGAATATATTACTGAAGAACTTTCGTGGGAACAACTTCAGAAAATAAAAGAAAAAGAACTACAAAAACTTAAAATATCACTTTTTGGAAATACTGCAATTCAAACTATCAATAAAGAAGAAAAATTTGTAATTGATAACTTTGGAATCAAACATACGTACGACAAACTTATTCTAGCCACTGGAAGTCGCGCTTTTGTTCCAAACGATGTGCAAATAGAACTTCCTGGAAGATTTACGATGCGTAGTAAAAGTGATGCCGATAAGTTTAAAAAACATCTTCTAAACACCCAACTTCCTCCTGAAGAACAGCATGTTGTTATTGTTGGTGGCGGACTCTTAGGGCTTGAACTTGCAGCTGCTTTGAAGCATCAAAATGTAAAAATTACAATTGTACAACGCTCTTCTCGATTAATGGAGCGTCAGTTGGATAAAACTTCAAGCAAACTCTTGGCGCTAGATGTTCAAGAGCGTGGCGTGCAAATTTATTTTGATAATGAAGTAAGTACGGTTTTTGACGACGAAGACACGGGAGAGTTAGCCATTACCCTAAAAAGTGGTAAAAACTTTAATGCGCATGCCATTGTGTACGCCATCGGTACACGTCCAAACATAGAAATTGCAAAACAGGCTGGTATTGACTGCGGAAAAGGAATTAAAGTTAACCAACATTTACAAAGTTCAACACCTTCAATTTTTGCAATTGGCGAAATTGCACAGTTTAACAATCAATTGTTCGGGATTACTTCCGCGGCTGAAGAACAAGCAAATATCCTTTCAAACTTTATTGCTGGCGATATCAGTAGCCGCTATAATGGTTCGGTTTTAATGAATATTTTAAAATTCAACGATTTAAATCTTTGTAGCATTGGAGAAATTAACATCCCTGAAAATGATACGAGTTACGAAGAAATTATTTTTACTGATGTGAGCAAGCGCTATTACAAAAAATGTATTGTGAAAAACGACCTTTTGGTTGGCGCAATTTTAATGGGCGATAAAAATGAATTTGCCGAATTTAAGGAAATGATTGAAGGAAAAATGGAACTTTCTGATAAACGGAATTCCTTATTAAGAGGCGCATCAAATACCGAACCTATTATCGGGAAACTCGTATGTTCTTGCAGTCAAGTTGGTGCTGGAAATATTGAAAAAGCTGTAAATAATGGCTGTACCGATTTTACCGAATTATGCAAACAAACGGGAGCTGGACTAGGTTGCGGAAGCTGTAAAACCGAAGTTAGAGAATTATTAAAAAGTAAAACTGTTTTAGCTTAACACAAAATCTAAATGAAAAAAGAGTTAAATAGATTAATAATTAAAGGCGGTGTTTTGTCTCCTGGAGAATTAAAATCGATTGCTGTTGCTGCTGAAAATTCTGGACTCGATACAATTTCATTTGGTTCCCGACAGGACATTCTTTTTTCAAAAAAAATTACAGCTGAAGCCCATGCTTATTTTAATGAATTGGCATGGATTGCTCCAAATGAAAAAGGAACCGAAAATATTGTTAGTTCATATGTTTCTGCGGATATTTTCCCGAATACATCCTGGTTAACGGGCGACCGGTATTTGTATATTTTAGAACAATTTAGGTACAATCCTTCATTGAAAATTAATATAACCGACCCCAAACAACGTCTGGTACCGCTCTATACAGGGCATCTAAATTTTATAGCATCTCCCCACGACGACTATTGGTATTTATACGTCCGATTGCCATATTGGGAAAAAACATTGATGTATCCTGCTCTTATTTACAGTTGGGATATTTCAAAAATATCGTTGGCAATTGAAGAAATTTTACAAGAAGAACCCGAAGAAATAACAACAGTTTTTGAACTCGTAAGTGATGCTGTCGATACCAATAACAGAACCGTAGATGAGCCGCTAGATATTCCGTTTCATCCGTTTCCATATTATGAAGGCATGAACAAAATGGGTTCTGACAAATATTGGTTAGGACTGTATTGGCGGAATAACAAATACGATTTAGAGTTTTTAAAAGACATGTGCGATTTATGTGCCGAATGTAAAATTGGTAAGATTTGTATTACACCCTGGAAATCGTTTATTGTAAAGGGAATCCAAACAGAATATAAATTAAAGTGGGAAAAACTCTTAGGAAAAAGAGGAATTAATGTACGCCACTCGATGTTAGAACTCAATTGGCATCTTCCTGTTGCAAATAAAGATGCGCTCAAATTAAAAAAATATTTGGTTAGCAATTTCGATCAAAATGATATTAGTACCTACGGCCTCACTTTTGGAATTACAGATTATAGCAAAAAAGCTTATTACTTCACATCCATTGTAATTGAAAAAAATAAACAACCAGAAACTTTAAGCGATTTTAAAATTAGAGACACTTACAATTTGCTGTATGCAAAAAACTTCGACCCAAATACGTTGACATACATTACACATGTACAAGATGTTGACAAAGTAGAGTTACCGAGTTTATTGATGGAACTCAGTAAAATGTATTTTGAGACTTTAGGTGACGAAAAAGAAGTCTCTAAAAAAGAAACTCAAGCCAAAAAAGAAATCGAAATAGAAGTTTTTCAATGCACCGATTGTCTCACAATTTACGATGCCACTTATGGCGATGCCACACAAAACATTCCAGAAAATACACTTTTTGAAGACCTTCCAGAAAGCTATTGTTGCTCGTTATGTGAAGCTCCAAAATCTTCATTTAAAAAACTAACACAAGTAAAAGAAGTTAGCTAATCATGTGATTGGCCACGTAATATTTTAAACACATGAAGCACATGCGGAAATATTGCATCCATCGACTCCCGAGCTCCATTTGTTGACCCTGGCAGTGCCAATACCAAACAATTTCCAATAGTTCCGGCTACGCTTCTAGAAAGCATCGCAAAAGGCATTCGCTCTTGTCCGTAACTACGAATAGCCTCTTCAATCCCTGGAATATTTCTGTCTAAAATTGGGATCAAAGCTTCTGGTGTAACATCTCTAAACGAGAGTCCGGTACCGCCAGTATAAATTAATAAATTATTTGTTTTTGAAAGTGTAAGAGCACGTTCAGCAATCAAATCTTTTTCATCTGGAATAACTTCATAATGCGCTATTTCAACTGAAGATTCTTTTAATTTTTCAATAATTGCTTTCCCTGCTTTATCTTCTTTTTTCCCTTCTGAAATAGTATCCGAACAAACAATAACTGCCGCTTTTAATTGCGACGGAAACATTCTTTTAAATCCGTGTAAAGCACTTTTACTCTTTACGATTTTCACCCCTCCTATATTGATTTCTTTTTCTACTGAAGACAATGTTTTTTGTAAAGAAATAGCAGCGACTGAAGCGCCTAACATAGCTTCGGCATCTAGATTTGTTTTATGGGTAGCCTTAACCGTTACTGAAATTTTTAATACTTCGGAATTCAATTCATCCGTAACTTCTATACTTTCAATTAAACTTGGGTGCACTTCAGAAAGTATTGAAGCTGCATTTTTAACAGCAAGTTGTGCAGCCACTTGAAGTTGAGCAAACACCAATTTTGTGTACAACGGAATTAAATCTTGATGGAGTTCAACAGTAATTTCTGCAGTAGAAATACACGCTGTCTTTATTTCATTTGAAATATCTTTCATACTAGCTATTTACTTTCCATTGATGCGTTTCATCTTCAAAAATCTCTTTTCCAAAAATCGGGACTTCTTCTTTAATCCTGTTTACAATAGCTTCCGTAGCAGTATAAACTTCCTTTCTCCTTTCCGAAGAAACAAAAACAAAAAAACATATCTCTCCAGCATTTACAACCCCCAAACTATGATAAATATGCATGCAAGTAAGATTGAATTTCTCGAAAGCACTTTCTCGAATTTCATCTAATTTTTCGAGTGCCATTGCTTCATACGTAGAATATTCAATAGCGGCTACTTTTTTTCCGTCAACCTCATCTGCACGAATTTGCCCCAAAAAAATATTATGGGCTCCAATGGTGTGTTTTGACTGGTGTTTGGCTATGGAATTGGCTATAAAATCTGGCGAAATAGCGCCTTCAATAAATACGTTTTTCTTTTTCTTCATCTTTTAAATAGTGTAAAAAAGCATTCGGATTATAAAGTTACTGAACAATATCTAGATAATAAACTTCTTCTCCCTTTTCTATTTTTTTTACCGTTTCTGGAATATACACCAACGCATTAGAATTTACCAAACTTTGAAGCATTGCTGAATTTTGATTTTCAAATATTTTTACTGAAACTCCCTTAACTTCAGCCCTTAAAAACAGACTTTTATTGGTTTCATTAACTAGTGAAGATTCTAGAATTGCTTTTTTATAAAGTCTCGGGAATTTATTTCCTAAAGCTTTTTGAATGGCGGGTAGCACATACACTTGATAATTAATAAAACAAGCGGCAGGATTTCCTGGCAACCCAAAAACCAATGTATAGTTTCTTTTTCCAAAGTAAATAGGTTTCCCTGGGCGTTGCTTAATTTTATAAAACAACTCAGACACTCCATTTTGATCAAAAACTGATTGCATTAAATCGTAATCGCCCACCGAAATTCCGCCAGAAGCAATGAGGAAATCGTAATTATCAAGTGCGTGTTTTACAATTTTATTTGCGGTTTCTAGAGTGTCATCTACCTTAAAAAAAGTAGCATCGGCTATTCCTGCTTTTTTCAGTAAAGTATCAAGCATGATTGAATTGCTATCATATATTTTCCCTGTTTCTAGTACTGTTCCTGGGGTTTGTACTTCGTTCCCCGTTACTAACACTGCAATTTTTGGTTTACTGTAAACTGGAAGTTTTTCTATCCCTAAGCCACTCAAAAAAGCCAAGGCAGCACTGTTTAGTAATGTTCCTTCGGGTAAAGCAAGTGTTCCTTTTTTTATGAGTTCTCCAGGAATTCTAATATTGGTTTTTGATTTGTTTAATTGATTAATAAAAATCTTTCCGTCTTTTTCCTGAACATGTTCTATCATTACTACAAAATCTGCTGTATCTGGAACTCTAGCACCCGTAAAAATTTTGACAGCTTCTGCCCTTTTCAGCTGAAAATATTCAGCATCGCCAGCTTGGATTTCACCTAAAACGTTATACGTATTTGTTTCTGAAAATGAAATGGCATAACCATCCATAGCAGACTGCCTAAATGGAGGTAAATCTATAGGAGCAAATACATCTTCTGCAAGAAAAAACCCTAGCGCATTAGCTACCAATACCGTTTCGGAACCTAAAAGTTTGGTATGTTGAATTACTTTTGAGAGTGCTTCTTCTACAGAAATCATCAAGATTAGTATTTGTATTAAACAAACTTACAGATAATTTTCTTCTATCCTACAAAAAAATACGTATAAAAAATATAATTATTAAGTATTTATACTTAGATTAGTGTGAAATTTATTAGTTATGAAAAAAATATACACCTATCTATTTCTCGTTGTTGGATTCACAACAACATTAAAAAGTCAAACTATTGATGTATCAGCCGATTTACGTCCGCGTTTTGAGTACCGACACGGTTATAGTACACTATTCCCAGATGGTGCAGATCCAGCAGCATTTGTAACACAACGATCTCGACTAAATATTGATTATCAATCTGAATTGTTAAAAGTTATGTTTAGCGTGCAAGATGTTAGTACTTGGGGAGATACGCGGCAAATACTTCCTATTGATGGAAACGATTCTTTTTCATTATTTCAAGCTTGGGCGGAATTAAAAATCAGTAAAAATTGGTCTACAAAACTAGGAAGACAAAGTATAGCCTATGATAATGAACGCATCTTTGGTGGCTTAGATTGGGCGATGCAAGGTCGATTTCACGATGCAGCATTGATTAAATACCAAAACTCTTCTTTTATAACAGATGTTGGTTTTGCCTTTAGCCAGACAAGTCAACAAAACGAAGGAACAGCTTACAATGTTCCTGGTTTTTTCACCTATAAAACCATGCAATATCTATACGCTAAAAAAACGTGGGAAAAAGCTTCTGCTAGTTTCTTGTTTTTAAATACTGGTTTTCAAAAGTTTGATGAAAATGATCAAGCCGATGGTGTATACTATACACACACCGTTGGAAGTTACTTTAAATTCCCAATAGCTACCGTAAACATTTCTGGTAGTGCATATTATCAGTTTGGAAAAGCTTACCCGATTAACACAAACTTAAACGCCTACGAACTAATGTTGGAAGGTAGCTACAAACCACAAAATACATTATTTGCAGTTGGTTTTGAAATATTAAGTGGCTCAGATCAAGGTGAAACTCCAGATAAATCGTTTTTCCCTTTATACGGAACAAATCATGCGCACAACGGGTTCATGGATTATTTTTATGTTGGAAACTATGCAAACAGCGCTGGTTTAAATGACATCTACGGAAAAGTGGTATTTAAAACTAGTGAAAAAGCAAACCTTCTAACTTCCATACATTATTTTGCTGCAAATGGTAATCTTTCAGATAATGCAGATGCCTATTTAGGAACAGAAATCGATTTACAATACTCACATAAACTCATGAAGTTTGCTACGCTAAAAGTAGGTTACTCTCATATGTTTGCTTCAGAAAGTATGAGTTTGATAAAAGACGGAAGACCTCATGATAATACAAACAATTGGGGATGGGCAATGTTAGTGATAAACCCAAAATTGTTTTCGCATAAAATAAACAATTAAAAAGGCTATCTTAAAAGTTTCAACTAAAATGAAACCTTTAGGACAGCCCCTTTAAAATTTATACTGTAATTACTTTTGTTAACACAAACCCGTCGGTTGTATTTCCAGTGATACTGTCTGCCATGTTATTTGCTAAACTATCTGAAAATACATTGTCGGAAGTATTTGAAGTGTCTGGTTCCCCATTATACCCAGTGGTTGCATAAACACCACTAGAAGTATCTTCAGGAAAAGCAATTTGAGTTACCATCAATGAATTTTCATTACTATCTAAAACTTCCACATGAATATGCGGTGCTCTACCTCTATACCAACCTGGATAGATACTAACAAACGAAACATTTCCAGAGGCATCGGTTGTTTGCCTTCCTCTTAAAAAGTGTTTATCGGTATAATCCGTTTGTTGCATTTGTGTGTTTCCGTATTCTGAGTAGTTCCCATCGGCGTCGCAATGCCAAATATCAACAAAAACACCTTCTATCGGCTCACAGTTGGTATCGTTATCTACTACTTGAATATTAATTACCATCGCAACTCCACTTCTATCAGAAACAATATTAGACAATACTAATTCTGATGGAGATTTTATTGGAAATGGCCCTTCGGTTTCTCTTGGTGATAATTCGCAATCAGAAGAGCTTCCTGTGTTTGAGTCGTCATCATCTGAGCATGAAGTAACGGCTGTTGGTATAAAAGCCAAAGTTCCAATACCCAATACACCACGTTTTAAAAATTTCTTTCTATCCATTTTTCAATTGTTATTTAATTCCTAATCTGTTATAAAACTCTTCCTTGTAGCTTTCGCCTATCGGAATTCGGATATCGTCAATAACCACTTTATTTTTCTGAATGGTTTTGACAAAGGGGACATTAATTACAAAAGATCGATGTATCCTAACAAAGTCTTTTTCTGGGAGTTTTAACAGTAATTCTTTAAAACTCATTAATGTGAGGATGGGTTTATTGGTTCCTTCTATATGAACTTTTAAGTAGTCTTTAAGTCCTTGAATATATTTAATATCTTCTAGATTAACTTTTATATTCTCATAGTCAGATTTCACAAATATATAGTTGTTTTCTGACTTTATATCGCCAGTAGACGAAAAAACATTGGCCGTCATAGTTGTATTTTTATTAGAAATAATCTCTTTTGCTCGTGTAACTGCTTTTATAAAACGATGGTACGGAATGGGTTTTACCAGATAATCTACCGCATTAAGCTCAAAACCTTCAACCGCATATTGAGAATATGCAGTAGTGAAAATAAACAACGGCTTATTGTCTAACGAACTTATAAAATCGATACCGTTTATTTGAGGCATTTCGATATCAGAAAAAATCAAATCAATATCTTTTTCTTTAATCGTTACAATAGCATCAAGCGCATTGGTAAAAATGCCAACAACGTTTATAAAATCGAGTTTACTGCAATATTCTTTTATCAAATCTATCGCCAAAGGTTCGTCGTCTATAATAATACACCGCATGCGTTAATTATTTAAAATTGTTAAATTGATGGTATAATATTCGCCATCGTTAAGTATGGATAATTCATGCTTTTCAGGGTAAAGTAATTTGAGTCGGTTTTGAATATTTTCAAGTCCTATTCCAGAGTTTTCAGGAGATTTTTTTACGATACCAATTTTATTCTTCACCATTAAATTAACACTGTTGTCTAAAATTGAAATCACAATTTTAACCCAAGTGTCGCCACGGTAATCGGTTCCGTATTTAAAGGCATTTTCAATAAATGAAATAAAAAGTAACGGTTTAATTGTTTTGTCTTTGGCATCGCCATAAATATTAACGTACACATTTTCGGCGTTTGGCAATCGTAAACTTTGTAGTTTAATATAACTCTTTATGTAATCTATTTCCTTATCGAGCGCAACCACTCCTCTATTTGCTTCATAGATCATGTAGCGCATTAATTCCGATAGGTTAATAATTGCTTCGGAAGTATCTGGCGATTTCTTTATAGATAGCGTATAAACCGCATTTAGAGAGTTAAAAAGAAAATGCGGATTTAATTGTGTTTTTAAAAACTGAAGCTCCGAATTAATCTTTTCGTGTTCGGTTTTCTCACGAATACGTTCGTTTTTATTCCATTCGATATACACTCTAATAATGGTACCAACCACAAAGTAAAAAGCAACTCCAATGGCAGGACCGATAAACATTTTAAATCGAAACCAATCGCCTTTTGGAAAACGTGCTCGCATTTCGTCGGGAGAAGGAAACTTTGGTAGAGGACCTAAATCTCTAGGAAACATAATTTCTGGCGGAAAAACACGCTCCATAATGTAATTTACCAACACTATTACTACTGCTGAAATTAACACGTATAAAACAATTCGCTTTTTAAGAAGCAACTCCGGCACGAGTACATAATAGTTAAAATAGAACAATAAAATATTAATGAAAAACCTCGGAGAGAGCGTTGCCATTAAATTAAAAGTCCCTGTATTGTTATACGCCTGAAATAACATGACGCCAAACCAACAAAGCCACACCAAAAAGTGTAGCATAATTTCTTTTACAATATCTTTTGAAGACCTTACCAATTCTTAAAATTAATTTCGTTGAATGTTCAAACTATCTAGTTCGGTTATTTGCACTACGGGTTTTTGTTTCTTTTTAATTTTTTGTGCTACAAGCAAGGCTACTTTTTGTGCATCTTGCTTTGTTTTAAATGATTTTTGAGTAGCAATTGCAGGAATATATTTTTGCTTAATAAGTAATTTTTCTTTGTAATAAATTTCGTAGCCGTAACCATCTTCAACGTTTATAATTTCTGTGTCCAAAGGATTATTCTTTATAAAAAAACACAGGGATAATAATACTAAACAACTGGCTACAAGCACGTAACTTTGGGTTTTATTTAACCTCATCTAAATAAAATCTTAAAATTAAAAAGTGTTATTTTTTTAAATTGCGAGGCGTGTATCCGGCACACCTCGCATTTAAAAACTCAACAAACAAGCAAGAAATTTCTCGCTTTAATCTTCATCATCGTATTCCATATCTGGAAAGAATTCATCTAAATCGTCTAGGTAAAGACTTCCTGTTCTACCCAAGCCTACAAAGCTTCTAACACCATTTGAAAATGCAATTGCATCTTGACGCGAAGAACCTTCAAAACTTGTCATTTCTTCCCAAGTATCGTCAATTGGGTTGTATTGCCACGCACTTGCAACGGCTCCACTTTGTTGTCCGCTTACAACATATCCGTAGCCATTCATTGTAAAACTTACCGCATTACTTCGTACGATGTTATAACTATCTTCTTCGTCTAAATCTAAAAGTTTTGTCCACTGGTTTGTACTTGGGTCAAAGCTCCAAAAATCGTCTAGATAGACACCGTTTGAAACGCCCGTTCCTAAATAGGCAATTCCGTCAAGCACAAAAGCTGTAGCTGCTCGCTTTTTAGTTCCGCCGTAACCTTCGAGTTCTGTCCAAGTATCGGCAGTTGGGTCGTATTTCCAAAAGTCTTTTCGGTCGTTATCGCCATCAAATCCAGTTCCTACAAACCCATATCCATCCACACTAAAGGCAGTAGCACTTCGACGATGTGTTCCTGGAAAATCTGCAATTGCTGTCCATGTATTTGTTGACGGATTGTATTGGTAAAAATCGCCCAGTTCATCTACTCCATCATATCCTGTTCCTATATATCCTTTTTCGTTTATCGTAAATCCTACGGCTGCACTTCGTGCTACCCCTGGAAAGTCTGCTTTTTGCGACCAATAATTTCCGTCCATATCATAAGCCCAAAAATCATTTAAATAATCATCGCCATCATAACCAACTCCCATATACCCTATGTTTCCAATGGTAAATGCAGAAGAACCACTGCGGGGAGTACCATCAAAAATAGAACGGTCAATCCAGTTTCCTAACTCTTCATCGTCATCATCAGACGAGCATCCTACAAAAGCTGTAGCTATAAAAACTACAAGTGCTATTGATTTTAAATTGTAAATACGTTTCATTGAGATAAATTTTTTGGTAAAACTAGGTCAGGAATAAAAGCCCACGAAATCGAATATATAAACTGGCTGTTTTAGTATACGAATACCGCGTATTTATCTATAAGTGGGAATGCTATATTTCATCGGTGTTTTTTAAAGGTTGGTATACAAAAACATTTCACACATATATTAAGGTTTTACAACTGCTACCACCCTATTACATTTACCAAAAAAACCCATGCGGAATACTTTATTTTTCAGTCTTATTTTATTAATTATATGCTTGGCTTCCTGTACAGAAGACAGTAGCTACGACCCTGATTTTAATACAGGAAACTCCTTTGCAAATAGTCAAATTAGAGTTATTCAAATCGATACGTTAACCATAGAAACTTCTACTTTTAAATTTGATAGTTTGGTTACTTCTAATGCCAATAGAATTTTAGTTGGCCAATACAAAGACCCCGAGTTTGGAAGTGTTAAGACTGCCAGCTTTTTTGAAATTTTGCCAAATAGTTATTCCATCGATAGCGAAGCTACTTACGATAGTATCGCGATGTATTTGCATTACGACAATTACTATTACAACGACACAATTCAGTATAACGAAATTCATATAAAAAGAGTTTTAGAAAAGCTAAAACCCGAAGACGAATCTTTTTACAACACTAGTAAAATCGACTTCGATACGGAAGACCTTGGCGTGCTTAGCTACCGACCTAGACCGATGGAAGCAGATACTTTGGAAATTAAAATAAACGACACTTTAGGGGAAGAGTTTTTTGATAAACTGCAAACCAAAAACATTACAAACTCCGATGAATTTAGAGACTATTTTAAAGGTATTACGCTTCAACCAGGCAGTAACGATAATGGTGCTGTTATAGGTTTTTCTACGGAAACCACTTCGTGTTACTTCCGTTTGTATTATTCTGTTAAAGAAGATACGTACACCACCCAAAGCTATATTGACATTCCTATTAATAAAATAACAGATTACAATTCCTTTTTCAATCAAATTTCAGCAGAAAATCCAAACGAATACATACAAGGATTAGGCACGCAAAAAGAAGGATTAAATAGTACTACAACCAACAATCAAACTTATATCCAATCGGGAATTGGTATTGCGAGTACTTTTAATTTCCCGAGTATTAAAACACTTTTTGATATTGAGGGCACAGGAACTATTCTTGATGCAACACTTAAAATAAACCCCGTAATTCAGTCGTATAACGACCAACTTAAACTGAGAGATACGTTAAATATTTTTCAGATAGACAAAAACAACAAAATAACACAGCAACTTACCTACAGTGATGGAAGTGCTGTGGTGGCTACCTTAAATAAAACCGACCAAGAGTTTAACAATATTTACTACACTTTGCCTTTTAGCACCTTTGCCGAAGCGCTTTTAAATAGCCAAACCGACGAGGCAACTACTTTTGCGTTGCTTCCAAACGACTTCCAATCGAGTGTAGACAGAATGATGCTTTACGGAACAACCAACGACAGTTACACTATTGAATTAAACCTTATTTATACCGTTTATGATGAAGATTAATATAGCCATATTACTAGCGTTTTGCTCATTTTTTAGCTATGCGCAATCGGAAAGTTTAACAAGTTCGCCATATTCTTTATACGGACTTGGAGTTATCAACCAAAGTAGTATTGGAAAAGTAAACGGCATGGGATATACTGGAATTGCCATGAAACCCAACGGCTATATCAATAACTTAAACCCAGCATCGTATGCTTTAATTCCGCAGAACAATTTTTTATTTGATATTGGAGGAAAAGCAGAAATAAACAACTATGCAAACAAGAATAATTCTGAAAACAATAGCAGTTTTAATTTCTCGAATATTGCATTAGCATTTCCGATAAACCAAAAAATGGGAATGGGTTTTACACTCATTCCGTACAGTCAGGTTGGCTATTCTATTATCGGACTTGAGACCAACATTGAAGGTTCCACAGAAGTCTTTGAAAGTAATATTTTAGGTAGCGGAGGTTTAAATGAATTTACTGGAAACTTCGGATTTTCGGTTTCTCCTCGCATAAGTGTTGGTTTTAACGCATCTGTATTATTTGGAAATATTCAAGAAGAAGAAAATTTCACTATCAGTTCAGCAGCATTTGGGCTGGAAGAAGAAACCTCCTACCGAGGTGTACAAGTAGGTTTTGGTACTCAAATTGACGTGCTAAAAAATGTAACCCTTGGAGCTACCGTTAAACTTCCTACAACCTTAAAAGGTTCATTAGAGCGTTCAACCTACAAAACACTCGACTATAACAGTACAACCGTTGAAAGTGATGTGGAAGATGATGCTGCAGATTTTGATTTACCCTTACAATTTGGTCTTGGAATAAGCTCAAGACTCTTTAATGAACAACTTTTAATAAATGCCGATTACCGAAAAAGTTTTTGGGATGCAACCAATCAAACCGACCATATTGGTACGTATACCGACCAAAATAGCTACGGAATTGGATTTGAATATCAAAACAACAATCGCAATAATAGTTATTTAAAACGAATAGCTTACCGAACAGGAATTAATTATGATGATGGCTACTTGCAAATAAACGACGACAAAATAAGCGGATACAGCTTTACAGGAGGACTCGGACTTCCTATAAGCAACCGAAACAATTCAACCCTAAATATTTCCTACAGCTATGGAACCAAGGGCTTTGTTAAAAACATTTTGGTAAAAGAAAACTATCATTTAATTACCATCAATGTCAATTTACAAGACTTTTGGTTTGTAAAACACTTTGTTAATTAAGTGCCCAAAGAGACTGTTTAAGTAGAAGTTTTATTCTGATTTATACAGATTTTTACTGAAGCTTTTAAACGGTCTCTTTCTTTAAATTTCTTTTCGGATTGTGTTTTTTCAGCATATAAATTATTCCAACAATAGCTATAATAGCGGAAGCATAGAACGCATCTGGAACCCTCGTGATTTTAGCTTGATAATACCATCCCGAAAGCAATGCTCCCATTCCAATACCTGCTTCTAACGCAATATACATGGTTGCCATCGCTTTCCCTCTAGCTTCAGATTTACTCATATCGATAGTCCAAGCATTTAGCGAAGGAGTTAAACCTCCCATTCCAACACCATATAAAATGGCTCCAAGGATGAAAATAAGGTACGAATTTGCAATTCCAATCACACAAACTGCAATTGCCAATACAACCAATCCGATGGTAATAACTATTGTTCGTCCGTAAACATCTGAAGCTTTTCCTGCAAAAAATCGCACTAACAAAGAAGCGATTGTAAACACAATAAAAAAGAGTCCTTTATTTACAATTCCAAGATGCGATGTCCAGTCTGGGATTAAGGTTAGCATTACTCCATACGAGAAATAACACAAAAAAGTAACAATAGCCGAAGGCAACACTTCCATAGCGAAAATATCATTTCTAGAAATCTTTAAAAGCGACCATGTGAATTTCTTCTTCGGACTTAATGTTTCTTTCATGTTAATAATTATCAGCATCGATAAAAATGCACAAACCGATGATAGATAAAACAACGTATCGTAAGAATAATTAAGTTTTATATAACTTCCTAAAGCTGGCCCTACAGCCATTCCTGTACTGTAAAACAAACTTTGCATCCCGATAGCTTCTCCCCATGCTCTTTGCGGAGTGATATCAGCAATATAAGCTGAGGTTGCTGTTGGTTTAAAACCTGTAGAAAAACCGTGTAATAATCTTAAAATTAAAAAGCCCACAACCGTATTTAAAACTGGATATAGCATTCCACAGAAAACACAAACCAATGCACCAAAAATCATAACTGGTACTCGCCCAACGGTATCGGTAATTCGTCCGCTAAAAGGTCGAGAAATCCCTGCTGTTAAAGTAAATAAGGCTATAATTAATCCGATATATTTTGCTCCACCCATTGCGCTTAAATACGCTGGAAGTTCTGGAATGAGCATGTTGTAACTCGCAGAAAACAGTAATGAACTCGAACAAACCATTGCAAACTTTACATTATAAATTGGGTGCGAATTATACTTTAATGCTAAACTTTTTAAAAAGCTCATTGGCAATACTTTAAATTTTTCTTTTTCAGTACAAAGAAATGATATTTATAACTATTTAAACATCATTTAATATTAATAAACAAGCCTGTTTATTATAAATAACAAACAGGCTTAATCTTTAAGATAATATTTTAATAACTTAACTTGAAACCTTTTCAATGAGAGTTTGCAAATTCACTTCAGACTGCGTTCCCGATTTCATATCTTTCAATGTAAATGTATTTTCTTCTATCTCTTTAGAACCAGCTAAAACTACAAACGGAATATCGCGCTTATTAGCATAATTCATTTGTTTTTTCATTTTTGCATCGTCTGGATAAAGCTCTGCTTTTATAGCCCCTTCACGTAAAGCCTTAACAGCTTTTAAGCAATACAAGGCTTCTGCATCTCCAAAATTTAAAAAGAGTACTTTAGTAGTTGCTGAAACTTCAGCAGGGAATAGATTTAATTCTTCCAACACCAAGTAAATTCTATCCAAACCAAAAGAAATTCCTACACCACTCACATCTTTCAATCCAAAGATACCAGTTAAGTCGTCGTAACGACCACCGCCTCCGATAGAACCTAATTTTACTTCTGCAGGAGCACTTACTTCAAAAATAGCACCTGTGTAATAGTTCAATCCGCGAGCAAGAGTAACATCGAGGTCTAATTGCGCTGTTTTAAGTCCAAGCGAGTTAATCGCATTCATAATAAAACTAAGTTCTTCAACCCCTTTTAATCCTTCTTCTGAAGTAGCTAAAAGCTTACGTAAACTTTCTAACTTATCGGCATTTGTTCCTGTGAAAGTAAAAAGTGGCTGTACTTTCTCGATAGCAACTTCGCTAATTCCTTTTTCAAGCATTTCCTTCTTTACACCCTCTTCTCCAATCTTGTCAAGTTTATCAAGCGCAACTGTAAAGTCTATCAATTTATCTTTAGCTCCAATTACTTCAGCAATTCCAGAAAGTATTTTTCTATTATTCATTTTAATAGTTACACCTTCAACCTTCAAACTATTAAAAACTGCATCGTACAACTGCACAAACTCCACCTCTTGCCATAAAGACTTCGAACCAACAACATCGGCATCGCATTGATAAAACTCTCTAAAACGCCCTTTTTGAGGTCTATCGGCACGCCAAACAGGTTGCACTTGGTAGCGTTTAAACGGTAAATCAATTTCGTTTTGATGCATCACCACGTAACGCGCAAACGGCACGGTTAAATCGTAACGCAAAGCTTTTTCTGAAATCTTAGCAGTTAAGGCATGCGCATCTTTTTGTTGATACAAAGCATCGTCAACCTTTGATAAAAAGTCTCCCGAGTTTAAAATCTTAAAAATAAGTCGGTCGCCTTCATCTCCATATTTTCCCATCAAAGTTTCAGAATTTTCAAAACTTGGTGTTTCAATTGGTAAAAACCCAAAAGTTTCGAAATGCTTTTTAATGGTATTAATTATGTAAGTACGTTTGGTAACTTCTTCTGGAGTAAAATCTCTTGTTCCTTTTGCTATACTTGGTTTTTGCGCCATTATATTTGTTGCTAATTATTCGTTGTTCGTTGTCCGTTGCTAGTTGTTCGGTTATTGTTAACTACTCACTTCTGATTGATAAAATACTAATCTGGTAAAAGGTCGTCAAAATAATTAAAAAGTTCGCCTTTTGTAATTACTGCTCCTTTTTCAATCAATTCAAATTTATCGGCATTTTTATCTTCTGAATATACTTTTGTTGCTACCATCATCTCCACGGCATCGGTTAAAAAGTTACTTTTAAACCATGCAAATCCTTCTTTGGTAGTTAAATTTATTCCTGGCTGATGTACACGTACTGCTATCAAACGCATTTCTTTTTCTCCTAATTGAAATAAATGCATTTCGGTTGCAGAAATATTTTCGAGATACGATACTTTACTCAATACACCTTCCCAAACTAAGTCGCTAAAAACATCGAGTTCGTCTTCCGCTACTTCTGGTTTGTTTTTTTTTATATCATTCCATTCATCTACAGTGATCGATTGCGTAGCCAAAAAGTTGATAAACTCTTGGTGCATTTCTTCTAACTGCTCTTTTGTAAGTCTTCTATACTTCACCTAAAATAAATTTTATTGAGTTTGTAAAAATAAGAAAGAGGCTGATTAAAACTAAATTTTAATACAGCCTCAAGCTATTTTTTATAAAGTTGCAATTATTATTTTCCTTCTACAACTACTTCGAAAGGAAAGTTAACAACTACTTCTCTGTGTAATCTGATAGTAGCTTCGTAAGGACCAGCAACTTTTACGTTACCTCCTAAGATGCTAATAAATTTCTTTTCGATATCTAAACTACCTACTTTCTGAATTGCTTCAGAAAGGTCAGCGTTTGTTACAGAACCGAATAATTTATTACCTGCTCCAGCTTTAGCTGTAATTTTAACAGTAAGTTCTTTAAGTTGATCTGCAACTTTTTGAGCATCAGCAATAATTTTCTTTTCTTTAAAAGCTCTTTGCTTTAAGTTCTCTGCCAATACTTTTTTTGCAGAACTGGTAGCCAAAATTGCATGACCTTGTGGGATTAAAAAGTTACGCCCGTAACCGTTTTTTACAGTTACCACGTCGTCTTTAAAACCTAAATTCTCTACGTCTTTCTTTAATATTAATTCCATGGTTACCTTCTTTTATTTTAATAAATCTGCTACATATGGCATTAAAGCTAAATGACGTGCTCTTTTGATAGCTACAGACACTTTTCTTTGGTACTTTAATGACGTCCCGGTTAACCTTCTTGGTAAAATTTTACCTTGTTCATTAACCAATTTCAATAAAAAGTCTGGATCTTTATAATCGATATATTTAATACCTGACTTTTTGAAACGACAATATTTTTTTGTCTTATTGGTTTCTATATTAAGTGGAGTAAGATATCTAATCTCTCCGTCCTTTTTTCCTTTTGCTTGTTGCTCTATAGATGACATAATTACTAAGCTTTTTGTTTAAGTTTTGTTCTTCTTTTTTCTGCCCAAGCGATTGCATGTTTATCTAACTTAACAGTTAAATAACGCATTACACGCTCATCGCGTCTAAATTCTAATTCAAAAGGCTCAATTGCTTCTCCAGCAACTTTAAATTCAAAAAGGTGGTAAAATCCACTTTTTTTGTTTTGGATAGGGTAAGCTAATTTTTTAAGCCCCCAATCTTCTTTTGATACAAACTCTGCCCCTTTAGAGGTTAAGAAATCTTCAAACTTCTTAACTGTTTCCTTTATCTGCGTATCAGATAAAACGGGATTAAGAATGAAAACAGTTTCGTAATGATTCATAACTTGAATATTATTAATTTTTAAGGGTGCAAAAGTATAATTATTTCTCTTAATAAAAAAAATAGTTTTAATTATTTCGATGAAAGAAAGATTTTTTTCCCCTCGAAGCCACAAAATTATGCCTTTTCACAACATTTTCTTTGCTTAACGCATTATTTTTCACTAAAATTGTACAGTTAAAAACATCCAACCACTTACCTATTTTGTTTTATGACGAAAATGAATTGTATTATTGTTGACGACTCTAGTATTCAGCGCATGTCGGTTGCTAGATTGATAAAGACGCACCCGATGCTAAACCTAGTAGCGGAATACAGTAATGCTATTGAAGCAAGAAATGGCTTGAAAAAACAAAAGGTAGACCTTATTTTTCTCGACATTGAAATGCCGGTGGTTAATGGTTTCGACCTTCTAGAGGCCTTAAACGAACCTCCACAAGTAATCTTAATTACAGGAAGTGCACAATATGCACTTAAAGCTTTTGATTACGATGTAACCGACTACCTCCACAAACCAATTACGCAAGAACGTTTTGAAGCTTCTATAAAAAGAGCGCTAGACAACTACAAACTTAAAGTTGCCTCAAAAGAAGACGACGACCACATCTTTGTAAAAAGCAACCTTAAAAAGCGTAAAGTTTTTTTAAATGAAATTAACTGGGTAGAAGCCCTTGGCGATTACATTAAACTTGTTACTGAAGATGCCAATATCGTTATCCTTTCTACCATGAAAGCTTTTGAAAAAGAACTTCCTGAGGAGCGTTTTTTAAGAATACACAAATCGTATATTGTAAACTTAGAAAAGGTAGAAAAGTTTAACAGTCGTAATGTTGAGGTTAACGGAAAACAAATTCCGTTGAGTAGAAACAAAAAGCAAGTACTCGCTGAAGCACTCAGCAATCATTCATAATTTTACTAGCTAGTACGCATCCACATTATAAATTACGCGAACACTTCGGTAAGCTGCAATCGCTTGGAAAGTTTTATCGATTTTTCTCAATGCTTCTTTGGTCTGTACAGTCGACTGATTTTGTGGAGCTTTCAACACAATATTTTTTAAATATTCATTCCGAATTCGAGAAACTGGAGGAAACTCAGGTCCCAACATTTCTGTTTTTGTAGCATTAAAAACAGTATTTACCGCTTTTGCATACCAACTACTCGCTTCGTTCACTTTGTTGTAATCTTTATGTTTAAAGGTAATTTTTATCATCCGTGTAAAAGGCGGATATTTAAATTGTCTTCGCTCATTTATTTGGTCTGCAAACAATTCATCATACCTATTCAAAGAAGCTTGTTGCAAGACTTGGTGGTACGGATTGTAAGTTTGAATTATTACTTTCCCTCGTTTTTTAGTTCGTCCTGCCCTTCCTGCAACTTGCTGTATCAACTGAAAACTTCTTTCGTGCGCTCTAAAATCTGGGAAATTCAACAAATTATCGGCATTCATAACCCCTACCAAACTTACATTTCTAAAATCCAGTCCTTTGGTAAGCATTTGTGTTCCCACCAAAATATCAATTTCTTGTTGCTCAAAAGCGGTGATTATCTTTTCGTAACCGTGTTTCCCTCGAGTGGTATCAGAATCCATACGTCCAACATTCACTTCTGGAAAAAGTTCTTTCAACTCTGCTTCAATTTGCTCTGTTCCGAAACCTTTAGTGTCGAGTTCACTACTTCCACACGCCAAACAAGTCAATTGCTTTGCCATAGCATATCCGCAGTAATGACAGCGAAGTTGATTTTTATACTGATGATAGGTTAAACTTACATCGCAATTCGGACATTGAGGCGAATGTCCGCAGGTATTACACTCCAAAATAGGCGCAAAACCACGTCGGTTTTGAAACAAGATAATCTGTTCTCCTTCTTCTAAAGCTAATTTCATTTCTTCCAACAAACGGTCAGAAAAATGCCCCGTCATTCGCTTTTTACGATGTTTTTCCTTAATATCTGTCAGCTCAATATCTGGCATCAAAACATCTCCATAACGCCGTGTAATTTCAACCAACTTATACTTCCCGATTTTAGCATTATAATAACTCTCAATACTTGGCGTAGCAGTTCCTAACAAGGTTTTTGCTTTATGGATATTTGCCAAAACAATGGCAGTATCTCTTGCATGATAACGAGGTGCAGGATCAAACTGTTTAAACGAAACCTCGTGCTCTTCATCTACAATAACCAATCCTAAATTTGAAAAAGGCAACAACACTGCTGATCGTGCCCCAATAACTATTTGCGCTTTTTCGTTAGCCTGTAAAATATGATTCCACACTTCTACCCGCTCGTTCACCGAATATTTTGAGTGATACACACTTACTTTTTCGCCAAAATAATCTTGCAATCGTTTAATCAACTGTGTGGTTAAAGCTATTTCTGGCAACAAATACAACACCTGCTTCCCCTCAGCTATAACTTTTTCGATGAGCTTTACGTACACTTCTGTTTTTCCTGAAGAAGTAACACCGTGCAACAATACCACATCATCCGTTTTATAATGATTTAGAATTTCATCAAAAGCCTCTGTTTGGTAACTGTTTAAATCTTTCAAAGAAGAAACTTCCTCTAAATCAAACTGCAATCGGTCTTCCTGCAGATAATATTCTTCTAAAATTTCTTTATCAACAAGGGTTTTAATTACTGCGGAAGAAGCGCCGCTTTTCTCCTCTAATGATTTTACTGAAATAGGTTTCTTCTCTGTCGCTTCAATAGAAAATAAGGTCATTACAACATCGCGCTGTTTGTGCGCTCTACTCGACAAGGATGCTAACAGCTTGCTTAACGCTTCATCGGATGCGTACGAAGCTCCCAATTTTACATAGCGCACCAATTTTGGTTTGTACTGCTCGTACACCTCTTCTTTTAACTGAATAACGTTTTTATCGAGAAGTCTTTTTAAAACTGGAAGAATATTTTTTCGGTCGACAATGCTACTTACTTCGTGCACTTTCAACATAGACTGATACTGAAGCGCTTCATACACCAACCACTCATCATCGGCAAGTGTAGTTTCTGCCTCGGGGTTAAAATTCTCATTCCGAAGAATAAGCGTTTCGCTTTCTAATAAAAAAGCGGTAGGCACCGAGGCTTTAAAAACTTCGCCTAACGAACACATATAATAAGATGCTATCCATTCCCATTGTTTTAACTGCAACGGCGTGATGATAGGCGCCTCATCCAAAATTTGATCAATTTCTTTTGGTTTATACGTTTCTGGTGGCGTTTGATGTACGCGATACACCAAGCCTGTATAGATTTTAGTTTTTCCGAAAGGCACAGCAACACGCATTCCTGTTTTTAAAAAAGAGGCTTCTTTTTCTGAAACTAGGTACGTAAAGGTTTTTTCTAACGGAATTGGTAAAACTACATCTATAAAATGCATGCTTATAAAATTGTATGTTTTCGGTTAATTTTAAAATAAACTAATAGTTTAAAAACAAAGAAAAGAGAAGTATAAGCATCAACTCACCTCTCTTTTCTTGAAATTTTTAGAAACAAGTTGTTTCTGTTTTATATCATTATTGTACGCGATGCCAATTTTGTGTTCTAAACAAAAATGCAATGTATCCACGAACATTTAAAATGTTTGCATCATCTTCATCTACCCAAATTTTACATTTGTATTCTTTTCCTTTTTCAGGATCTAAAATAGTTCCGCCAGCATATTCGCTACCATCTTTTTCAAGATCTTCAATAATTACCATTCCTAAAACAGGCTTCCCTTTTTTAGCGCCATCACATTTGTCGCATTTTGCATCTTGGCGGTCTTTATTTAAAAGCTCAATTACTTTTCCATAAACTTTTCCGTTTTCTTCATAAATCTCTACAATCGATTTTTCTTTTCCAGATTCATCATCAATTGTTTTCCATTTTCCTAAAACACTTTGCGAAAAAGCCGAAAAGCTACACAACACAACTAAGGTTGCAAATACATACAGTTTCTTACTCGTCATAATAATTAAATTTAAAAGTTACGTTTTAAGCTCCGTAAAGAAGCATTCAACTCAAATCCTAATAACAAGATATTCGAATTAATCCAAATATATAGCATTAAAATTAGTAATGCTCCAATAGACCCATAAATTTCGTTGTATTGGGAGAAATTTTCAATATAAATTCCGAACAAATATGTGGTTATAATAATTAAAATTGTAGTTAATAACGCCCCTGGAGAGAAAAAATTTGTTTGACGCCCTTCGGTGGTCCCGAAATAATACAAAATGGCTGTGGTTAAAAAAGTTATCAGTACAAAAAATAAAAACCGCCCTACCTGAACTCCAATAATATCACCTCTTTCGATGTCCATTCCGTTGGTTTTTGCAGCCAACTCACTTAAATACTGAACGATATAAATTTCGTAAAAGATAAAACCAATAACACTCGCCAAAAATAAAAACGCCATTAAAAGTGCCACTCCAACAGCCACAAAATATTGCTTCACTATATTTCTGGTAATAACTACATGATAGGAAGTTTCAAAACCTCCAAAAATGGCATTTATCCCGTTTGCCATTAAAAAAATAGAAAGAATAAACACCGACGATAAGAGTCCGCCACGTTGTTTACTCACAATATCTTCAATAATAGAATCGAAAAAATTGGCGGTTTGCGGAGGTAATAAACTTTCTATAAAATGAATAAAATCTTGCTGAAATCCTTCAATAGGAACATACGGAATTAAATTCAGCACAAATAAAAGAAATGGAAAAAGCGCCATGAAAAAACTAAAAGAAATAGCACTAGCGCGATAGGTTAAGGCTCCTTTTATGATTCCTACAAAGTACATTTCGGCCAAATCGTAAACCGACAAACCTTCAAAACCCGGGAGTCTTATTTTTTTTAATAGCTTAACAAAGTAGTTAACTATCGGTATTTTTACTAGTTTTTCTTCTACTTCAACCGACATGTTACACTGCTTTTAAACTCAAATCCATGTTGTAAATAGAATGTGTAAGTGCTCCAGACGAAATAAAATCTACACCGCATTCGGCATACAAACGCAATGTTTTTTCGTTTATTCCCCCAGACGATTCTGTAAGACAAGTATCCCCGATAAGCGCTACTGCTTTTCGAGTATCTTCATAATTAAAATTATCCAGAAGTATTCGGTAAACACCTCCAGCTTGCAGTATTGTTTCCACTTCTTGCAAGTTTCTAGCTTCCACAATAATTTTTAAATCTCTATTGGTATTTTTTAAATACGCTTTAGTTTTTGCAATGGCTTGTGTAATTCCACCTGCAAAATCAATGTGATTGTCTTTCAACATAATCATATCGTACAATGCAAAACGGTGATTTTCTCCTCCTCCTATTTTTACGGCCCACTTTTCGATAGCGCGAATTCCAGGCGTTGTTTTTCGAGTGTCTAAAATCTTGGTGCCTGTACCCTCTAAAAGCTTCACATAACTTTGTGTTTTGGTAGCAATTGCACTCATGCGTTGCATTGCATTTAGCACCAAACGTTCGGCTTTTAATATAGATTGTGAACTTCCTTCAACAAAAAAAACAATATCACCTTCTTTCACATAAGTCCCGTCAGAAATTAAAGTATCGATTTTCAAAGAAGCGTCTACATATTCAAAAACTTGTTTTGCAAACTCCACTCCAGCAATAATACCTTTGTCTTTTACCAAAAGCTTAGCTTTTCCTTTTGCTTCCGCAGGAATACAAGCTAGCGAACTATGGTCGCCATCCCCTACATCTTCTCGAATGGCATTTGCAATAATTAAATTTAATTCTTCTTGAAATTGTTTTTCAGAAATCATTCTTCCTTGTTTTATGCTAATTTATTAAAATCATTAATAGCTACGAATTTCAAGCTATTTATTTTAATGTTTTCCGTTAGAAATCTTAAATTCATTACGAATATGCTTAATTTTACGGCATGAATATTAAACTTATTGCGGTAGGCAAAACCGACGGAAAGGAGCTAAATTCTTTAATAGCGCAATATATTAAGCGCTTGGGGTTTTATGTGAATTTTGATTTCGAAATTATTCCAGACATCAAAAACGCAAAAAACCTATCGGAAGCACAACAAAAGGAAAAAGAAGGTGCACTTATTTTAAAAAAATTATTGCCAACCGATTTATTAATTTTATTGGATGAAAATGGTAAAAATTTCTCTTCTGAAGTTTTTGCTGAATACCTTCAAAAACACATGAATAGCGGTGTTAAACAGCTAGTTTTTGTAATTGGAGGACCTTATGGTTTTTCTGATGAAGTATACCAAAAAGCACAAGGGAAAATTTCGCTTTCCAAAATGACTTTCTCCCACCAAATGATTCGTTTATTTTTTATCGAACAATTGTACCGAGGCTTTACTATATTGAGAAACGAACCTTATCATCATCGATGATAAGGCTCTAAACCTTAAAACGCCTCTCCTATTCTGAAGTAAATTCCCCAATCGTCTTTACCAACAGCAGCATCTAATCCTACGTTAAATTTTACGTTTTTAAAAGCACGGTATCTGTACCCAACTCCAGCGCCAGGATACATTTTCCAGTTGTTATCTTCTACATCTGAGCCATAAAGTGTTGCCATACCAGCAAACCCAACTAAGCCCATTTTTTCGCCAAAGTTATAGCGATACTCTCCTTGCAACGCCATAATTCCGTCTCCACGAAACTCGCCTTGCGAATACCCTCTAATGTCTTTATTTCCAATAGTTACCTGCTGTTGAAACTGAATATCTCCCAATCCAAATTTCCCAGAAAAACGAGCTGCAATAACATCACGTCCATTTTTCATGGCAAAGTATTTATTGTATTCTGCCAAAATCTTTTTTGCATCAATATCATTCCCCATCCAACCTGGATATGAAATCCAACGTATTTGAGCTTTCTCCCCATTCATAGGGTAATAAATTTGATCTCGAGTATCGTATAGTGCATTAAATTCGATAGCATTTGTTTCTACCGTTGAGTTTGGCTCTACATCATCTTCATAATTTGTATCGTAATGTGCGTACGTATAAGTGATTCCTCCGTATAATTTTTCTATAACTCTACGTTGCACTCCCGTACTCAAAACCGTAGTATTGGTAGTATATTCATAAAACCCTGGAACTTCGGTATCGTCATCATAAAACTGAGAAATATGATCTCCTTTTACAGCAAATAATTTAGCTCTCCATTTATTTTCGTTAAAGAAAAACCTATTAAAAAATGCCACAAAATACGAACCATTAGTAGTGTAAACTGCCGAAAGTCCCGACATAGACTTTGGAGAAACTTCATCACCCTTATCCAATTTATACATCATCATTGGGATAGCTCCAATCATAAACTTTAAATTACGATTGTAGTTTACAAAAGGCATCACAGTAAACTCAACTTTTTTCTCTTTCTTTGTTATAGTAGTATCACTTTCAATTTTTTGTGCAAACCCAAATGGTGCTATCATCAAAAATGCCACTATTAATATGTACTTTCGCATCTATAAACGTTGTTTGATTTTTTCAGAAATAAATATACAACCAAAAAACGACATAAAGTAAATTAATTCTTATACAATTTTAAATGAAACTCGTATTTGCAACCCACAATAAAAATAAATTACGCGAAGTTCAAGCTATCATACCAAAACATATCGAGTTATTGAGTCTTGAAGACATTGGATGTTTCGAAGAAATTGAAGAAAACGGAGCTACCATTGAAGAAAATGCTGCAATTAAAGCTAATTATGTATTTGAAAATTATCAAGTTAATTGTTTTGCAGATGATACTGGCTTGGAAGTTGAAAGTTTAGATGGCGCGCCTGGGGTGTACTCGGCTCGGTATGCTGGCTTGCAAAAAAGTGCTGAAGACAACATGCAAAAGTTGCTCGAAGAATTAAAAGATAAAGACAACCGAAATGCCCGATTTAAAACGGTTATCGCCCTACGTACAACACATGAGAAAATAATTTTTAATGGTATTATAAACGGTACAATCACAAAAGACAAAAAGGGAGAAAACGGGTTTGGCTACGATCCTGTTTTTCAAGCAGAAGGATATCAACAAACCTTCGCCGAAATTTCTTCCGAAGAAAAAAACAAAGTTAGCCACCGAGCTTTAGCAATGAAACAGCTTATTGACTATTTAAAAATCAAGCCATAATCAACCACATGAAACTCGAATTTACACCCATTCAAGAAACCGACTTACCCAAAGTAAAAGGTATTTACGATTGGTATATTGCCAATTCTACTGCTACTTTTCATACAGAACCTATTTCTCTTGAAGAACTAAAAGAGCTTCTGTATTTTAATCATCATTTATATCATTCCTTTCTTATTTATGCTGATGATGAACTGGCTGGTTACTGTTTTACAACACATTTTAAAAAGCGACAAGCCTACAACCGTACCGCCGAAGTTACTATTTATTTAAAAGATGGATTTGGTGGAAAAGGCATCGGGAAAAAGTCGCTTTACTTCTTAGAAGAAAAAGCTAGGGTAAACGGTATAAAAAACTTACTCGGAATCATAACTGGCGATAATACTGGTAGTATTTCTCTGTTTCAAAAATGTGGCTATTTTGAGTGTGCCAACTTTAAAAATGTAGGTGAGAAATTTGGAAAAATACTAGACGTTGTAGCTTATCAAAAAGAAATTTAAAGGCAATTACGGTATCCGCATAAAACGAGCATTTTTGTTGGTTTTTAAACAACAACCTAACATATAATAATGCTTTTTAACAGCCAGAAGCGCTCTTTCTTCAAGAAAAAGAAAGTAAAAACCTCATTATCAACACAAAAGAACAAAAATATTTATTGAGATATACACTGTAGTCTCGATTAATAAACATACCTTTGCGCCCTTATTTTTAAATACATATATGAATAAATTTGAACAATTAGGACTGAACGAACAGCTGTTAAAAGCCATTACCGACATGGGCTTTGAAACACCTTCTGAGGTACAAGAGAAAGCTATTCCGGTCCTACTAGCCAACAATACCGATATGGTAGCTTTGGCACAGACTGGTACGGGAAAAACAGCTGCATTCGGGTTTCCTATGATTCAGAAAATTGATGTAAACAGCAGAACTACACAAGGACTTATTTTGTCGCCAACGCGTGAGCTTTGTTTACAAATTGCTAATGAATTAAAGTTGTATTCCAAATATTTGCCAAACCTAAATGTTGTGGCAATTTATGGTGGTGCTAGCATTACCGAACAAGCGAAACAAGTAAAAAGAGGAGCACAAATTGTTGTAGCTACTCCTGGTAGAATGAAAGACATGATAAGCCGTAATATGGTTGACATTTCTAAAATTGAGTACTGTGTACTTGATGAAGCAGACGAAATGTTAAACATGGGCTTTTATGAAGATATCAACGAAATCTTATCGCATAGTCCAAAAGGAAAAAGCACATGGCTTTTCTCGGCTACCATGCCAAAAGAGGTAGCAACTATTGCTAAAAAATTCATGAAAAACCCACAAGAAGTTACTGTGGGAACAAAAAACGCAGCAAACAACAATGTACAACACGAGTACTATGTTGTTAGCGGAAGAGATCGTTACCTTGCTTTAAAACGCTTAGCCGATACCAACCCAGATATTTTCTCGGTAATTTTCTGTAGAACAAAACGCGACACGCAAAAAATTGCAGAAAAACTTATCGAAGATGGGTACAATGCGGGAGCACTTCACGGAGATTTGAGTCAGAATCAACGTGATATGGTTATGAAATCATTCAGAAACAATCAAATCCAAATGCTTGTAGCTACCGATGTTGCAGCAAGAGGGATTGATGTAGACGATGTTACACACGTTATTAATTACCAACTTCCAGACGAAATCGAAACCTATACTCACCGTAGTGGTAGAACAGGTAGAGCAGGAAAATCTGGTACTTCAATGGTAATTATTACCAAAAGCGAATTGCGTAAAATTGGTGCAATCGAACGAATTATTCAGCAAAAATTTGAACCAAAGAAAATTCCAAGTGCTGAAGAAATTTGCGAAATTCAGTTATACCACCTCGCTAGTAAAATTAAAAATACCGAAATTAATAAAGAAGTAGAAAGCTACCTTCCTGCTATTAACGACGTATTAGAAGGTCTTGATCGTGAAGAATTAATCAAGAAAATGGTTTCTGTTGAATTTGGTCGATTTGCCGAATACTACAAAAAAGCAGGCGATCTTAACGTTTCTGCAAATGCAAAAGACCAAGATTATTCTTCAGAAGGAAAAGTACGTTACTTTATTAATGTTGGTTCTCGCGATGGTTACGATTGGATGACTTTAAAAGATTTCTTAAAAGAACAACTTCAGTTCGGACAAGACGATATCTTTAAAGTTGATGTTAAAGAAAGTTTTTCATTCTTTAATACCGATGCGCAACATACCGATGCTGTTTTAGCATTTTTTAATGACTTTAAACTAGACGGACGTTTTATTAATGTTGAAGTTTCTAAAAACTCTAGAGACAACGGTCGAGGTCGTAAAAACCGCTCTGGTGGCGGTGGTGGCGGTGACAGAAAAAGAAGTCGTCGTAGCGATAACTCGTCAAAAGGATTTGGAGAAAAACGTTTTGGTAAGAAAAGCGGAAAAGGAAACAATAGCGGCGGTCGAAATGGCGGCGGCGGAAACCGAAGATCTAAAAAGAGATTTTAGTTAATTATAAATTAAAAATGCGCCTTAGGGCGCATTTTTTTGTTTTGTTTATTACTTTTAGCACCGAATAATAACTATGTAACGAACTGTTGGTCTATTGTGATTTCAACTATATATCTATATAAACTCATCACATTCTTTAGGCATCAGCTTACTTTTTTAGTATGTTTGAAGTAATGAAAAAATTTCTATTAATAATTACCCTTTTCACCTTTAGCATCACTTTTGCCCAACACAGTGGCGAAGAGCTTAAAGCCTCTGTTGTAAACTCTGCCGACGATTCGGCACTTGCAAATGTGCACGTGTTAAACTTAAATCAAGTTATCGGTACGGTTTCCGACGACAACGGAGATTTTATCATTCCTGCGCGTGTAAACGATACACTTTACTTTTCGTACATCGGGTTTAAATCCATCAAAGTACGTGTTACCAATGATATGCTTAAGTTTCAAAATACAAAAGTTGGATTAACAGAACTGGCACTCGCACTCGAAGAAGTGGTTGTTAGACCTTTTCAACTTACTGGATATTTAGAAATCGACTCTAAAAATTTACCGATTAATCAGGCAGCACGGTACAGTATTTCTGGATTGAATGTTGGTTACGAAGCTGGTAGTAGAAATCCAAACGCATTCTCTAAAATAATGGGTTCTATTTTTAACCCAGCCGATTTTCTGCATAATCTCTTCGGAAAGAAACCTGCGCAAATGCGCAAACTGAGAAAAATGCAAGATGACGATAAAATTAGAAACTTATTGTCGGAAAAATACGATCGAGAAACCCTCATGGCACTTTTACAGGTAGACAAACAAGAAATTCAAGAAATCTTGATTAACTGTAATTATTCCGATAGTTTTATTGAAACTGCCAACGATCTTCAAATTCTCGATGCCATTAGTAATTGCTACGAAGAATACAAAGTTTTAAACCGAGGGAATTAATACGTTTTACTGTTCAAATCTTTGTAATACATCATCGATACTTCTGATAGATTTTTTGGACCAATCGATACGTTTTTCAAATATTTCTTCGGAAGAAAGTTGCCAGTTAATCGTTGAAGCTCTCAGTTTTGAACTTAAATTTTGAAGGATAATTGCTGCGGAAACAGATATATTTAAACTCTCGGTAAAGCCATACATCGGAATTTTCAAATAGCCATCGGCTTGACGCATTATTTCTGAAGACAAACCACTTTTTTCGGTTCCGAAGAAAATAGCCGACTTCTCATTAATGTCAAAATCTTCCAACATACTCGCATCGTTATGCGGCGTAGTTGCTATTATTTTGTAACCTTTTTCACGTAAAGATTTAATACACGAAGTAGCATCTTGATATCGATGTACATCTACCCATTTTTGAGACCCCATAGCAATATTTTTATCAATTCGCTTACCGAATTTCTGCTCGATAATATGGGCACTCTGAATCCCGAAAACATCGCAACTTCGTATCACCGCACTGGTGTTGTGCATTTGGTAAACATCTTCTAAAGCAACGGTAAAATGATTGGTGCGTTGCTGTAATATTTCTAAAAAGCGTTGTTTCCTTTCTTCTGTTATAAACTCTTCTAAGTATGCTAATAATTCTGCTGACATTGTAATGAAAATAATCACAAATTTAACAATCTTTTCGATTCCAATTTTATGCGGTAAAATCAAAAAATCGACAACAACAAAGTTGATTCTTTCCGAAGAAAGTTATACCTTCAAAACACGAAAATAAATAGATGAAAAAAATTGTTGTTTTAACGGGTGCTGGAATAAGTGCAGAAAGCGGAATAAGTACTTTTAGAGATGCCGACGGATTGTGGGAAGGACACGATGTTATGGAGGTTGCCTCTCCGCAGGGATGGGAAAATAATATGGCGTTGGTACTCGATTTTTACAATCAGCGTAGAAAACAATTATTGGAAGTAAAACCCAATACTGCGCACCATGCCATTGCCGAACTTGAAAAAAATTACGAAGTTACCATTGTAACACAAAATGTTGACGATTTGCATGAGCGTGCTGGAAGTACACGCGTTATCCATTTACATGGCGAACTTTTAAAAGCACGTAGCACCTTTGATGAGAACTTAGTTTTCGATTGGAAAAAAGACATTAAAATAGGCGACTTTTGTGAGCACAACCACCAATTACGTCCGCATATAGTTTGGTTTGGAGAGGCGGTTCCACTTATTGATACTGCAATTGAAATTGTATCGCAAGCAGATATTCTAATGGTCGTTGGTACTTCCATGCAAGTATATCCTGCCGCTGGACTTATTAATTATAAAAAAACGAACACCCCTATTTTCTTTATCGACCCGCAACCCAATATTTCTGAAAACAGCATCAATGGTTTAAAAATTATTGCTGAGAAAGCGACAGTCGGACTTCCTATTGTGGTAAATCTTTTAGCTGATATTTAAGGTGAAGCATCTGCGCCCAATCGGCTACAGCTTTACTTTGTGCTTCGGTAAGTTTTGCTTCTTTATGAATCAAAGTATACGAATCTAACGGCATCCAACCTTCGGTTACCGCTTCCGAAATTTCTTCTAATTTGTGTGCCTTTTTCTTTGGCGAATACGAATTCCACTGCGAAAAATTCAAGTGCTTTTTCCCTTCGTCTATATGGTTTGCCAACCAATACGAAAGCGGCTCAATAGAAGCGTACCAAGGATAATTGGTTTTGTTAGAATGGCAATCGTAACATGCTGTCACCAAAGTAGCCTCAACGGTTTCGGGCACTTTTTCAACCTTAAACAAATCGGTTGGTGGGGTTGTATCAGAAGTGTTTTCGGCAGGTGGAAAAAACTGCATCACAACAATAATTACCAAGATAAATAACAATAACTTCTTTAGCATTTTACAGAGTTTTTAAATAAAGTAGGTATATTTATTTTTCTAAATTTAAGGAAATATAAATTGAATTCAACTCTAACTGAAAAACTTTCTTACGTAAGCGGTTTCCGAGACGAACGTACTCGTGTGGCGCACTATGTTTTGGAGCATCCTGCGGAGTTTTCTAATTTATTAAAGTTATGTTTTTCAGCAGAAAAAGAAATATCTCATAAAGCTTGTTGGGTTACAGAACTCGTTTGCAAAAGTAATTTAGAAATTTTGTTTCCTCAGTTAAATTATTTTTTAGATAATATCCCCACACTCACCAACGATTCAGCCATTCGCCCCATGGCAAAAGTATGCGAATTGTTATGCGAATCGTATTTTGTTAAGCAGGATAAAAACGCTCTTAATATTATTACGACGAACAATTTAGAAAAACTCACCGAAGTTTGTTTTGATTGGCTTATTGCTGATGTAAAAGTGGCCACCAAAGCATACAGCATGCAAAATTTGTTTCTCCTCGGAAAAAAAATTGATTGGATTTATCCCGAATTAAAACCCATTCTCATGAGAGGTATTTCCGAACACACTGCCGCCTACAAGGCAAGAGCAAGACATATTTTGGAGAAGATTTAAAATCTAACTCGAAAGATTTGAAAATTAATTGGTTTAAAGATTGTAAGTTCTTCAAACTTTATACATTTCAGCAGAAGTTTTCTGCAAAATAGTTGAACCTTTTAACCGAGAAGATTAAATTTGCATTTTCATAAAATATTGACATGCAACTAACACCCTTAAATGCTGTTTCTCCGATTGACGGAAGGTACCGAAATAAAACCGAAAAATTAGCCGATTTTTTCTCTGAAGAAGCGCTTATAATGTACAGAGTACGTATTGAAATTGAATATTTCATTGCGCTTTGCGAAGTACCTCTTCCGCAGTTAAAAGACTTCAATAAAGATTTGTATGCCGAATTAAGAGCTATTTATACAAATTTTACCCCTATTGATGCAGCAGCAATTAAAGACATTGAAAAAGTTACCAACCACGATGTAAAAGCTGTTGAGTACTTCATCAAAGAAAAATTTGACAGTTTAGGAATTCAACAATACAAAGAGTTTATCCACTTCGGATTGACATCTCAAGATATTAACAACACTGCTATCCCGCTTTCTATAAAAGAGGCGTTAGAGCAAGTTTACCTGCCAGTTTACGAAGAAATAATTAGTAAACTAAACAATTTAGCACAAGAGTGGAAAGATGTGCCAATGTTGGCTCGTACCCACGGACAACCTGCATCTCCAACACGTTTAGGAAAAGAGATTGAAGTTTTTGTTGTACGTTTAAACGAGCAATTCAACGGATTAAAAAATATTCCAATTGCTGCAAAATTTGGTGGAGCAACTGGAAATTACAACGCACATAAAGTTGCATACCCTAGTATAAATTGGAAGGCTTTTGGAACTAAGTTTGTAGAGGAAGCTTTACAACTTCGTCACTCCTTCCCTACTACACAAATCGAACATTACGACCATATGGCTTCTTTGTTTGATGCTTTAAAACGTATCAATACAATTTTGATTGATTTTAACAGAGATATCTGGACGTATATTTCTATGGATTACTTTAAGCAAAAAATTAAAGCAGGAGAAGTTGGATCGTCTGCAATGCCTCATAAAGTAAACCCTATCGATTTTGAAAACTCTGAAGGAAACTTAGGGATTGCCAATGCCATTTTTGAGCATCTTTCAGCTAAATTACCAATTTCGAGATTACAACGCGACTTAACCGATAGTACGGTGTTGAGAAATGTTGGTGTTCCTTTCGGACATACTTTAATTGCGTTTCAAGCGACTTTAAAAGGTTTAAATAAATTATTGCTGAATAGCGCAAAGTTTGAAGCTGATTTAGAAAACAATTGGGCTGTTGTTGCTGAGGCAATACAAACGATTTTGAGAAGAGAAGCTTATCCAAATCCATATGAAGCTTTAAAGGGTTTAACACGTACCAACGAGAAGATTAATAAAGAATCTATCGCTACGTTTATCGAAACTCTTGATGTTTCTGATGCGATTAAAGCTGAATTAAAAGCTATTACGCCTAGTAATTACACTGGGATTTAAATAAAAATACAACTCACAAACAAGCAAAAAGGCAGTTTAAAAGTTTATCTTTTAAACTGCCTTTTCTTATTTATAGAATGTGATAAGTGATTAAACTCAAATCACTATATATTCATTCTTATAAAATCTCACAGTAAATTTATTACTTGTTTGTTGAAAGATTTTCATTTTTGTCTTGACACAAAAACGAAACAAAAAAGTCAAGACTGATTCAAAAAGTATAAGAAAATCTACGGAAACATCCTCCACAGATAAAAAGAACTCGCTACGCTCAGACAACTTTTTATCTTTCACCCACACTGCTTCCTTGATTTTCAATACTTTTTAAATAGGTCGTAGTTTCAAAAAACAACTATTACTTAATATTAAACTCTAATTAAAAATCCCTTTTAATTGCGATTCAATAGCTCCAGAATCTACTGCTCCTTTTTCAACTGCCTCAACAAGTGCCATCATGTTTTCGGGTTTCATTTTATTTCCTAAAACTCGCACTAAAGCAAATCCGTTTTCGTCGTCGCTTCCAAAGAGAATCACTTCGTCTATAGCTTCATCGGTTCCCAAATATTTTACAGTTCCTTTATATTTCCCGCTATTTATCACCATCAATTCTTCATACTTTTCATCTTTAAGAATTGTTTGTATAGTGCTCTTTTCAGCTTGATATGCTTCATCATTTTCACCATTCAGTTTAAAAGCTAAAACGTTTAGTTTTTTTACTGATTCGTATGCTTCCTTTTCTTTTTCAGTTAAAGTAGTTGTAGCGATATTCAAAATACTCGAAGGAATATCTAACGAGATAAAATTAGGATTTTCGGCATTGTTCACATAGTATTCTTGCAGACTCGGTGTGTCGCTTCCGCAGGAAAATAATACAAGTGATAATAGGAATAATACAATGCTATTTTTTAAGTTTTTCATCGTGATTTGTTTAAATTATTTGTTCCCTGCTTTTCCTAATTGATCCCCTCCTGGAAGGTCCATTTTACTTGTTAGTTTTGAAATCTGACGTAAATCGATATTTCCAGTTAATGAAAGTAAAACCGTTTCTGGTTTCTTTCCACCAAGCTCTATATTATCGGTATTTAAATCGGTTACAAACATAAGAAGTTCTTTTACGTGGTTTTCATCAGCTCCTTCTTTCACATAAAACTTCACATTAGAACCTCCATCACGAACGCGCATTAATTCTTCAAAAGATGAGCTTTTTAAATGATTTGAAACCCAACTGTCGATGTCTTTAGTAATCTTAGGGTTTTCCGTAGTAATTACTTTAAAACTGGTAATATTATTTACCAAATCGAATACGGCAGCCGCATCTGGATCGTCTGAACTGATGTTTATTTTACTCAACATCTGAAACATTTTGGGTTGCAGTGCCACAAAAGTTACATCGTTGCTTTCTGAGTATTTATCAAAAATAGATTGTGCTGGCGATAAAAAAGGCACAATGGTAAATGCTATTATTAAAATTAACTTTTTCATATGTTTTACTATTTGTTTTTAATCTGTTTTGTTTGAATTTGCCTATAACATTTTAGTTATGCTACGGCTTTCTAATTGTTTAAAAATCGGTTTGTGTTTTTTTCAAATTCTTTTAAATAGGTTGCGCCTTGCGTTCCTTTCTGAAAATTATCGGTAAACAACGCCATTGCTAATTGTGCCGATCTAATTTCTTCTGGAGTGTAGTGTTCCTCTAGCGCTAGAGTTGGCGACACCTCAGGAGAAGACTGCTTGGCGATAAAAATCCCAAAGAAAATAGCGGCTACAGCTGCAACAGAAATCCATTTTAAATACGTCTTATTTTTTCTAGGTTTTAACGGAATGTTGTGCGTGCTTTTTTCTTCTTTGGCTACGGCAAAGTAATTAAAAATTGGTTTGTATTCTTCCAAATGAGGAGCGACCTCTGCTTGAGAAAAATAGATCTTCAATTGTTCTTCTTCGGCTATCGTTGTGGTAGCTTCAAAATACTTTTCCAATAGTTTTTCTACATCAGAAACTGTAATATTATTTTGTTTGTTTGATGCCATAACTGTGTTTTTTTAGTAATTGTTCGCGTACTGCTTTTCGAGCTCTAGATAAAGTAACTCTAATAGCGGTAGGATTCATTTCTAACATTTCTTCAATTTCGTGATACTCGTATTGCTCTACATCTCGTAATTGTAATACCAAACGTTGCTGTTCGGGAAGTGTGTTCATTATTTTTTGCATCCAATCGATACTATCGTTTACCTCTACTTTCTTTTGTAAAGAGGTTTGGGTGTCTTCATAATTAGAGTGCACTAATTTTAAATTTCCCGCTTGTTTCGACTTTAATCTATCCAAACAATAGTTTTTTGTCATGGTCATTGCAAAAGCTTCCACACTTGCATAATTACTTATTTTTTGCTTTTGAGTCCACAATTTTAACAACACCTCTTGTGTAGCATCTTCGGCTTCTTCCGTAGAAACCAACAAACGCTTTGCTAATCGAAATAGCTTGTCTTTAAAAGGCGTTATGGTTTGTATAAACTCTGCTTGTTGCATTTTTTAGGTTGATTAGTTAGCATTTTACTGCTTCTTATCTTGTAGACGAATAACAAAAGTTTTTGTTACAATAAATTTTTTATTTCAATAAATGTAAGTAATATTACGGTGATAACGCTAATTACAAATCGGTATAATTTTTGGTTGATAAAAGAAAATATTCGCTAAAAGTCTTTATTATACTGATGATACACTTAAAAATTAACAAATGAAACATCTATTTAAATTACGATGGTTGCTATTGGCTACGCTTGTTTTTGCAGTGGGCTGTAGCAAAGATGACGATTCTACCGGCGGTGGAGATGATGATGGCGGAGAAGAAGTTACGCTAGAAAACGAAATTAACGACTTTATCTGGAAGTCAATGAATTACTGGTACTACTACCAAGAAAATGTAGCCGACCTAGATGACGCTAAAAAAGACAACACTACTGCCTACTATAATTATTTAAATGGGTATAGCAATCCTGAAAGTTTATTTAACGATATAGTTTACACTGCTGAGGACGACTTTTCATGGTATATCGAAGATGTAGATGCACAAGCAAACCAGTTTAGAGGAATTTCGGAATCTTATGGTTTAAACATTGGTTATTTAGTTTACAAACAACAAGGAAGCACAGACGTTGTTGCTACTGTAAGCTATGTTGTACCTGATTCTCCTGCTAGTGAAGCTGGAATAAAACGTGGCGATTTAATTTATAAAGTTGATGGTGTTGAATTAACCGAGTCAAATTACACCGTTATAAATAATATTTTTACTGAACCGTCTGTAACACTAGGACTTGGTTCGTATCAAAACGGAACATTTGTAAAAGAAGCTTCAGACAAAAGCATTACCGCAGTTTTATTATCTGAAAACCCAGTACACTTCCATTCAATTATTGAAGAAGATGGAAAGAAAATTGGATACTTAGTTTACAATAGCTTTGTAAGTACTTACCATGAAGAGTTAAACGATGTTTTTACTGAATTTAAAGCTGAAGGAATTAACGAATTAGTTTTAGACTTACGCTACAACGGTGGAGGATCTGTTTTAACGTCTTCGTTTTTAGCAAGTATGATTCAAGGAAATAGAGCAAATGGAACAACTTTCTCTAAACTTACTTTTAACGATAAGAGAAATGCAGAAAACGGAAGTATCTATCCATTTTTTGATGAGGCATATTTATATGATAAAACAACAGGTGAATACACCAATCAAGATATTCCAATTAGTCGACTTACTAATCTTACAAGATTGTACGTTTTAGGCTCTAACTACACAGCATCTGCTAGTGAAATGATTATAAACGGACTTAGACCTTTTATGGATGTAATTCTTGTAGGTAGAACTACCACAGGTAAAAACGAAGGTTCTATCACTGTTTATGATTCTGGAGTTCCTTATACAAATTCAAACAACAGAAACCCTAACCACACTGTAGGATTACAACCTATTGTTTTCCAAATATTCAATAGTTTAGATGAAAATGATTATGATGACGGGTTCGAACCAAATATTGAAGTGAATGAAGCTGCGTATGCTGCAACCATTCTTCCGTTTGGAGACCCTAATGAAGTGATGCTTCGCGCTGCTTTAGACGATATTGCTGGTACAAGTGCAAAAGGGAACCTTTTAAGAGCAAATCAACTACAATTAGAAGAAGCTGGGAAAATTAAAGGGAAGAAATTCAGTACCGAAATGTACATTTTACCAAATGAGAAAACCTTTACTCAAAAATAAAAAACCTCTCATATAAAATCAAAAAGTCTCAGCTAACGCTGAGACTTTTTTTTGGAAAACAATTTAGGGATGGTGTATTCCCTCATATACACCATCAATCTATAAACCTAACCTAAATCCTACTCTTATATTTCTTCCTCTAGTAGTATAGCCTACTAATTCATAATAATCTTCATTAAACAAGTTGTCTAAATTAAAGAACACTGTAAACTTGTTTGAAAAGTTATGACTCACATTAAAATTCACTAAAGAAAACGCATCCAACTCCACATCTTCGTAGGTGTTAAAATCGGTATCCAAACGCTCCCCTGTGTATTGGTAAGTCAGTCCTAAGTTTGTATTTTGTAACAAAGTGTACTGTACACTTGCATTTGCTTTATGCTTCGGAATACGCAATGCTACTTTATCTCTGTTTTCAGTAAATGTATAATTCGCATCAATCATTAAATTATTCATCGGTTGTATGCTTGTTTCCACCTCTACTCCATTTACGGTAAAAGCTTCTTCTTCGTTTACATACATTCCTTCATAAGTTTCAAAATTGATGGTTTTATAAGCAATAAAGTTTTCTTCTTCTCTATTAAAATACACTCCACTCAATCTAAAAATACCAGTGTTATACTCTACTCCTCCTTCTAAAGTTCTGTCTTCTTCTGGCTCTAAATCTGGATTTGCTCCAAAAGCACCAAACAATTGAGATAAAGATGGCGCGATGTAAGAAGTACTATACGAACCTAAAAACTTTAAATAACTGTTATTGTTCGCAAATTTTAAAGTGTACGAAGGGTTTAAATTGTAGGTAAAGTGACTTCCATACTCGCTATGGTTGTTTAAACGTCCACCTACATTCATATGCAATCCAAAGTCGGAAACCCAAACAACATTTGCATACGGATCGGTAATACTAAAATCGGTATCTGCACCAAGTGTCGCTTCATTTTTAATGTAGTTTAATCCTACAATAGTGTAAAACGTATCGCTAAAATTGTATTTATTAAACAAATCTACAACCGTACTATTTGCTTCGTATGCATTTGGATATGCCGAATAAATATCTCTGCTGATGTCGTTATACGAAGCATTCAATGTAACGCTTCCGTTGTTGTACTTATATTCTGGTGCAATTGCAATTCTAAATTGCTCACTCACTGAATAATCATCGCTATCTTGCTGAGGCGAAGAGCTATCGAAATCGGCTTTAAACTTATCGTAATATCCTAAAACTTTTACTGAAAAACGATCTGAAAATTGATATCCAAAATTAACATTCGAGTTGATTCGGTTAAAAGGATCCTTCTCATCTCCTATCACCGCTGAAAGTCCATCGGTATACTGATTTCCAAAACCAGCTAAATACGTAAATTTCCCAAGCGTACCATTAACAGAAGCTCTGTTTGAAAAATCTGTTAAGTTATAACTATCCTCTTCCGAAGACTGATTAGAACCGATACTACTTTCAAAATTGGCAGCAATTTTACGTTCGCCTGCGCTTTTAGTTGTAATATTAATAACCGCTGTCGCTGCGCGGTTTCCGTAAAGTGTACTAGCTGCACCTTTTACAATTTCTATCGATTCGATTTGGTTTAAATCTAACAAACGTAAATCAAAATCCATTGCAATTTGCGAAGGGTCGCTTACTTGCACACCATCAATCAACACCAATACTTGGCGGTTGTTACCACCACGTACAAAATACGAAAGGTTTTGGCCTGCATTACTACGGCTTCCGTTAATTTCAATACCACTTTTAGTATTAATAACTTCGGCTACCGAACGTCCTTGATTGCGTTGTAATTCTTCTTGAGAAATTTTAATAACTGTTTTTCCTGAGTTTTCGCGTTTTAGTTCAAAACGAGAATCTGCTACAACTACTTCTTCTAATTCTTGGATAGTTGTTTCTGTTTGATTGTTTTTTTCTTGCGCAAAAGTCCATGCAGTTACAAGACCAAATGCACAAAGAGAAAAAATTCTTTTGTTCATGCTGTTTAGTTATGTGGGAAAAAAGTATGAGTGTGTCATACGCAAACCCTTGTCCCGAAAGTTTGACATAAAATTTGTGAATCTTGGCAGGTCTCCTGGCTTACTTTTTTGTTATTATACCTTCCCATTTCTCTTCAGAAACAGTGGTTTTTTTTGAAGATAATAACAAACTGTTAAAATTATTTCTAACTTTAAACAGAAACCAACAATAGTTGGCATAAAGCTTACAGTTGCGGGAACAGCCACGGTTTCTCACCGTATTCCCTTTTAATTTAAACCCATTGAAAACAGATTTAAAACCATAAATTCGACGCAAAATTAAACAATTTCAAGAACGCCACCATTAGAAAAATATAATAATCTTAATTTTACACCTGAAAAATTAATTGCCACAATGCTAAAACACTCATACCAAATAAATAGCCTTTTTTTATTACTGCTGATTTTTTTTACAGCATGCAAAGAAGCTCCAAAAAACAGTTCAAATTTAAACTCAGAAGAAGTTGAAACTACTGATAAAAACACTTCTGTTAATGTTGAATATGCACAAGGATTTAGCATCAGTAAAAATGAAAATTTCACCACTGTAGAAGTCACTTCTCCATGGCCAAATGCTAATAAAGCGTACACGTATGCGTTAGTTCCGAAGGAAAAATTAAACTCAATAACCTTCGATGCCAATGCTTATGATGCCATAATCGCAACACCAGTTACACGACTTGTAGCAACTTCAACTACGCACATTCCTGCCATTGAACTTTTAAATATTGAAAATACTTTGATAGGTTTTCCTGGTACTAATTACATTTCTTCGGAACCAATTCGGAATAAAATTGACAACGGTAGTGTTAAAGAACTCGGTTTAAATGAAGCTATCAATACCGAAGTGCTTATCAGCTTAGAGCCAGAACTTGTAATGGGTTTTACCGTAGATGGCGAAAACAAAACCTATAAAAACATAGCTAACGCAGGAATTCCAGTTGTGTATAATGGCGATTGGGTAGAAGAAACTCCTTTGGGAAAAGCCGAATGGATTAAGCTTTTTGGAGTGTTTTTTAACAAAGAAAAACAAGCCGATAGTATTTTTAATGAAATTGCAACTGCTTACAACAATGCTAAAAAATTAGCACTACAAACTGAAGTGCAACCAACAGTTTTTAGTGGTTCTATGTTTAAAGATATTTGGTATGCACCCGCTGGCGAAAGTTGGGTAGCTCACTTTTTAAAAGACGCAAATGCTAATTATACTTGGAAAAACAGTAAAGGCACTGGCAGTCTTTCGCTTAATTTTGAAAGTGTCTTGGAAAAAGCAAAAACAACCGAATATTGGATTGGTCCTGGACAATTTACAAGCTACAACCAGTTAAAAGAGACCAATACACATTACACTCAATTTGACACTTTTAAAAACAAAAAAATATTTACTTACAGTTTAACAACGGGTGCTACGGGCGGTTTACTGTATTACGAATTGGCTCCTAACCGTCCAGATTTAGTCTTAAAAGACATCATTAAAATACTGCATCCAAACGTATTGCCTAATTACGAACCTGTATTTTTTAAGCCATTACAACCTTGAAACCCATAAAAACATACCGACTTTACTTTGCAATACTAGCCATTTTATTAGTTGTTTTTTTTCTGATAAATATTAGTTTGGGTTCCGTTCGAATTCCAATAAAACAGATTGTAACAACACTTATCGGAAGCGATATCGAAAAACAATCGTGGCAATATATCATTCTAAACTATCGCCTACCAAAAGCTTTTACAGCAGTATTGGTGGGAAGCGGACTTTCCGTTAGCGGACTGTTAATGCAAACTCTTTTTAGAAATCCGCTTGCAGGACCTTTTGTTTTAGGAATCAGCTCTGGGGCAAGTTTAGGTGTTGCACTTTTAATCATGGGGTCTTCTGTATTTGCAGGTATTTTTTCTGCATTTTTTTTAAGTAGTTATACCATCGCTATTGGAGCTACGGCAGGAAGTTTTTTAGTTTTATTAGCCATTTTCATTGTTGCGAACAAAGTGAAAGACACCATGGCGCTACTCATTATCGGACTCATGTTTGGGAGTATAACAACTGCAGTTGTAAGTGTGCTTTCATACTTTACAAGTAAAGAAAAATTACAGCAATACATCTTTTGGTCGTTTGGAAGTTTAGGGAATTTAAGTTGGAGTCAACTAGCATTTTTAGCCATTCTTTTCAGCATCGGAATATTGATAACCATTACAGTTTTAAAACCGCTAAACGCACTTCTTTTAGGTGAAAATTATGCGCAAAGTATGGGAATTCAACTTAAAAAATCAAGATACTTAATAATTATTGCTACAAGTATTCTTGCAGGTAGCATTACCGCTTTCACAGGACCAATTGCCTTTATTGGTTTGGCTGTTCCGCATTTAACCAGGCAATTGTTTAACACCCAAAATCATCATATTTTACTTCCTGCAACTGTTTTATTTGGAGCAATTTTAATGTTGGTCTGCGACACCATTGCACAATTACCAACCTCAGAATATTCATTACCAATTAACGCCATCACATCAATTGTCGGGGCGCCAGTTGTAATTTGGTTGTTGGTTAGAAAACAAAAAATGATTTTTTAATACTTTTACAAAGAGTTCAATTTTAAAAATAACGCAAATCAATTCAGAAGAAAAAAATAGCATCCTTTCAGTTACAAATCTATCTGTTGGTTACACCTCCAAAAAGGAAACAAACACTATCGGAAAGGCAATCCATTTTAGCCTAAACCCTGGTGAACTCACTGCTGTTGTTGGCGCTAACGGAATTGGAAAATCTACTTTATTACGAACAGTCGCAAAAGTACAACCTGCTTTAGACGGGGAAATTCTGATAAAAGGCAAACCAATTACGGCTTTTGAAACCCATGAATTGGCTAAAGAAATTAGTGTTGTTTTAACGGAACACATCCCTGCAAAAAGTTTGAGTGTGCAAGAAGTCATTGCGCTCGGAAGGCAACCATACACCAATTGGTTGGGAGCACTTTCTGCTGATGATATTCAGCAAGTAAAAGAAGTTGTTTCGCTAATGGGGCTCGAAAAACTACAATATAAAAAGTGTTTTGAGTTAAGCGACGGACAATTGCAACGCGTAATGATTGCTAGAGCTCTGGCTCAAGACACGAGCATTATCATTTTAGATGAACCTACAACACATCTCGATATTTACCACAAAGCCTATATTCTAAAACTGCTAAAAACGATTGCTCAAAAAACTAAAAAGACAATTTTATTTTCAACCCACGAAATTGACTTAGCTATTCAATTATGCGATTGTATGCTGATTTTAGAAGCTGAAAAATCTACTTTTGGAACTCCATGTGAATTAATCGAAAGTGGCGGTTTTGACCAACTTTTCCCTTCCGATTTAATTTCATTTGATAGTCAAACAGGGACTTTTAAAGTGAAGAAGTAGATTGATTATTTAAAATTCAAATAAGCAATTACAGGAAAATGATCTGATGGGTATTTCAAATCTTTGGAATCGCTTAAAATTCCACTTTTCAAAACATCAAAATCATTACTCGAAATAAACACAAAGTCTATTCTATTTTTAACTGGTTCATCAAAATGAAATCCATTAAAAGTTCCATCTGGGCCAAAAGCATTTTCTCCAGCTACCAGATGTGTATCTAACAATTGTTCTTTTATCTTTTTAACACCTTCTGAAGAACTATCTAAATTAAAATCTCCCGTTAATACAACAGGAAGGTTATTGGTATTGAGCGTTGCTATTTTTTGTAGAATCAACTTTGAACTTTCAAGTCGAGCCGTATGTCCAACATGATCAAAATGTGTATTGAAGACCATAAATTCCTGCCCTGACTTTTTATCTTTAAAAGTTGCATAAGTACAAATTCTATTTAGCGCTGCATCCCAACCTATCGATGGTTTTTCTGGTGTTGTAGAAAGCCAAAAAGTATTTTCATCTTTAAGAACATACTTCTCTGAATTATAAAAAAGAGCCGAATATTCCCCTTCTGTGTTTCCTTTATCTCTCCCAACGCCAACATATTTGTAATTCTTCAATCCATTTTGAATATCCTCCAATTGATGATGAAGTCCTTCTTGTGTTCCGAAAATATCAGGAGCGTAAAAGTTTAATTGCGCTATTAAAAAGTCTTTCCTGCTTTGCCAATTATTAGCATTATCCGAGGGGTTATCGTATTTGATATTATACGTCATTACTTTTAAATCTTGCGCATTTAAAAGGGAACAAACTGCAAGAAATGCAACTAATAAAAATTTATTCATTTTCAATATTCATTTAGAGCTTATTAAACTTTTCAAATAAAGAACTCATCTTAATTATTCAATTGGAGTTCCTCGCATCTTATTAAAGTTCTTGTAATTATTTTCAACTTTTTTCTTTGGTGCTTGCTCAAATTCACGTTCTGTTACTCCATATTCTTTTTGCAACTGAAGTAATTTTGTATGCAAGTTAGCAATTACATCTTTATAAGAATCGTCATCAATAGCATTGTAAAGTTCGTTTGGATCTTGTTCCAAATCGTAAAATTCCCATGTATCAATATCGTCATAAAAATGAATCAATTTATAGCGCTTGGTTTTAATTCCGTAGTGCTTCTTCACCATATGGAATGCAGGGTAATCGTAATAATGATAATACAACGCATCTCTAAAGTCATCACTCTGAACTGTTCCATCAAGCAGAGGTTTTATAGATTTTCCTTGCATGCCTTCTGTTAAATCACTTCCGCCTGCATAATCCAAAAATGTTTGTGCAAAATCTAAGTTTTGAGTTAAAGCATTTACTACAGTTCCTGCTTTAATTCCTTTTGGATATTGAATTAAAAAAGGCATGCGAAACGATTCTTCGTACATAAATCGTTTATCAAAAAATCCTTTTTCACCTAAATAAAACCCTTGATCGGAAGTATAAACAACTATTGTGTTTTCGGCCAATCCGTTTTCTTCCAAATAATCTAAAACTTTACCAACTCCATCGTCTACAGCCTTGACGGTTGCCAAATAATCTTGTAAATATCTTTGTCCTTTCCATTCTGCTAGAGCCTTTCCGTGTAAATTTGCCTCCCAAAAAGCATTGTTCTTTGGAAGATATGCTTTATTCCAAATTTGCTTTTGCCTAGCATTCATCCTATCAAAATCGTTTGGCCATGGATTATTTGACAAAAGCGTACTTGCAAACTTCTCACTGAGTTTTAAATCGTGCCCTTCATACATATCATTGTAAATCGTTTGCATTTGTTCTTGAGCTGCAATCTGATTTTCATGTTTATCAAAATACGTTGCTGGTAACGGAAATTTTATAGAATCAAAAACCGTTAAATATCGAAGCGGCGGCATCCAATTTCTGTGAGGTGCTTTATGATGAAGCATCATAAAAAACGGTTTTTCATCAGCTCTTTCAGATTTTAACCAACTAATTGCATCCTCAGTAATAATATCGGTGGCGTACCCTTCAATACGAATAGAATCGCCCATTTTAACAAAATCTGGATTGTAATAATGCCCTTGATCATCAATAATATTCCAATAATCAAATCCTTGTGGATACCCGTACAGATGCCATTTTCCCACCAATGCTGTTTGATATCCTAGTTGTTTTAATTTCTTTGGAAGCGTAGGCTGATCACCATCAAAACGTTCTCCATTTTGTCGAAATCCGTTAATATGACTATGTTTCCCTGTAAGAATAACCGCCCTACTTGGACCACAAATCGAGTTGGTACAATACGTATGATTAAATATAGCTCCGTTTTTAGCAATTCGATCAATATTAGGCGTTGGTGCTAATTTACTTAACTCCGAACCATAAGCGCTAATCGCTTGATAAGCATGGTCGTCGGCCATGATAAACAAAATATTGGGAGGAGTATTGTTTTCAATAGTCGTGGCAATTTTAGCTTCATCTGTTTTAGTTTCCTTACAACTTATCAAACTAAGAAAACCTAAAATTATAAGTGCTTTTAAACGTAAGTTCATGAAGTTAAATTTTATTTTGAAACGTTCATTTTAGTTGAAATATTCTCTTTTTCAACAACAGTGCTAGCAATAAACTTGGCAATTTCATTTGTATATTGATAAGCCAAGTTTGCCCAATCGTGATTTCCTTCAGGATCTGTAGCCAACAAATACGGTTTATTCAAACTTTCAAGTTTATCGGCTATCGCTTTCGAACCAAATAGTGTTAAAAAACCAGGCTGATTTGGTTTGCAGTAATGATGTGGCGCAATGTAATACGGTACTAAATTGTCTTTTACTCCATGAAATAACACAGTAGGAATTGCGCGTTGTTTTGTTATATGCTCAATACTAACTAAAGCCCCAGCAAACGAAACAACACCAGCATATTTAATATTCGATGCATTTGGCATATACACTGTATTTAAAACAGCTTCTGCACCTGCACTACTCCCTACGAGAACAATTTGTTTTGAATTAAATTTTAATTTGTTTGACTGCTGAATTAAAAAACTTGTAGCATCCAGAATATCTTTGGTAACGGCATTAAAAGTTTCCTTTTTTCCTTCGGAATTATAGTCACACCCAAAAGAAGCTCCTTTTCGTGTAAGATGATAACTCATAGATGCAACAGCATATCCTTTCTTTGCCATAGCTACACAAAATTCTTTCTCTAAAGGATTATCTCTCTTTCCAGATGAAAAACCGCCACCATGCACTAAAATGAGTAGCGGTCTATTAGCTGTTATATTTTTTTCAGCATTATAAAAATCTAATTGAAGTGTATCTGCATAGGTAAAAGTTTCTACAGAAATATCGTTAAAAATAGCATCCTTAAATCTTTCTTGTGCGAAAGTAATGGATGATATAAATAAAATAAACAGAAACGTTAATCCAATGTTTTTCATGAGTGTAATGCTGATTAATTTTTTATTTTAATTCAAAAGTAGCTTTTAAACTAGCGTCTGAATCTCCACCTACAAAAACTTCAAAATCTCCAGGCTCGGCAATAAACTCTAAATTAGAATTATAAAACTTTAAGTCTTCTGGCTTTAGTGTTATGGTGATTGTTTTGGTTTCGCCCTTTTTTAAGAATACTTTTTCAAAACCCTTTAATTGTTTTCCAGGAGGTGTAATACTGCGTACCACATCACGTAAATACAACTGTACAACTTCTTCCCCATCAAAATTTCCTGTATTCTGAACTTTTACTGAAACGTTTACAGCTTCACCCGAAGCAACCACATTTTTATCCACTTTAATATCAGAATATTTAAATGAAGTATAACTTAATCCGTATCCAAATGGAAGTAGCGGAGAATTTTTTGCATCTAAATAATTTGATCTAAATTTTTGAAATTCTTCTGAAGTTGGCGCAGGTCTTCCTGTATTTTTCATACTGTGATAAACAGGAATTTGTCCAACATTTCGCGGCCAAGTGGCTGTTAATTTCCCAGATGGATTGTAATCTCCAAATACAACATCGGCAACTGCATTACCAGCTTCTACCCCTGGGTGCCAAACTTGTAAAATACTTACAGGTAAGTCAAACTCTTCTGAAATTGTAAGCGGACGACCACTCATTAAAACCAATACAACAGGTTTTCCTGTTGCCACCAAGGCGTTTATTAATTTTTTCTGAGCCTGCGGAATTGAAATATCTGTTCTGCTTGCCGCTTCTCCACTCATCTCGGTAGCTTCCCCTACAACTGCCACTACAACATCAGATTTTTGTGCTGCGGCTAACGCTTCTTCTAAAAGAGTTTCAGGAGATTCTTTACTAATATCTACACGTGGGCCAAATACATTAATTTTTGCTGCCATTGCTTCATCATCCAAAATATTACTCCCTTTGGCATAGTTTATTGTTGCGTTTGGCGCTACATTTTTAAATCCGTCAATAATAGAAATTGCATTTTTTACATCTCCTGTTGGAGCCCAAGTTCCAAGCATGTTATTTTGACTATCGGCAAGAGGTCCAACCAATGCTATTTTAGCTGATTTTTTTAATGGTAGTATATTATTTTCATTCTTCAGTAAAACAAAAGAACGCTGTGCTGCTTTTCTAGCTACTGCTCTATTTTCCGCAGTTAAAATATCTTTTGCAGGACGTGTTTCATCGATATAAGCATATGGATTGTTAAACAAGCCAAGTTTATATTTAGCTTCTAACACTCTTCTACAAGCATTTGTAATTTCGGCTTCTGTAACTTTTCCTTCTGATAAAGATTTTTTCAAAGTTGAAAGAAATCCTTCACCAACCATATCCATATCCAAACCTGCTTTAAGCGCTAAAGCTGATACCGCTTGTAAGTCGCCCAAACCATGAGCTATCATTTCATTTAAAGAAGTATAATCGGAAACTACAAATCCTTCAAATCCCCATTGCTCACGAAGCAAATCGGTTAACAACCATTTATTTCCTGTTGCAGGAATTCCGTCTACATCATTAAAAGATGTCATTACACTAGCAGCACCCGCATCGATTGCTGCTTTGTAAGGTGCTAAATATTGATTAAACATTTTAACACGACTCATATCTACCGAGTTGTAATCTCTCCCGCCTTCAATAGCTCCGTATAATGCAAAATGTTTTACACATGCCAACATGGTATTCACATCGGTTAAATCGTCTCCCTGATACCCAGTTACCATTGCTCTAGCAATTGCTGAACCTAAAAAAGGATCTTCTCCTGCACCTTCAGAAATTCTTCCCCAACGCGGATCTCTTGAAATATCTACCATTGGTGAAAAATTCCAATTTATTCCATCGGCAGTGGCTTCTTTGGCTGCAATTTGCGCAGTACTTTTAATGAGTTCCATATCCCAACTAGAGGAAAGTCCTAACGGAATTGGAAATGTTGTTTTGTAACCATGAATGATATCTGAACCAAATAATAATGGTATTCCTAATCTTGTGTTTTTTACGGCAATATCTTGTGCCATTTTCATTTTTTCAGGACTTGCTACTCCAAATAATCCACCAACATTTCCTGCTTTAATTTTTGCTTCTACATTTTCGCTCACTACTGCTCCTGTGGCAACACCACCACCTGGAGTTAATAAGTTTAACTGCCCTATTTTTTCTTCAAGCGTCATTTTTTTCAACAAAGCTTCAACTTCGGGGATCTGCTGTTTACTTTGAGCTGTTAGAGCAGTTGTAGTACCTACAGCTAAAACAATTAATAGGGTTTTTAATACATTCATCATTATGTTATTTTCAGTTTATTCTTTATTCTTTTATCACATTATTTGTTCTTTCATGAGCAAATAACCACGGTAAAAAATCTGGTTGACTAAAAGCTGGATCCCAACTGTTATGGTTGGCTGTGTCAAATAATGTAAACTTAGGATGTCCGCCTTCATTTAAAATAGCCGATACCATTTTAACGGAGTGAATAGGGTTTACAACATCGTCTTGAGCTCCATGAAAAACCCACAAAGGTGTTTGCGCATATTTACGAACTGCACTTTCACTTCCACCGCCACAAATTGGTATTGCTGCTGCAAAAGTATTGGGCAATCTTGACAAGATTTCGAAAGTTCCCATTCCCCCCATAGATAAGCCCACTACATAAATTTTATTTGTATCCACAAATGGTTGTTCACTATACTTTTGTAAAAGCTCTATAGTTAATTGTAAAGCTTTTGTAGGCTTTTTGTCATCGTGAAAAACAAGTTTAACCCCTTGTCCAGAGCGGTCTACATCGGCATTCGACCAATAATCGTTTTTTGGACATTGAGGAAAAATCACAATTGCAGGGAAATTCTTTCTGTTTTCTTCGGAAGCAAATAATTTACTTCCGTGTGTTAACTGACTTTCATTATCACTTCCACGTTCTCCTGCACCATGTAAAAACAATACAAGTGGATATTGCTTTTCAGTAGAAAAATTATCTGGCAGCATAACTCGGTACTTCAACGTATCCTTATTACTTACAAAATTATCTTTCTGATACAGTTGTTGTGCCAATAATGAGAATGGCACAAACAACATGCATATTGTATAAAACAATTTATTTATCATAAGTAAAACCTAATTTGTCAAGTCCTTTTTGAACATCTTCATTTTTCATAAACAACTCCCAAAACAAACCTGTTCTATAGTTTTCTACCATTACAGGAATAGGACCTTGATCGATGGCTAAGTATCTCGGTAAGTACCAATTTTCTTGTAAGCTAAATGCATCATACGGACCATATTTCCCAATTAAAGAATCTTGCTCTTTATACATAAATCTTAAAAATTGCATACTTTTCTTTGGTGTGTAAGGCATCGAAGAAAGCGCTGCGGTTGGAGAAATTACACCCAAATCATGATCTCCAGGATGGTGACCAGCATATCCTTTCATAGAATAACTTGATGTTAGTCCCCAACAGTTTTCTCCATAACCTTTAAAGTTTTGAGGATTATCTACACAGTAGTTATACTGAATTAAAGCATGGTTTCTGTTGAGTTTCCAATAATCTGCATATTGATCTTTTAACCCTTTTGGATTAAGTCCTAAATACGAATAATGCGCCCAAAACATTGGTCCTACAGGATCGTCGTCGTGCTCATAATGATCGAGTTCGGTTTCTAATCCGTAATACGTAGTATCGTTTGCTATTGCTCCGTTTCTTGCCCAACCTTGCTCGTAAACTTCTTTTGAAATTGGATGCGTTGGAGAAGCGGCTGCCAATACATACATTACCAAACACTCATTATAGCCACCAACAGGAAAATTCATTTTCCAACCATTGTTTGGAGACCAATGCCAATACAACACATTTTCACCTTTAGTGTACCAATCCCACTCAACATCTTCATATAGTTTTTGAATATCTGCAACTATTTGTTTTGCTTTTTCAGATGAATCGTTTTTATAAAACTCGGCAACCGTAAGCAACCCTTGAATCAAAAAAGCTGTCTCTACCAAGTCTCCACCATCATCATATTTACTAAAAGGCTTTACTTTTCCTGTATTATCGTCTAACCAATGTGGCCATGCACCATGAAAACGATCGGCTTTTTTAAGGAAATCAACTATTTTGACATATCGATCAAGCGCTTGTTCATTGGTAATATAGCCACGTTTAACTCCTACTAAAATAGCCATTACACCAAAGCCACTACCGCCAGTTGTTACAACATGTTTATCATCGGACGGATAAATTCCATCTAAATGAATTCTTTCGGCAGCCAATCCAGAGTTTGGTTGTGCACCACTCCAAAAATATTCGAAAGTTTGCTTCTGAAGTGTATCCATAAATGCATTGTCTTCTGCTGAAGGAGTAAAAACTTCTGAAGTATATTTAGGGGATTCGTTTGTAACGTTATCGTTTATATTTTTCTTTTTTGAACTGTCACATCCAATCAAAATGAATGTGACAGCTAAAAATGTAATTCCTAATCGTTTCATAATAATTTTTATATTATTTGTTACCAGCCTGGGTTTTGCGGCATATCTGGTGTTTGAATTAATTGATCGTTTGGTATTGGAAAAAGTTCATGCTTTCCTGTAATGAAAGTTTTTCCTGCAGCTTGCATGGCATCTTTTGCTTGCCCTGTTCTTACCAAATCGAACCAACGGTCGTGCTCAAAAGCAAGTTCTAATCTTCTTTCATTCCAAATTTTTAATCGAAGTTCGCTTTGATCAGTACTTGTAAATGCTGACAATTCAACACGGTCTCTAACTTTATTTAAAGATGCAAGTGCATCTGAAGAATTCCCGAGCTCATTAGCAGCTTCAGCATGAATTAATAACACTTCAGCAAAACGTAAAATACGTACATTTTTATCCGTATCGCTTGCGCCTGCATTTGCACTAGAGTATGCCTTTTCACTATAAGCAAGGTTCTCTACAGATTCGCTAACTTCTCTACCGTCCCAAAGCGTTTCTCCTGGAAAAATAATCGTAGCATTTTTTCTAATTTCATCTCCTTCGGCATCAAAAGCATCGATTAGATTTTGAGATGGTGTGTTAAAACCCCATCCCCAGCCGCTTGTACCACGGGCTCCTTGAGTTTGAGAATATTGTTGTACTCCATGCGCGATAGATTCGCCTCTGGCTTGAACTTCAAAAATAGATTCTACACCGTTTTCAGTATATACACGCCAAACGTCTTGATAATTTGGTTCTAAACTATATTCACCTGAATTCATAACAGCTTCAGCATAAGTTTTAGCTTCGTCCCACTTTTCTTGATACAAATAAACTTTTGCTAGTAATGCTTGTGCAGCTCCTTTAGTAGCTCTACCTAAATCCTTACTAGCATATTCACTTTTATTTGGTAACGCTTCAATAGCTTCTTTTAAGTCTTGCTCGATATACGCATAAACTTCTGCTTGTGGAGCTCTCGAAGTTGGATCTGTAACACCTTGAATTGTAATATCTCCAAAAGAGCGAACCAACCAAAAATAATTTAATGCTCTTAAAAACTTTGCTTCACCAATTAATCTACTTTTTAGTGCTGCATTTTCCATTGAAGATGTTTCTAAGAACTCAATAGAACTGGTTGCTCTTCCTATTGACTTATACCAATGTGTCCACATTTCTCTAACAGATGCAGCTGAAGTAGTGTGCTGAAGGTTGTCTAAAGCTTCTTTATCGGCTCCAGAATCGGTAGGAGAACTTCCTTTATCAGCATTGTCAGAAATTATTTCGGTTACACCTAAGTATGAAAAAGCGTAAGGCCAATCGGTTAACATTCCGTAGATACCTGTTACAAAATTTTCACCTGTAAGTGTAGCTTCACTGTCTTCTTGAGAAATATTCTCTCTAGAATCTACGTCTAAATAATCTTCACTACATGCTGCAAAAACAGTTATAGCGACTATTAATGAAAGCCATTTATTATATTTAATTTTCATGTTTTCTGGTCTTTTAAGTTTTTTACAATTCGATATTTACTCCTAGAATGAATGTCTTAACATTTGGGTATGCAGAAAGTTCGATTCCTGCTGTTTCATTTGGTGCTCCAGACTGAAGTAACTCTGGGGTGAACCCTGTATATTTTGTAAATAAAAACGGATTCTGAGCTGTTGCGTAGATTCTTAATTTTGTAAAATAAGGTACTGCATCTTCAGAAAGAGTGTATCCGATAGAGATATTATTGATTCTTAAATAATCTCCATCTTCTAGGTAGTAACTAGATGCTACTGCATCTCTGTCTGCTCCAGGGTGCGTGTTTGTAGAACCTGCTCCCGTCCAACGGTTGTCGTAAACTTCTTTTGTAATATTTTCACCTCCGTCAATACGAACTCCTTTTAGTCCGTTGTAAACTTTATTACCTCCTACTCCAAAAGCATCTAAATTAAAATCGAATCTTTTATAGTTTAATCCTAGGTTAATTCCGTAGTTAAACTTAGGCAAATACGACCCTAAAAATACTTTATCTCTATCATCAATAACACCGTCTTCGTTTTGGTCTTTATATCTTAAATAACCTGGTTTTGCACTTTCAAGACTAGCGTTGTTATCAATTTCATCTTGAGTTTGCCAAACCCCTTCGGTTTCGTACATCCACCATGCATACAGTGGCTGTCCTTCTTCCAATCTTTTGGTTATTTGACCATTTGCCAAACTTCCGCCAGTGTTTCCATCATAAGCAGGTTTTACATCTTGTAAAACGTTTTTGTTGTATCCGTAGTTTACACCAATACTGTATGAAAAATCTTCAGTTACTTCATCTTGCCAGTTTAAAGCAATCTCAAAACCTTCGTTATTTACTTTTCCACCATGGTCGTAATACGAAGCTTGGAAAGCAGAATTCAATAAAGGTTTTACATTCATGATTGCATTTTCGGTAGTTCTATTGTAGTAATCGAAGTTTGCAGAAAGTCTGCTGTCTAAAATCGAAATATCAATTCCTGCAAAAACTTCATTTGTTTTCTCCCAAGTTAATTCGGTAACAGGAGTTCCAAAACTTGAACCAAAAATTAAAGCTTGATTTGGTCCAAAAACATAGTTGTTGGTACTACTCCCTGGGCTTGTACTTACGGTAGATGTATTAAGTTGCGGTACATTTGCATTCCCAAGTTTACCGTATCCTCCACGAATTTTCAAGAAATCGATTCCTGAATTACTCATAAACTCTTCGCGAGATATTACCCAACCTGCACTAAACGATGGGAAATTCCCCCAGTATTCTTCATTCTCCTTGAAAAAGCTATCTCCATCTCTTCTGAAGTTTGCAGTGATGAAATATTTATTATCGAAGTTATATTGGAGTCTTCCAAAGTAAGAAAGCTTCGTTCTAATGTTACTATAGCCTTGCTCTGCAACTTTGTCGTAATCTGAAGAAGCCATATCGATATTCCAATACTGCTCTTGACTTGGCACATCGTACCCCTTTACATAACTTCTATAAGTGTCGTTTCTTAAATCTCTAGTAAGACCTAATAACATATTAAAATTATGCTTATCGAACGATTTATCGATGGTTAAGAATGTATCCCAGTTATAACGAAACTCTTCTCTGTTTTCATAAGAAAGCTCATTATTTACATATGTTAAAGAAGTAGGATTATTTTCTTTTAAATCTTCAAATTGCGAAGCTGTTCTTGTTGGATCTGAAGCCAGCCAGCTTCCTTTAACATCGTTAAATACACGCTTTTTATAATAATATTTGGTAGCACCAAAGCGAGAACTTAACTTCAACCAATCGGTTACATCAAATTCTGCTTTAAACAACCCTTGAATATTTGTAGTTTGTATTTTTTGGTTGTCATAAAAAGCATTTGCTACAGGGTTTCCGATAGAATTTAAACGTCCTATAGTTTCTCCTGGAGCTCCTTGATAGGTAACTAAACCTGTTGTTTGATTTACAAAACTTTGTCCATATTGACCACTTTCGTAATAAACAGGAACTAAAGGCGATTGTCTGTAAGCATCATTAAAAACACTATAACCCTTTGGATTCTCGTTTGTAAAAGATAAGTTTACGTTTGGTGTTAACTTTAATTTTCCATCAAAAAGTTTAAATGTATTATTGGTTCTAATAGTTGTTCTATTATAACGTTGGTCTTTTAATAAACCATCTTCATTATAATTATTCACACTGAAAAAGTAATCTACATTTTCAGCTCCTCCAGATACAGAAACATTATTGTTGTTAGAAAATGCTGTTCCAATAAGTTCATCGTACCAGTCGGTGTTATTCAATTGATTTGACGATAATTGATAAGCGCCTCCTGTAGAGGTTTGTTTCTCGTTGAAATAGGTGATATATTCTTGTCCGTTTGCCATTTCAACAGGATTCAAAACAGATTTTGCACCGTAAAAAGACTCAACTTTAATACTAGATTTACCTGCTTTACCACTCTTTGTAGTAATTAAAACCACTCCATTTGCAGCATCACTACCATAAATAGCAGCCGACGAAGCATCTTTCATAATATCTACACTAGCAATATCACTCGGACTAATATTTTGAATATTGCTCACCATAATACCATCTACAACATATAAAGGACTACTTCCTGCAGAAGCAGTTCCTACCCCTCTAATTACAACTTTAGGATCGGTTCCTGGCGCATCACTATTAATAATGTTAACACCTGCAACTTTCCCTTGTAATGATTGCATTGCGTTGAGTGCTGGCTGCTCCGCAATCTCTTCTGCTTTTGCAGAAACAATTGCTCCTGTTAAATCGGAACGCTTTTGGGTTCCATAACCTACAACCACCACTTCATCTAATTGGTTTGTTGAAACAGTTAATGAAACATTAATAGTGTTTGAGCTTCCTACTGTTACTTCCTTAGTATCCATTCCTACGTATGAAAAAATTAATATTTCTCCATCCGCAGCTTCTATACTGTAATTTCCATCAAAATCGGTTTGGGTACCGTTAGTCGTACCTTTTATTAAAACTGTTGCTCCTGGCAGTGGCATATTTTGATCGTCGGTGACCACCCCAGAGATTGTTTGTTGTTGGGCAAATGCCGACACACAACATAACAGTAATAACATGAATAAATAATTTTTCATTTGATTAATATATTTTAAAGTTAGCTTTTTAAAACTACTACAAACTACAACGATGTAGTAAGAAATTACCTCATCTTGATTACATCAAATTTTAAGACGTTAAAAAATCTAGTCTTTACAAGGTATTAGCGGTTTAAAAAAGATTAACTACAACGTTGTAATTTTAAAATGATGTAGTAATGATGTAATATTTTTATGTGAAATTAACCAAATTGAAGGCTTAATTTTATCAAATTAACATTAAAAACTTAAAATTTTGTGATTTTCACACTTGACTATACTGTAAAAGAATAAGCATTTGACACAAAGAAGTACAACTGTCAAACATTTTTTTTAATAAAACAGGAAGGATATTACATAAATTAAACGAAGGAATACACTAATTTGTGTATTTTAAAATTAAAAACAATAGCTACTAAATACTTCTGATAATAGCTTTAAAAAATGTAGTACTAATTTAGGTTTGATGATAAAATATCATTTTGTAAAAACATCTAGAGACAAAGCCTAGATATTCATTAAATACTCGTTGATATTCTGCTCCGAAGAAAGACCTAATTTTTTACGTAATCTATACCTATGTATCTCAACTCCTCTTACTGAAATACTCATTAATGGAGCTATTTCTTTTGTTGAAAGATTCATTTTTAAATAAGCACAAAGCTTTAAATCTTTTGATGTTAATTTTTCTGGATGAAGTTTTAAAAGATCTTTAAAGAATGAATCATGTATGTTATTAAAGTTAGACTCGAAAATCTCCCAATCGTTTGCGTTGTTAATATTCTTATCTATTGTTTTCAACAACTTGTTGAATCTAATTTTATCTATAATTTCCGACTTAAAATGTAAAAGCTCTTCTTTTAAATCAATAAGTATTTCATTCTTTTTCGTCATTTCAAGAGCTGTATTTGCCAACTCTTTAGTTTTGTTTTTTAATTCTTGTTCGTGTTGAGACTTCTGAATTTCATTCAATTTCTTTTCATGACGTAATGCTTCCTCTTTTCTATTAAGCTCTTTTTGATGTTCAAACTGATCTTCTAAATATTTTTTATGTCTTATCAGCATAAATTTATTTACCGTAAAAGCTAACATCAATATCAAAACAAGAATTACAATTAACAATACACCTCCCCAAACGCCCAAATACCATGGCTTTTTTATTTCTAAAGTAAGTTGCTTTCCTTTTTCTGAAATTTTATTTTTCACTTTAGATCTAATATCTATAACAGTTTCACCATAGGGTAAATTTGTAAGTATAATTTTGCCTTTATCAGTTACTCTATATTCAGAATGCAGTGATGAAGATAAATTATAAACAATTAAGTTATTAGATAAAAAAGGAATCGATGTTTCTATTTCAATAGTATCTCGCTGTTTTAATGGAGGTAACGCATTCAAAAATTGTGGTTCCCCATTTATAAACACCCTATTTATTTTGGGTTGTTCAGCAACTTTTTGTTCGCCAATTTTTTTTGAATTAATAGCCAATATATCGTTGTAAAGTGCGATGTAAGCAACCGAATCGTTTATTACAATTGCTCTTTCATCTTCTTTAAGTAATTTATCCTCATAATATCGTGTTGGAATAAAATATTGAGAGTTTTGGCTATGCAGTTGCTCTCTTATAAAAAGCATCCCATTTGATTTTTTAAAGATCAAAGGCTGAGTTCCATCGTTTGTTATCGGGTAAGCATCTGCGTCTTTTCCTAGTATAGTCTTTAAAGATTCAAAGGACTCAATTTTTTGTTCTATAGGGTTATATACAAACCATTCGTTATTATTATAAAAAGCTATTTGGCCTTCAATTTCAAATAGTTTTATTAAATAAATGTTGGGTAATGCGTTATTATACTGCTCCTCTATCCTTTCTACTCGAGAGTAGTCCTCAGAAAAATGAACACGATATACGCCTTTATAAGTATGTGCTACCCATGCAATATAATCTTTCTCTAAAACTACTTTCTTTACAGGAAAATTTAATCCTTCAATTGTTTTTACTTCCCAACCTGATTTGGTTTTAGTATACTTTGTAAGTCCTTCGTAATTTCCTTGAATATAATCATTTTGATGCTTCGGAATATTCTTAAACACATACCCCCCGTTTTTATCAGAAATAAGTTCCAACTGATTATTTTTTATCTGGTATGTAGCCAAATTATGCCCACAAATAATTACATCATCAACAAGGGTTAAATCCCAAATATGACCTTGAGAACCTTCAATAAATTTAAATCCATCTTGATCCCCTACATAAATTCCCGTATTGGTAGCAATATAGGTTTGATTTTTATACGAAACCATATCGTAAACACCTCCAATATCTTGCTTTAAAGGGTTTAAATAATAGGCATCAAAATTAATTGGTATCGCCGACAAACCGTTGTCTAACGATAGCCATAAAACACCACGATCTGTATATAAACTTCCTAAAACTGTATTGTTTTTGAGTCCGTTTTGTACATTAATATTGTAGTACGTTGATTTTTTTCTGTTGAAAACATAAACCCCATTTTTTATAGTTCCGAAGAAAAGGTAGTCCTTGTCGATCGTCATTTTATTGAGCTGATTTTGTTTCATCAACTCATTTAAAGGATTATTCCACGGTTGTACCTTTCCATCTTTCCAAATAAAACATCCATTAAGAGAAGTTCCCAAGATAATAGCATCCTCAGAAAATTTGGCAATCGACTGTACTTTATAGTCACTTAATATCGAAGTCTCCTCTTGTAAAACAAGTTCATTATCGACCAATTTACATACCCCTTTCCCACGACCAAAAACATAAAATTCATCATTAATAACATTCCCTCCAAGTATTGTCATTTCAGCATTAACAACCTCAATTTTATCGTTTTTATAAATATATATTTTACTGAAGGATTTAAAAATTATTGCATCTTTCAATTGATGGATGGACCATATCGACTCGGTTTCTACAGACTTATTTGACAGTTTACTACTCAAACTTGTATACGCTAATTCGCCCGTAGCAGTTGTTTTCCAAAAACCAAATTCTTCATACGATCCTGTATAAATAATGTCGTCAAAAAAAGCAACCGATCGCACAATGGTTTGATGCGGAAGTTCATACAAACGCCACGTATTTCCATCAAACTCAAGCAACCCTTCATTATTTGCTACATACACAGTTTCATTACCATAGGCAATCCCCCAATTCTGAATTCCAGCTTTATAATTGTTAACCGAAAAATTGTGTATCGGAGGTCTGCGTTGTCCAAAACTTAACACCGTACACAGAAACACATTTATAAAGAATAATATTTTTAAATACTTATAAAAAGGCATGGGTTTATTTATTGCTGAAAAAGATAAATTGTAATTTAAAATAACTTCCAATTATTGATGCTGAAAGTTATAATTTATTTCGAATCTTTTATCTTTACAATTATTATTCATTTCTAAAACTTTCAACGAAAATACATATAATGACTGAAACACTCTTATTAATAATTGTTGCCTTTATTTTTGCGATTGCTGGAATTTTCCTCGGAATTTATATCCAAAAACTGAAAAGTAATACCGCTACTTCTAGCTTTTTAGAACGCGAACGTCAATTGCAGTTAAATACTGAAAGTCTTAAAGCTGAAGTTGAAAAAGAACGTGCCGAAAAAGAACAAATCCGCCAGGAAAAAGATTCGCTTGCCATACAACTTTCTCGTAAAGAAGTCGATTTTGATAATTTATTAGAGCGAAACAAAGAGCATAAAGCTGAAGTGGAGCAATTACAAGAAAAATTTGAAGAAAAGTTTCAGGTATTGGCGAATAAAATTTTAGAGGAAAAATCAGAAAAATTTACGCATCAGAATAAAGAAAATATCAAAAGTATTTTAACGCCACTTCAGGAAAAAATTCATCTTTTTGAAAAGCGTGTTGAAGATAGTAATAAAGAAAGTATTACGCGTCATTCGGCACTTCAACAGCAACTTATTCATTTAAAAGAGCTCAACCAACAAATTACAAAAGAAGCTTCAAACCTTACAAAAGCACTCAAGGGAGACACCAAAATGCAAGGAAATTGGGGTGAATTGGTATTAGAGCGCGTTCTCGAAAAATCGGGACTTGAAAAAGATAGTGAGTACACCGTACAGAATAGCTTTACAACCGATGAAGGAAAACGAGTATTACCAGATGTTGTGATTCATCTTCCTGATAACAAGAAAATGATAGTCGACTCGAAAGTGTCTTTAATTGCTTACGAGCGCTACGTAAATGAGGAAAATGACGAATTAAAACCTGCTTTGTTAAAAGAACATGTAAATTCTATCAAAAAGCATGTGGAACAACTAAGCGCAAAAAACTATCATGAACTTTACAAAATTGAAAGTCCAGATTTTGTACTTCTTTTTATTCCTCTTGAACCTGCTTTTGCAACAGCTTCACAGCAAGAACCGCAGTTGTACAATATGGCCTTCGAAAAAAATATTGTAATCGTAACCCCATCTACGCTTTTGGCTACTCTTCGTACGATAGATAGTATGTGGCAAAACGACAAACAACATAAAAATGCTTTAGACATTGCTACGCAAGCGGGTAGATTGTACGACCAATTTAAAAACCTTTTAGACGATTTAGAAAAAGTAGGGAAACAGCTTAACACTGTACAGACTTCGTATACGAGCTCTATGACCAAACTTACAGGTAAAGGAAATTTATTAGGACGTGTTGAAAAGCTTAAAAAGCTTGGCGCGAAAGCAAGCAAACAAATAGACCAAAAATGGCTCAATAGGGCTTCGGATAACGACGATGAAACTGAAGAGCTTCCAATAAACCAACCAAACAAATTATTGTAAAACAACTATCATTCTAAAAAACACACATGACACCAAAATTTAAGACTGTTAGCGCCTCGCGAGTAGAGATTTCTGAGTTAATGCTTCCCTCCCATTCCAACTTTAGCGGAAAAATTCATGGAGGGTTTATCCTTTCGCTTCTAGATCAAATTGCCTTTGCTTGTGCTTCTAAACATTCGGGCTCGTATTGCGTTACTGCCTCGGTAGATACTGTAGATTTTTTAATGCCTATTGAAATTGGCGAATTGGTAACCATGAAAGCTTCGGTAAATTTTGTTGGAAATACGTCTATTGTTATTGGTATTCGCGTGGAAGCCGAGAACATTCAAACTGGTGCCATAAAACATTGTAATTCTTCATATTTTACAATGGTTGCCAAAGACGACCACGGAAATAGTGTAAAAGTTCCTGGACTTATTTTAGAGTCTGAACAAGATTTAAAACGTTTTTTTAAAAGTATTAAACGGAAGCAACTTACCAAAGAACGTCATGACTATGCCGACAGCTTGGATTATTCTGTAAATAACCTTATCCATGAGCTAGAAGGTTATAATGTGCAAATAAAAATATAATTCATCGCCTAAATAAACGATATTTATATTTATCGTTTCATAACACGATATTTGCATATATCGCCTAAATGCACGATATTTGATATTATCGGTTTAAAACGCAATATTTAAAATTATTGACATCTAACCCAATAAAAATGACGAGTGTTATTACAGGCGATATTATTAATTCTAGGGAAGCAAATGCCCCTGAGCAATGGCTTACACCCTTAAAAAAGATATTCAAGACTATCGATCCAAATGATCAACTTTGGGAAATTTATCGTGGCGATAGTTTTCAAATTGAAATAAAAAACACCCAAGAAACCTTCTTAACTGCTGTACTTATAAAGGCCTCCATAAAAGAAGTTCCAAACATAGACGTTCGTATGGCAATTGGCGTTGGAAGCAAAACTCATACTGCTTCTAAAGTATCAGAATCAAACGGGAGTGCTTTTATTCATTCTGGAGAAGAATTTGAAATGCTGAAACAAAACAAAGCAAATCTGGCAATAAAAACTGATGATAAGGCGCTGAACGAGGAATTAAATTTGTATTTTAAACTGGCTTTAATTGCCATGGATAGTTGGACAAAAAATTCAGCAGAAATTGTAAAACTTGCTATTCAAAATCCAAATTCGTCTCAACAAGAATTAGGAAAATTAATCGGGATAAAACAAAATACAGCAAGCGATCGTTTAAAAAGAGCACATTTTGATGAAATTGTGGAACTTCATAAAATGTATCAGAAAAAAATAAGCGCGTTATAAAACCAAAAAAATGGAGTTATTTTTAAAGTTATTACTAGCACACTTGCTTGGCGATTTTACATTTCAGTCTAAAAAATGGGTTACCGAAAAGGAAAGTAAAAAACTAGCTTCAGGAAAACTATACCTCCATATTGCCATTCATACTGCTTTGGCGTTTTTGTTTGTTTGGAAATTAAAACTTTGGTACATCTCAGTAATTATTGGTATTTCTCATCTCATCATTGACGCTGCAAAACTTTTACTTCAGACTGAAAAAACAAAAAGAATATTTTTCTTTATCGACCAACTATTACACCTTGTTGTAATTGGTTTACTATCTGTTTTTTCGAGTACTACTGAAATTGATTTTAGCTTCATTACAAATTCGCAACTGCTTTTAATTGTTACATGCGTGTTGTTTTTAACGCAACCAACTTCAATCATAATTAAAACACTTATTTCGGTTTACACCCCAAAAACGGAAATGGAAAAAGACGATTCGCTTGAAAACGCAGGGAAGTATATTGGCATGTTAGAGCGGTTGCTTGTGTTTGTTTTTATTGCTACAAACCATTGGGAAGGCGTTGGTTTTTTAATTGCGGCAAAATCTATTTTTAGGTTTAGTGATTTGACCGAAGCCAAAGACCGAAAGCTAACCGAATACATCTTGATTGGAACACTGTTAAGCTTCGGTATTGCTATAACAACTGCTTTGGTATTTAATACTTTCTCATAGTAAATTATTAATGTATTTCTAATAAATCGAAACTGAATCTTTATCCAATTTCACATAAAAAACTTTTTAATAGAAATAAAAAACTGCCTAAAATAATTCAATTTTAGGCAGTTTGTATAAGTTATTATTACTGAAAAATATTATTTACTCAAATACATTTTTCTACGTTGATACAAGTCGTAAAACTCATCGTCTTTCAAGCTATCAATAAACAAGATGCTTTCTCCAGTACTCTTCATTTCTGGTCCTAATTTTTTATTCACATTAGGGAACTTATTAAAAGAGAATACAGGCTGTTTTATAGCGTAACCTTCTAGTTGCGGATTAAATGTAAAGTCTTTTACTTTCTTCTCTCCCAACATTACTTTGGTCGCATAGTTTACATACGGCTCTTTATACGCTTTTGCAATAAATGGCACCGTTCTAGAAGCACGTGGATTTGCCTCAATAATATACACTTTATCATCTTTAATTGCAAACTGAATATTAATCAACCCAACCGTATTCAGCGCTAGTGCAATTTTACGAGTATGATCTTTAATTTGCTCTAAAACTAAATCTCCTAAATTGAACGGTGGCAATGTAGCATTCGAATCTCCAGAGTGAATTCCGCAAGGCTCAATATGCTCCATAATTCCTATAATGTACACATCTTCTCCGTCGCAAATTGCATCGGCTTCAGCTTCTATAGCACCATCCAAATAATGGTCGAGTAATAATTTATTGTTCGGAATTTTTCTTAGCAGGTCAACAACATGCTCCTCTAATTCTTTTTTATTGATAACAATCTTCATTCCTTGTCCTCCAAGTACGTACGAAGGTCTAACCAAGATTGGGAAATCAAGCTCATCTGCCAAAGCAAGCGCTTGATCGGCAGTTTCTGCTACTCCAAATTCTGGATAAGGAATGTTATTTTCTTTTAGTAGACTTGAGAAACTTCCTCTATCTTCAGCTAAATCTAAAGATTCAAAGCTAGTTCCAATAATTTTGATTCCGTATTTATTAAGCTTTTCAGCCAATTTAAGTGCTGTTTGCCCACCCAACTGTACAATTACACCTTCTGGATTTTCATGACGGATAATGTCGTAGATATGCTCCCAATATACTGGCTCGAAGTATAATTTATCGGCTGTATCAAAATCGGTAGAAACTGTTTCAGGGTTACAGTTAATCATGATGGTTTCGTAACCACATTCAGCAGCTGCTAAAACACCATGCACACAACAGTAGTCAAACTCAATTCCTTGTCCGATACGGTTTGGTCCAGAACCTAAAACCACTATTTTCTTTTTATCTGTAACAACACTTTCGTTATCCGAATACACTTCGCCATCGGCAGTTCTTACCACATCTTCAAAAGTAGAATAGTAATAAGGCGTTTCCGCTTTAAATTCCGCAGCACAGGTATCTACCAATTTGTATATTCTGTTGATGTTTAATTCATCTCTTTTTGCATGAACTTCACTTTCCCAACATCCTAACATATGCGCAATTTGTCTGTCGGCAAAACCTTTTTGTTTCGCTTCTAGCAATAAACTTTTAGAAAGAGTTTCTATGGTATGTGTTGAAATTTCTTTTTCGAGGAAATGTAATTCTTCATATTGTTTTAAGAACCACATATCGATTTTTGTAATTTCGTGAATGCGACTCAAAGGAATTCCCATTTGAATAGCGTCGTAAATTACAAACACACGATCCCAACTAGCATGCGTTAATTTATCGATAATTTGATCGTAGTTTTTATACCCTTTTCCATCTGCTCCTAAACCATTACGTTTAATTTCGAGCGATTGTGTTGCTTTGTGTAACGCCTCTTGGAACGAACGTCCAATCCCCATTACCTCTCCAACACTCTTCATTTGAAGTCCTAATTCTCTATCAGATCCTTCAAACTTATCAAAATTCCAACGAGGTATTTTTACGATTACATAATCTAAAGTCGGCTCGAATAATGCTGAAGTAGATTTTGTAATTTGATTTTGAAGTTCGTCTAACGTGTAACCGATAGCCAATTTACTTGCAATTTTTGCAATTGGATATCCTGTTGCTTTTGATGCCAATGCAGAAGAACGAGATACACGAGGATTAATTTCAATCGCGATAATATCTTCTTGATCGTCTGGACTTACCGCAAACTGTACGTTACAACCTCCAGCAAAATCTCCAATACTACGCATCATATGGATTGCCATATCACGCATTTTTTGGAAAGTCCTGTCAGAAAGTGTCATCGCAGGCGCTACAGTAATCGAATCTCCAGTATGAATTCCCATCGGATCCATATTTTCGATTGTACAGATAATTACTACGTTGTCATTTTCATCGCGCAATAGCTCAAGCTCGTATTCTTTCCATCCCATCAAAGCTTTGTCGATCATTACTTCGTGGATTGGCGAAATCTCGAGTCCTCGACTTAAAAGTTCGTCGAAGTTTTCAGGTTTATAAACAATAGAAGCTCCCGCACCACCTAAAGTGTACGATGCTCTAATTACCAAAGGAAAACCAAACTCCTGCGCAATTTCTTTTCCTTTTAAGAAAGAAGTAGCCGTAGCTTGCGGTGCCATCGGAATACCAATTTTAAGCATTAACTCACGGAATTTCTCACGATCTTCAGTAATATTAATAGCGTCGATATCCACTCCGATAATTTCTACTCCAAAATCTTCCCAAATTCCTTTTTCATCAGCTTCGATACACAAATTCAATGCTGTTTGTCCTCCCATAGTTGGTAAAACCGCATCGATATTTGGGTGCTTTTTTAAGATTTCAACAATCGATTTTGTAGTTAGAGGTTTCAAGTATACATGGTCGGCCATTGAAGGGTCGGTCATAATCGTAGCAGGGTTGCTATTGATTAAAACTGTTTCAATTCCATCTTCTCTAAGCGAGCGTAATGCTTGCGAACCAGAATAATCAAATTCGCACGCTTGCCCAATAATAATAGGTCCTGAGCCTATTAACAGTATACTCTTTAGGTCTTTTCTTTTTGGCATTTTAAATAGCTATTGTATTATATATGATGTTGTTGGGTATAAAAAAAGGCGTTACTAACAAAAGTAACACCTTATATTTTAATAATCAATACGATCATTATTTCTTGTGTCTAGGTTCAGAAGAAACAGATAATTTTTTTCTACCTTTTGCTCTTCTGCTAGCAAGCACCTTTCTACCGTTTGCAGAGGCCATTCTTTCTCTGAATCCGTGCTTATTTCTTCTTTTTCTTTTCGAGGGTTGAAATGTTCTTTTACTCATTGTAATATCTTTATCTCTTTGGTAACTCTATCTCTTTTCGGCTTAAATATACTTCACAAAAGCGCGGCGCAAATATACAAAGACTTTTTACTTATACAAACACCTTTTTAAAAATATTTTTATAAGTTTTTATTACCTTTGCCCTTCAATTGAAAATTCCCGACATGTTCAACAAAAATATAAAATTAGTAATTGCTGTATTAATCATTGCTTACGCCGTTTATCAATTCATTGAAGGCCATATAGGTAATGGTATTTTTTTAATCCTACTTTCACTTATTTTTATTTTCTTATACTTCCGAAATGAAATGATTTTGCTCGCTTTTTTAAGAATGCGTAAGCAAGATATGGAAGGAACCAATAAATGGCTTAATAAAATTAAAAACCCAGAAAGTGCATTAGTAACCAAACAACAAGGTTATTATAACTACTTAAAAGGGATTATAACTTCGCAGACTAATTTAACTGAAGCTGAAAAATATTTTAAGAAAGCAATTAAGCTTGGTCTAAATATGGATTACGATTTGGCTATGGCAAAATTAAGCCTTGCAGGAATCTCCATGCAAAAAAGAAGAAAAAGAGAAGCTACAATGCTTTTAAACGAAGCCAAAAAGCTAGACAAGCAAAATATGCTAAAAGAACAAATAAAAATGATGCAACAGCAAATGAAACGCATCTAAGCAGTTTGCAACTAAAAATTGATAAAGCAATTATTTCTACAAGGAGTAATTGCTTTTTTTATTACTACTAAATTATAATCCCAAATCATCTAGTGGAAATAGTTGAATGTTTAGCCGAATTCAATAACATTCAAATTCGTAAATCGAATTTACTCTAATTTAGCCTCAGTTCGATATAAACATTAACATATTATAGCACCTTTAATTATTTGTATTTAAATTACTTATTAATACTTTCATTTTTGTCTTGACACAAAAACGAAACAAAAAAGTCAAGACTGATTCAAAAAGCATCAGAAAATCTACGGAAACAACCTCCACAGATAAAAAGAACTCGCTACGCTCAAACAGCTTTTTATCTATCAGCCCACGCTGCTTCCTTGATTTTCAATACTTTTTAAATAGGTCTATTTTATCTCACATTCATTATTCTTACGTCGAATTCACGTTAATTTACAAAAGTGGCGCCCACAGCCTACAAAACGATTCTTTAAGGCGTTGAGACAGTCCTCTATTAAACCATCTTTCAGCATCAACTTGTTCGCTATACTGAAGATCGTCAATATAAATATCTAACATCTGTTTTGTGATAGCTTCGTTGTAAATAAGTGCATTGACCTCAAAGTTTATATGAAAGCTTCTATAATCCATATTTGAGGTTCCTATGGTGGTAAAAACATCGTCAACAATCATGGTTTTAGCATGAATGTTTCCTTTTTCGTATAAATAAATTTTCACCCCTGCCCTCAACAACTTCTCAAGATATGAATAGGTTGCATACTTCGCAGCCCACGAGTCGCAACTTTTAGGAATCATCAGTCTAACATCAACACCACTTTTGGAAGCCGTAGAAAGTGCCAACGAAATTTCGTCATTCGGAATAAAATAAGGCGTTGTAATATACACATACCTATTTGCTTCGTTGATAGCCGTAAACATAGCTTCCATAATATTTGCCCACTCGGTATCGGGACCACTGGCTGCAATTTGAATCGGAATTTTTTCTTGCACATCGGTATCTGGAAACCAACTTTTATCAATCTTAATCGGTTTATCGCACACAAAATCCCAATCCAACGAAAAATGAAATTGCAACAAACCTGCCGCCTGCCCTTCGATGCGTAAATGTGTATCGCGCCAAAACCTACGTCCGTCTTTATTTACATACTCATCTCCAATATTTATACCGCCAACATATCCTATTTTTCCATCGATAATAATCATTTTTCTATGATTTCGATAATTGGCCTTGCTTGCAAACTTCGGAAAATACACAGGCATAAAAGGAAACATTTCTACGCCACTATCTTTTAAACATTTAATAGATTTATTGCTGAAGGAACTCGCAACAGAGTCGTAATTAATCTTAACATTAACACCTTGAGATGCTTTTTCACAAAGAATTTCAATTAATTCGGAACCTATTTCATCATCTCTAAAAATGTAATATTCAATATGAATGGATGAAGTTGCTGCTTTTACATCTTGAAATAAGACTTTAAATTTTTCTTCACCATTGATTAAAATTTGAACCTTATTATGCAGTGTAAGTGGCGAACGATTTTCGCTATCGATGAGTCTGATAATTTTAGTATTTCCATCTAAAACATCGCTCCCCAAAGCAAAAGCTTCTTTTTTGTTTAGTACTAATTGTTGCGCCCACTCTTTTATATTCTTCTGATTTAAAACATTTTTCTTTTTAAATATTTTAAACTTCCTGTAGTCTTGTCCGAAGAAATAATAAACAATTAAACCCAAAAACGGAAATGCGAGTAGCGCAATTAAATAAGAGAGGGTTTTGGTTGGATTTATATTTTTAAGCAGAATAGTAACTGCAGCAATTAATGCTAGTACATAATTTAAGCCTAGCAAAAATTGCCACAAATGATCTGTAATATAATTCCACATTATTGCACAGAAGGATAGAATCCTGCTTTCGGAATTTCGATATAATATTTTTTACGAGAAGCATTGTTTAAATGCGTTTCGCGCAACCAAGGGTTGTGAATTTTCAAGATTTTATAGTTAATTCCGTACTGTTGTGCAAACTTTGGGAAATCGGTTACAACGGTATCTACTTCAACTTTATTTACAGGAATGTGTGTGTATAAATCTTCTTGATCAAAGTTAAAACCGTAAGCTTCAGGGTTTGATAATATTTCTTTTAAAGCTAAAATTCTAAATACATAACGCCCTGTTTCTTCACCCAAAAGCACATCGTAATAGTCGGTTACTTCTTGACGGTCTAATTGTTTTGCCATTCCGTACTGTCCAGCATTGTAAGCAGCTGCAGCCATTGTCCAATTTCCAAAACGCTCTTTAGCTTTTATTAGATATTTACACGCAACTTCCGTAGCCATTTCAATATGATAACGCTCATCCACATTATCATTTACTTCTAAGCCATATTCTCTAGCAGTACCTTTCATTAATTGCCAAAAACCAGTAGCTCCAGCAGGCGAAATAGCTTGTGTTAATCCACTTTCAATAACAGCGATATATTTTAAATCGTCTGGAACTCCATAGCGTTTCAAAATTGGTTCGATTACCGGAAAATACTTGTTAGCCCTTTTAATCAGCAACAATCCGTTAGATTGCCAATACGTATTTACCAACAATTCTCTATCCATTCGCTCTCTAATATCTGGATCTTCTATAGGAACCCTTTCACCAGCAAAATTTAATCCGCTAGGAATTTTCAAAGCATAAATATTATAATCGTGTACACGACTTAAACTGTCTTTATTTGTTTCTGAACTAGCAACCGAAGTAATGTTTGTTGCCTGTACTGCGTTGATAAAAACTGCAGCAATACCCACTACTCCAGCTAAAACTAAAATATTTTTTATTCGTTTCATCCCCATTTTTTTTTATAAATATACAAATTTGATTTGTTAGTTTTCCAAGATTAATTTTGGCAGGTTTTCGTTAAACCACTTAAATTTATTCAATATCATAACGTGAGTTCCTCCTTTTATTTTAATACAATCGTGAATATTTATACACGGAAAAACGCCGTCTTTATCGCCATGAATATGAATAACCGACGGAAACGGATCTTTTTGTTTCCAATTAATAATCGCATCGATAGCCCAATCTAGATAATATTTATCTCTTACCGACAAATATTTCTCATACAAATCTAAACGTTTTGTAACCGATTCTCCAAATGCATATTTTGCAACCAACTCAATATTAGTAACCAAACCTGTAGGCAATAATTTATGAAGATGCGTGTACTTTGCAAATACCATTCGCTTTGGCAACTCTTTATTACACTTAACACTTGAGATAATTATTACTTTTTTTACTGAAATAATTTTTGCCATTTCTTGTACCAATACGCCACCAAATGAAACTCCTACCAACACTGGGTTGTCATGCTCAATAAATGTTGTCATACGTTTTGCATAATCCTCCAACGGTTCGTTCTTTAACGGTATTTGCCAATGTAAAAAATGAGTTTCGAATTGCTCTTCAGGAAGCTTTATATATTCAAAAATCGATGGATTTGCAGCCATTCCTGGCATAAAATACACATGTGTTTTAACCTCACTCATAGATATTAATAATTGAAAAATAGAATGTTAGCCATTTTTTTTCGTATCTTTGTAGCACATAAAGGTATGTATTTCTCTTTCAAAACAACCACCAACCGAAACCAAATTTAACTACTGCGCGTTTTATAGCTGAAAGGTTTATAAAATTTTGGCAAGTGTAAGTATTGCGCTATACCTATTTCGATAGTCGAAGTTTTTATAGTTTAAGAATGATTTTTAAATCTCGTAATAATGAATGAAGTAGTAATTAATGACAATGAGTTTTTGCGTCAATACGAAACAAAAATTGATGGTAAGCTAGCAAAAATTGAGTATGCTTCTCAAGAACGAAAAGTTTTTTTAACAAAACTAGTTATTCCAGAAGAGGTAACAGACCCAAACTTCAAAGACAACTTCATAACAACTGTTTTGAAACATATTGAAGAAAAAAATCTAAGTGTTGTTCCAACAAGCCCTCAAATAGCAGGTTTTTTAAGAAGACACAAAGAATTTAAAGGTTTACTCCCCGTAGGAATTAGAATTTAACAGAAACTGCCCTTGAGGCAGTTTTTTGTTTTTATCTACTACTTAAAAAAAAGAAAAATCGCCTTTCCCTCAAAAAGACGATCTTTCAACTTCCCTAAACTAACTACTCTACAAACTAACCTTTTGCTACAATTCTAACGTCAACCTTGTACTCTTCATTTGCTTTTAAAGTACCAGGCGTTACTTTTTTGTAATTCATTCTACTTTTAATATACGACTCTACCATGTCGTTTTCTGCAACTACGTTAATCACTACCAATTCATTTTTACTGTTTACTAAAAAATGAACATTCGCAATCATGTCGTCTTCAGAAACTCTAAATGATGGAGTTCCTAAAATAGTAGACAACTCTTTTGTAACGTTTTTGTTTACAGGTTTTGGATCGTTGTTGGCAACTAGCATTGTCGAAACAAACATACTTGCCACGGCTAAAAAGATTTTTAAATTTTTCATTGCTTTGTGTTTTTTGATTACAGATCAAAATTACAAACAGAAAATCACATAAATAACTTAAAAACAAATAGTTAACTAACTTTTAAACTGAATAACATTTGCCTAACCTTGCTGAAAAAGTGGTGAAAAAGTGCAAAACACCTGAGAAGCTTCTGCTGACAAGAGATTGCTAAATTTCGTTTGAAAAACAAAAAAATCAACCAAAAAAAGAAGCTACTAATACTTAATTGGTTTCTATAAGAAGAATTGAATTTCTATATTGATTTCCTATAAATTCAGCAGCTTTTATACTTAATAATTAGAAAGTTAGCATTTTACACCGTGAAGTAATTCAGCTAACAAAAACTTTACATTGCAAACATTTTTTCGGGATATGGTTTACAATTTAAAAACAAAAAAGCCTCGACAAATTACCGAGGCTTTCAATACTTTTATTTTAAAAGACTTATTTAAGTAACTGTTGTACTTTGTCTGCAGCTTCTTTAAACTCAATTGCAGAGTGTACTGCAAGTCCTGAATTGTCTATTAATTCTTTTGCAATTTCAGCGTTTGTTCCTTGTAAACGTACAATAATTGGCACCTTAATAGCGTCTCCCATGTTTTTGTAAGCATCTACAATACCTTGAGCAACACGGTCGCAACGAACAATTCCTCCGAAAATATTAACCAAAATAGCTTTTACATTCGGATCTTTCAAAATCATTCTGAATGCAATCTCTACTCTTTTTGCATCGGCAGTACCTCCAACATCTAGGAAGTTAGCTGGTTCTCCACCCGCCATTTTAATTAAATCCATCGTAGCCATTGCCAATCCAGCTCCGTTAACCATACATCCAACGTTTCCGTCAAGGTTAACAAAGTTTAAACCTGCTTCTTTAGCTTCTACTTCAATCGGATCTTCTTCTCTTAAATCGCGCATTGCTGCGTAATCTTTATGGCGATAAAGTGCATTATCATCGATAGTTACTTTTGCATCTACAGCCATAATTTTATCATCTGAAGTTTTTAACACAGGGTTAATTTCAAATAACGAAGAATCTGAAGACTCGTAAGCTTTGTATAATGCAGTAACAAATTTTGTCATTTCTTTAAAAGCAGTTCCACTTAATCCTAAGTTGAATGCTACTCTTCTTGCTTGGAAAGGAAGCAATCCTGTTGCTGGATCTACTTCTTCATGATAAATAAGGTGTGGTGTTTTTTCAGCAACCTCTTCGATATCCATTCCACCTTCAGTAGAATACATAATCATGTTTTTTCCTTTGCTTCTATCTAACAATACCGACATATAGAATTCTGAAGTTTCGCTATCTCCTGGATAATATACATCTTCTGCCACCAATACTTGATGAACTCTTTTCCCCTCTTTTGAAGTTTGAGGCGTTACTAAGTCCATCCCAATAATATTTCCAGCAATTTCTTCTACTTCCTTAAGGTTTTTAGCAAGCTTAACTCCTCCACCTTTTCCGCGGCCTCCAGCATGTACTTGTGCTTTGATAACGTGCCAACCAGTTCCGGTTTCTTCAGTTAATTGTTTTGCTGCAGCTACGGCCTCTTCAGGATTTTGTGCTACAATTCCGCGCTGAATGCGCACTCCAAAACTTGCTAATATTTCTTTTCCTTGATATTCGTGTAAATTCATAACGATACATTGTATAATTTAAAGCGAAACAAAAGTAACAAATGGAGTTTAATAAACCCAATCTAGAATTATTTTTTTAAAAATGAATAACATTCATCACAAAAAAGGACAAAGTTTTAACACCAAATAACAATTATTCATTATTTCTAATTCGTGTACAAATCTTGAAACCGTGTCTTTTCAGTAGCAATAAAAAACAGAAAAACAGTCCTTACAACACTCATTATCAATTAAAACAATATCTTAGCACAACCAAAAACAACTATTTATACTATAATGAATTGACTTTTGGCAATTCAACTTTTGTTATAAATACAACATTGTGTTTTATTTTTATATATTTAATAAATTTTATTTTGAATGCAATTCAACTTTTATAGTTTTGCTCTTTAATTTATTATGAAGTATGAACAATAGCGATCTTTTAAATGTAGCCAAAGAATTTGGCAGTCCGGTATACGTATACGACTCAGAAAAAATAACATCTCAATACCAAAGGCTTACCTCTGCTTTTAAAAATGTAAAGCAGTTAAAACTTAACTATGCTGTAAAGGCGCTATCTAATGTTGCTATTTTAAGACTGATGAACTCTTTAGGAAGCGGTTTGGATACGGTTTCTATACAGGAAGTTCAATTAGGACTTATGGCTGGTTTTAATCCAGAAGATATTATTTTTACTCCAAACGGAGTTTCTTTAGAAGAAATTGAAGAAGTTGCCAAACTTGGCGTTCAAATTAACATCGACAACCTTTCTATTTTAGAGCAATTTGGTACTAGAAACCCGAAAGTTCCAGTATGTATCAGAATCAATCCACATGTAATGGCAGGAGGAAATTCTAATATTTCTGTAGGACATATCGATTCGAAATTCGGTATTAGTATTCACCAAATTCCTCATATCCTTAGAATTGTAGAAAATACTGGGATGCGCGTAAACGGTATCCATATGCATACGGGGAGCGATATTTTAGATATCGAAGTCTTCCTGTATGCTTCTGAAATATTATTTGACACTGCAAAACATTTCCACGATTTAGAATTTATCGATTTTGGAAGCGGATTTAAAGTTCCTTACAAAGAAGGCGATATCGAAACCAATGTTGAAGAATTAGGAAAAAAACTTTCTAAAAGATTTAATGCATTTTGCAAAGAGTTTGGTCGTGACTTAACTCTTGCATTCGAACCAGGTAAATTTTTGGTTAGTGAAGCTGGTTTTTTCTTGGCAAAAGTAAATGTTGTAAAACAAACAACTTCTACAGTTTTTGCAGGTATCGACTCTGGTTTTAATCACCTTATCCGCCCAATGCTTTACAATTCGTACCACAAAATAAGCAACATCTCGAACCCAAAAGGGAAAGAGCGCTTCTACTCTATTGTTGGATACATTTGTGAAACAGATACTTTTGGAAGTAACCGTCGTATTAATGAGATTTCTGAAGGCGATATTCTGTGTTTCAAAAACGCTGGAGCTTATTGCTTCTCGATGGCTAGCAATTACAACTCTAGATTTAGACCACCAGAAGTTTTATGGCACAAAGGACAAGCACACTTAATAAGAAAAGGAGAAACTTTTGACGATTTAGTTCAGAATTTAGTAGAACCAAACATTCCTGAATTATCTCAAAAAGAACTCGTAAAAGAAGCATAAAAAGTAAACTCGGCCTCACAGCCGAGTTTTTTATTTCCTACACACAACATTCATTTATTATTACTACATTTATCAAAAGCCTGTAAGTAACGCAATAACAAAGCGTACAAACAAGTATAAATTGAACAGTAAATACATGAAAAATCTCTTTTTATTCGTCTTTCTTTTAGCAATCACTACCACTTCTGCTCAAGAAATAGAGTGGCTTACTTGGGAACAAGCCATTGAAAAATCGGCTACCGACGAGCAACCCAAAAAAATATTCGTAGATGTGTATACCGATTGGTGCGGATGGTGTAAAAAAATGGACAAAGACACCTTTAACAATCCTGAAGTAGCAGCTTATATGAAAGCAAATTTTTATATGGTGAAAATGGATGCTGAAGGAAAAGAAGACATTGAATATATGGGAAAAACATTTAAATATGTAGGTCAAGGCAAACGCGGTTACCACGAACTTGCCGCGGCGTTACTACAAGGTAAAATGAGCTTCCCAACTGTTATATTTTTAAATGAAAATGTCGAAATTATATCGCCTGTTCCTGGGTATCAAAAACCCGATTCCTTCTTAAAAGTCGCTAAATATTTTGGAGAAGAAATCTACAAAACTCAAGATTGGGCAACTTACGAAGCTCAAAAAAGTTAATTACATTTCTTTCTGAAAATGAATAACAACATCGAGATTACAAAAGAAACTATTCTGTCAAATGAATGGTACTGCCTTAAAAAAATTATTTTTCAGCAAAAAAATTCAAAAGGAATTACAGAAACCATAAGTCGAGAAGTATACGACCGCGGCAATGGAGCTGCCATTTTATTATACAACCCTGAAACTAAAAATATTATTCTAACGCGACAGTTTAGAATGCCCACCTATTTAAATGAAAATGAAAGTGGGATGATGATTGAAGTTCCTGCTGGAATCATTGAAGACGAAAGTCCAGAAAAGTCTATCATCCGTGAAACCGACGAAGAAACTGGTTATCAAATTTCTGAAGTAAAAAAGGTGTTTGAAACCTACACTTCACCAGGTGCCGTAACAGAAAAATTACACTTGTATGTTGGGAAATTCAACGCACAGATGAAAACTCATCAAGGTGGCGGACTTGATAGTGAACACGAAGATATTGAAGTTTTTGAAGTCGCTTTATCCGAAGCCTCAGAATGGATTAAACAAGGAAAAATTACAGATGCAAAAACAATCATGTTGATACAGTATGCACAGCTAAATGCACTTGTATAAAATAAAAAAGCATTGTTGGAATATCCAACAATGCTAAACAACAAACTAACTATCAATAAAATTGACGTTTTCGTTAAATTCCTTTTGGTAATTCTTCAAAATTAATAGTTGGGGTTTCCCCATTTTCTTTTCTAGTAAATTCAGAATCGATAGGTGTTGTATCATCAAAGAAACCGCAATTGGTCATAAAAAACACATTCCCTTCTGCTCCACCTGCGTAATCCAACCTAGAGCCTTTTCTCGCTGTATTATCTGCAGTAAACTTAGCTTTTGTAAGTTCGTGCCAATTTCCTTTTGCATCAAGTACCCATTGATTTCCATAAAAGCCTTTTCTGTTTAAAAATCCAGTTTCAGTTCTGAAGTTTTCTAAAAATGAGTGTTGGCGTTTCAAATAAGTCGAGGTGTGTGGTCTTCTAAAACTAGCTATGAGATGCCATTGATTTGCTTCACCATCAAAAAAGTAAGCAGTATAGTCGGTTGAATTATTAACAGACGGAACACCTTTCAACAAAAACTTATAAGTAATACCTGCTTTCCAATTAAACACCTTAAAACTCTGCCCTCCAGATCCCTCATTACCAAACTCTCCAGTAGTAACGCCTTGCCCTTTTTCGAGCAAAATAATTTTATAATCGTCTGGAATTTCTTTTGGGTTTTGAGTTTTAAACGGACTCCAAACAGAAAACAATATTCTTCTCTCTTCGGAAGAATTAACCTGCATTCCAAAATATCCTTCTCCAAAACCGTTCGCCATAAAATACGACCCCAAAACATCATTTCCTTCGGGTACTGTTATTTCGTTATAAAACCATTCCACATCGATATCCTTTGGAGTCTCGTATCGCAAATGCACAGAAGGCCCTCTTCGTCCCCAATAAAAATCTTCCTTAACAAAAGTCGTATTCGCTGTTACAGCGGTTCCGCCAATCAAAATTGCTTCTATTGCTCCAAAAGTAGCTCCTTTCTTTTCTAACCCTTGAATTTCAACAAACTTATAACCAGGTTCATTTACCTTAAAAGTTCCTACTGGGATAGTATCGAATTCGCTTTTACGCATCGTTACTTCCTGAGATTTCCCTTCAAAAGAAACCTTCAATGTAGCTTCTCCATCGATAGCCTTACCAAGAATTCCAAGTTGAATTTCTCCAATCGTATCTAGTTTGAAATACGTTCTAATCACGGCCGAATCGTTATTCCAGTTTTCAATACCTTTCTTGGTGATTATTGCTTCGTTTACAGCCAAATCATTCACAACCCAACTATTTCCTTTTGTTGGAATTGACATTGAATAATCGACTATCTCCTTTGCTTGCTCACATCCAACAAGAAAAAAGCCTAACAATAAAACTAACAGTGTGTTTTTATAAATTTTCATAATTGATAAATAAAATTTCAAAAGTAACTTGCAATGCGATTCAAAATAAACTCAATAAAACTTTAAAAATTTCAGATTACCACAACTACCCCTATAAATATTCGAATAGACTATAATTAACATGAAAATAACTTTCGTTTATTTATTTAATCACAATAAAAAATATATAAATCAGAATATATTAGCTATATTCTAATTTAAAAGCGAAATATACGAACAAATAAAAAGGTAACGAAATTTTTTTTGTTTTCGAATTATTTTCTTTTAATTTGCGTAAGACGACTATAAGTTGTCATTTCTTATAAACTTTGAAAAAGATGAAGAACAATACAGCAAGTCTTAATAACCTACATACAGTACAAGAAATTAACTCACAACCAAGGCTGTGGAAAGAAACATTTCAATTACTGAGCAACAGCAAAGAGGCTATTTCTAAATACTTACAACCAATTCTAGCTAAAGAAAATCTTAGAATTATTGTAACTGGAGCAGGCTCTTCGGCTTTTATTGGTGAGGCTTCTCAAAGTATTATTCAAAAACAAACAAACAGATTAACACAACCAATTGCAACCACCGATTTGGTTACGCATCCAGATTCATTTTTCTTAAGAAATACACCAACCTTATTAATTTCTTTTGCTAGATCTGGAAATAGTCCTGAAAGTTTGGAAGCTGTTTCGCTAGCTGATGAATTTTCAAATGACATCTACCATCTAATTATAACATGTAATAAAGATGGCGCATTGGTCGATTATCATAAGGAAACAAAAAATCCATGTTACAGTATTGTACTCCCAGAAGAAACAAACGACAAAAGTTTGGCTATGACGAGTAGCTTTACGAGCATGCTTCTTACTGCCTTATTGGTTACAGACATTAAAAACATAGATAAAAAAGCAACTGATTTAGATACAATCTGCGAACAAGCCGAAGCCATTTTAAATAGTGTAGATGTTTTTGCTGAAATCACAGAAAGAGCTTTTGAAAGAGTAGTCTTTTTAGGTTCTGGAGAAAAATTAGGAATTGCTAGAGAATGCCACCTAAAATTACAAGAATTAACCGACGGGAAAGTTATTTGTAAATTCGATTCTTTCTTAGGATTTAGACACGGGCCTAGAGCTGTGGTGAATGCAAACACATTACTTGTGTATCTTTTTTCTGAAGATGAACACGTGTTTAAATACGAAAAGGATTTGGTAGAAGACATTGCGAAAGACCCGAGAAACATTCAGGCAATTTTAGCTGGAGGAGTTGTAGATATTAAAATTAAAAATGCCGTTCGAATTCCTTTTCAAGCGGTAAGCAATAACACATTACAACTTATTCCAGTTACACTTATTGGTCAGCTTTTAGGTCTTTATAAATCTTTAAAATTATCGTTAAATCCAGACAATCCATCGGTTTCTGGAGCTATCAATCGAGTGGTACAAGGCGTAAACATTTATAAAAAGTAATATGCTATGATTTTAAGTGTTTGTCCAAATCCGTCTATCGACACTTATGCATGGATAGATGCTATAGAAGCAAAAAAAGCTAACAGAATCACTGCACTTAAAGAGTTTCCTGGCGGAAAAGCCACACACATTGCTTTTGCTTTGAATGAATTACACCATCCAACCACATTGTTTGCTAACTGGGCAGGCAATTCCGGACAGTGGATTAAGCAATCCTGTGCAGATAAAAATATTAATACTGACGGTATTGAAGTTGTTGGACAAAACAGAAAATGCTACACTTTTAGAAGTAAAAATGAAGCTTTTAACAATACCGAACTGTTAGAACCTGGTCCAACTTTTACAGAGCAAGATTGGAAGAATTTCAGTTTAAAATTTCAAGATTCAATTACAAAATATTCATTAGTTTGCATTTCTGGTTCATGGCCGAAAGGAGCTCCAAACGATGCGTATGCACAGCTTATTACTATTTGTAATCATCAGCAAAAAAAAGTAATCATCGATTGTTCTGGTGAGCAATTAAAGCACGCGCTTCAAGGGTCATTTTTCGGTTTACATATAAACGAAGACGAATTGAAATCGGTTTACGATAATTCAGATATTTCAACAATTGTAAAAAACCTCAGCAAAAAAATAAAACTAATAGCCATAACGAAAGGAAAAGAAGGATTATGGTTATATTACCAAGGGAAATTAATACATGCCAACGTTAGCATTTCAAAAGTTATAAGTACCGTAGGAAGTGGCGACTGTTTAACAGCTGGTATTGCTTATGCAGTTGATAAAAATTTAAAAATTGAAGAAATTGCAAGCTATGGTGTTGCTTGTGGTGCAGCAAATTGTTTGAATGATGATTTAGGAATGCTTAAAATTGAAGACGTTAACCAATTACTTCCAAAAGTTACACTTAAAGAATTAGATTATGCCTCATAAAGAATTAATAGTTGTAGGAGAACTTAATGTTGATTTGATATTAAACAATATCGAGGGTTTCCCTGAAATTGGTACTGAAATTATTGCCAACAACATGAATCTCTCTCTCGGAAGTTCTTCAGCAATTATGGCTGCAAATGCTTCCGCAATGGGGATAAAAACTTCTTTTTGTGGTGTTATTGGAAATGATTCTTACGGAGATTTTATCACAACAGAATTACAAAATAAAAACGTTGCTACCGACTTTCTTATAAAAAACAACAACTTACCATCGGGTATTACAATTGTAATGAATTACGATCAAGATCGTGCAAATGTAACATATTGTGGTGCTATGGAAACGCTTACGTATGATTCCATTCCGTGGAAAGAAATATCTGAGTTTAAACACTTCCATCTTTCTAATTTTTTTATTCAGAAAGGAATCCGAAGAGATATTGTAAAAATCTTCAAGAAAGCAAAAGAATGTGGCTTAACAACTTCGCTTGATTTACAGTGGGATCCAGAAAACAAATGGAACTTTGATTATAAAGAATGTTTACAATATGTAGATGTTTTTATGCCGAATGAACAAGAATTATTGGCGTTGACTGGCAAAAAGAACTTAGACGAAGCAACGGAACACATCGAAACTTACACCAACATTTTGGTTGTAAAAATGGGAGAAAAAGGAAGTTTTGCCATTCAAAACAATGAAAAAATTACAGCCACTGCATTTCATAACCCTGCATATGTAGACTCCATTGGTGCCGGTGATTCCTTTAACAGTGGATTCATAAAAAAATTCATCGAAAAAGCTCCGCTTGCTGAGTGCTTACGCGTTGGTAATTTAATGGGTGCTTTAAACACTACCGCAGCTGGCGGAACTACCGCATTTACCGATCAAAATACGATTAAAGAAAAAATAAAATCAATATTTAATTCTGAATTATAACAACATGCTATTAAAAGAAAAACTAGCCATATTCACCCAACAAAAAAGAGGATTACTCGCCACAAATTTCTATAACCTAGAAACTCTACATGGGGTTTTACAAGCAGCATCTGATTTAAAGGAGCCTATTATTTTACAGCTCACCAAAAGCTCTATTGATTACATGGGCTTGGACTCCGCAGTAAAATTAGGTCGAGCTGGATTGGAACAATTTGGCGTTGAAGGTTGGATTCATTTAGATCATGGAGGGTCGGTAGAACTCGTACAACAATGCCTCGATGCAGGCTTCGATTCAGTAATGATTGATGGTAGCGAACTCCCTTTTGAAGAAAATATAAAAATAACTCAAGAAGTTGTAAAACGTGCCGAGGCATACAATGCACATGTAGAAGCCGAATTAGGTTACGTAGCAAAATTAGGGCAATCACACGGAAAGCAAGGGTTTACGCAACCCAATGAAGCCAAAGAATTTGTGGATGCAACTGGCGTCGATGCTCTAGCTGTCGCCATTGGAACAGCACATGGTTTTTACAAAGAAGAACCTAATTTGGATATCGAACTTTTGAAGAATATTAAAGAAGTTACCAATGCGACTTTAGTGCTTCACGGAAGTTCTGGAGTGCCTCATAGTCAAGTTCAAGAAGCTATTAGTAACGGGATTTGTAAAGTTAATTTGGCAACGGAAATTAAAAATATCTTTATGAAAACACTTCAGAAAGAATTAACCAATAATGAAGAAATTGATTTAAGAAAAGTTTTTCCGAAGGCAACAAACCAAGTTACCGAATTGGTAAAAACTAAATTAGAAATGATTAAAAACTAACACCATGCTAAAACCATTCATTGATGCCCATGTGCATTTAAACACACGTTCAGAAGCAAAAATGAAATTAGCTAAAAAGTACAGCGCTTCATTTTTATCTATCAATACCGATATTCCTTTCTTTGATTCTTTGGAAGAACAACAGCAGGTAATTCACGATTTAGAAGAAAAGTTCCCGAACACCAGTAAATTCATCACAAGTTTTGATACGCAATATTGGAATACCGAAAAGTGGCTTCCGCATGCGTTAAATCAAATTCAAACAGGTATTTCCAATGGCGCCGTTGGTGTTAAAATATGGAAAAATATAGGAATGGATCCTTCAGTTAAAGACAAAGAAGGAAACTTTGTTATGTTGGACGATGAACGTTTTGATCCTATTTATCAATATTTAGTTGATAATGATATTTTATTAATTGGGCATCAAGGAGAACCCAAAAATTGTTGGCTTCCACTAGAAGAAATGACTGTAGATTCAGACAGAAATTACTTTGCTGCACATCCAGAATACCACATGTATTTATTACCAGCATATCCTTCTTATGAAAAACAAATGGAAGCTCGTGATAACGTTTTGAAAAAATTCCCAAAACTGAAATACGTAGGACTGCATTTATTCAGTATGGAATGGAGTATCGACGAAGTTGCTAAACGTTTGGACAGCTATCCAAATACCGACACAGACCTAGCCGAGCGCATTTGTCATGTGCAATTGCAAGCCAAAGATGATTGGGAAAAAGTAAGAAACTTTTTTATTAAGTATCAAGATCGAATTATCTACGGAACCGATGTTATAGACGATGGAAGTATGAATGACGACGAACTTACAGAACGCTTTGAAACGCTTTGGAAAAATCATTGGGACTTTTTTGCAACAGACAAAACCTTAACAGCTCCAGAATTTAAAGGAAGTTTTAAAGGGTTGCAGTTACCTGAGAGCGTTCTGCAAAAAATATTTAGAGACAATGCCATTAAAACATATGGTTTTTAAATGCTAAAAAATTGTATATTTAGTAGAATTCCAAAACTGTAAACTATGATTGCATCAAATACAATTGGCCCATGGCAAATCATACTAACACTTGTTTTTTTAGCTTTAGCTTTTCTGCCTACACTTATTGCATTAATCGATATCTTAAAAAATGAATTTTCAGGAAATAATAAAATAGTTTGGCTTCTTGTAGTATTGCTATTAAATTTTTTCGGTGCTATCCTGTATTTTATAATTGGACGTGAGCAAAAATTAAAAAAATAACACTAAAAAACTGCCTAAAAAGATTAGTTTTTCGTCAAACTGAGTTTATTTCAGAGTGATGGTTTTAAATACTTTTCAGGCAGTTTCCTTATTTTTAATCTTGTTTTACACTTTGAATTAATTGATCTTCATCCGATTTATAATTCGATAAATTTATAGCAGTTTCTATTAATGCTAAATGCGAATATGCCTGCGGAAAATTCCCTAGCAAACGCTTCGTTTTAAAATCGATATCCTCGCTAAACAATCCTAAATGATTACTGTATGACAAGAGTTGATCGAACAACTTAACTGCTTTATCGTGCTCTCCAATTTTATTTAAAGCATTGATAAACCAAAACGTACAAATGGTAAAAGATGATGACGGTAAACCAAAATCATCTTGATTTTTATATCGATACAACAAACCGTCGTTGCTTAACTCTTTTTCTATTGCTTTTACGGTACTCACATAGCGCTCATCTTTGGCATCTATAAACCCGTAAGGCTCCATCAATAAAACAGAGGCATCCATATCATTAGATCCGTAAAATTGCGTAAATGCTTGCACTTCATCATTCCATGCGTGTTTATGGATATCATTTTTAATTTCTTGTTCTAAAGCGCTCCACTTCTCTATTTTTCGGGTTTTGTTAAGCATTTTGGCTACTCGCAAAGCTCTATCTACAGCCACCCAACACAATACTTTCGAAAAGGTAAAATGTTTTTCTTCAGTTCTAAATTCCCAAATTCCTTTATCGGTTTCTTTCCAGTGTTTGTTAACCACCCAAACAATTCCTTTGGTGATCGTCCATAAATCTTCGCTATTCTCGATTTGCGTGCTAAACTTCATGAATTGCTCATAAATTACATCCATCAAAATTCCGTAGATATCATTTTGACGTTGTTCATAAGCTGCATTCCCAATTCGTACAGGCTTCGACCCTTTGTAACCACTCAAATGGTCGAGGGTTTCTTCAGTAAGTTTTTTCTCCTTGTTAATTCCGTACATAATTTGCAGCTTTTCATCTTTATCAGGAATTAAATCGATAATAAACTGAAGAAAGCGCTTTGCCATATTTTTATGCCCTAATTCCGACACCACTTTTATCACCATTGAGGCATCTCGAATCCAACAGAAGCGATAATCCCAATTACGCACTTCCCCAATAGTTTCTGGTAAGGAAGTAGTTGCTGCCGCCAACACCGCCCCAGATTTGTCGTATGTTAGCATTTTCAAGGTAAGGGCGCTACGCAATATTTCGTTATTGTATTTCTTGTAGCTTGGTGTTCGTTCCGACCAATTCAACCAATACACTTTAGTTCTAGACAGTTCTAAAAAGGCTTTACTTACTGTTGGGGTTAAAATTTTCTCATTGTAACCAACTAAAAAATAACCATCTTCAGTAATTGCAATTTCTTCACCAGAAACCACTTTATTCTTATCAAAACTAGTGTATAAAAAGAGCGTGTCGAACTTTTCTTTATCGGTTAAACTTACAATAAAATCGTCTTTAACATAGGTGTTTGTCACTCCCAAAGCGTACTCCAATTTCGGATTGTAATCTACTTTAAAACTAGGTTTCCCGCTGATGTATTCAACATATCGAATAACATCTGGTGGCGAATTGTAACTTCCGTCTTCTTCGTAATAACGTGGCATAAAATCCCAAACTGAAAAAGCATCTTTTCCGTTAGAAAACTGTGTTACAAGTACACTTGTGTTTTTATAATATTGCTGAGAAATGGTGTAAGAATCATCTACGTTAAAACCGAAGTTCCCTCCTATTTCTTCGTCTAAAATTTTAGCGAATACAGAAGAAGAATCAAACTCGGGCAAACAACACCAATCAAGAGAGCCTGTTTTTGAAATTAATGCTGCGCTTCTACAATTTCCTATAATTCCGTATTCTAAATTATTCATTAATTATGTTTTTTATAACGTTTAGCTACTAATAATTCCTTAAATTAACGAAAATCTTATTTGTTAACCAATTATCTAATTATAAATGAAAGTGAAAATTTAAAGTCATTTTTATTATCTCAAAACTCTTACAGTTTTAATGTCGTTTTATTAAAATCTGACTTCATTTTTTCTCAAATTAAAAAATTACAATCAACTTAAAAGAAAAAGAAAACTTCAACCAAAATTATGAGCAAAACAATTATTGTTTCTAATCGACTTCCACTTCAAATAAAATTAAACGAAAATAACCTAGAAATTACTCCAAGCGTTGGCGGTTTGGCTACCGGAATGAAATCGGTACACAAAGACAAAGGCGGGTTATGGATTGGTTGGTCTGGACTTACCGAAGAAGAACTCAATCCGCAACTCGAAAAAGAAGTTGCAAAAGCTGTTGCTACGGAAAATTGTGCTTCGGTTACTTTATCTCAAAACGATATCGACAATTATTATTTTGGTTTTAGCAACCGTACGCTCTGGCCGTTGTTCCATTATTTTATGGAATATACTGAATTTGAAAAAGACTTCTGGGAATCATACAAAACCGTAAATCAAAAGTTTGCAGATATTGTACTTGAAAATATTGAAGATGGCGATAAAGTTTGGGTACACGATTACCAACTATTATTACTACCACAACTGATTAAAGAGAAAAAACCTGATGTTTCCATTGGTTTCTTTTTACATATTCCGTTTCCGTCGTATGAAATTTTTAGAACTTTTCCTTGGCGTGAAGAGTTACTTACAGGAATGCTTGGTGCCGATTTAATTGGATTTCACACCTATGATTACGAACGTCATTTTTTAAGTTCGATTAAAAGAATTTTACGCCTCGATGTGAAGTTTAACGAAATTATTTATCATGACCGACTTGTAAAAGTTGATTCATTTCCGATGGGAATTGATTATAAAAAGTTTCATGAGGCAGCAAAAAACCACATGCAACTAAGTGTTAAAGACAGGTCGGAACTTCAAAAAAGGTTAGACGACCACATGCAAACTTCCGAAGACACCAAACTAATTCTCTCGATAGACCGCTTAGATTATACCAAAGGAATTCCAAATCGGATTCGTGCTTTTGAATATTTTCTGAACAAATATCCAGAATTTAAAGAGAAAGTGCGTCTTATTATGTTATCGGTTCCGTCGCGATCAAACGTACCGCAATATCAATTATTAAAAAAAGAAACCGATGAGCTGGTAGGTCGTATTAATGGTCAGTTTGCAACGGTTAGTTGGACGCCTATTTGGTATTTTTATCGCTCCATGCCTTTTGATAATTTAATCGATTTATATACTTCTTCCGATGTTGCACTGATTACCCCTGTGCGAGACGGAATGAATTTGGTTGCCAAAGAATATATTGCCACACGTACCAATAAAGATGGGGTTTTAATTTTAAGTGAAATGGCGGGAGCTTCCAAAGAAATGAACGAAGCTTTGATGATAAATCCGAATAATTTTGAACAAATTGCCGATGCCATCAAACAAGCACTCGAAATGCCCGTTGAAGAGCAAATTTCAAGAAATACCATTCTTCAGAAAAGATTAGAGCGTTACAGTGTTGAAAAATGGGCACAAGAATTTATTAAATCGTTGGAGGCAACAGAGAAATTGGGACAAGTTATTGTTTCTGAAAAACTCAACAACACACGTACTTCAGAAATGATTGAAGCTTATAAAAACGCTAAAAACAAGCTTATTTTACTCGATTACGATGGTACTTTGGCAGCTTTTCAAGACAACCCACAAAACGCAAGTCCAGATAAAGCTTTACTCGAATTACTCGACAAAATAAACGATATGCCAAATACCGATATGGTGATTATAAGCGGACGCGACAAAGAGACTTTCGAAAAATGGTTTGGAAACAAAAACTATTCGTTGATTACCGACCACGGTGTTTGGTTGAGAAAACGCAACAAAGAATGGGAAGCGCTCGAACGTGTTAAAAACGATTGGATGGAAAACATCCGCCCTATTTTAGAAACTTTTGTTGACCGCACCCCTGGAACCTTTATCGAAGAGAAAAAGTATTCGTTGGCATGGCACTACAGAAAAGCCGATCCAGAGTTGGCGCAGATTAGAACCATCGAATTGAATACCGTTTTAACGAGCTTAATTTCGAACAACGACCTTTCAGTTTTAAAAGGTAATAAAGTTATCGAAATTAAAAGTAGTAGCGTAAACAAAGGACGTGCAGCATCCAGACTTCTTTCAGCAAAAGAATACGATTTTATTTTTACTATTGGTGACGATTGGACCGACGAATATATGTTTGAAGAAGTACCCGAAGGTTCGTACACCGTAAAAGTTGGCTTCAAAAAAACCAAAGCCAAATATTATGTAAAAGACACTACCGAAGTTCGAAATATTTTAACCAAATTTACTAACTAACAAACAGCAATTTTAACCCATGAAAAAACTTTTCCTCTTAACTACATTAATTTTTATCAATTTTATTTCAGCGCAAACAGATGCAAGAATTTACGATATTATCGATGCTATTTCTTCGGAAAGAATTCAGACGGATGTTACTAAACTCGTAAGTTTTGGTACACGTCATACTTTAAGTGACACCCTTTCTGAAACTCGCGGTATTGGTGCTTCCAGAAGATGGATTAAAAGCGAATTTGAAAAAATAAGCTCCGATTGTCAAAATTGCTTGGAGGTATTTTATCAAAACAACTTAGTTAAAAAAGGAGAAAACAGTCGTATTACAAAAGATGTTTGGGTAAACAATGTAGTTGCCATTCAAAGAGGCACAAAATATCCAAATCGTTTTATTATAATGAGTGGCGATATTGATTCTCGGGTTTCTGATGCAAATAATTATACATCAGACGCTCCTGGAGCTAACGACAATGCCAGCGGAATGGCAGGAACTATGGAGGCCGCTCGTGTACTCTCTAATTATTCCTTTGAAAGTAGTATCATTTATGTAGGACTTTCTGGTGAAGAACAAGGACTTTTTGGCGGAAAAGGTTTAGCTAAATACGCCAAAGAAAAAGGCTGGGATATCATCGGGATTTTTAACAACGACATGATTGGAAACATAAAAGGTGTTGATGGGATTATTAGCAATACCGATTTCAGAATTTTTTCTGAACCTACTCCACCGACAGAAACCGAACGCGAACGAGCAATGCGTAGATTTTACGGTGGTGAAGTTGACGGAATTTCAAGACAATTGGCACGCTATGTGCATAAAAATGTACAAACTTATATGCCAGAAATGAACCCTATAATGGTGTATCGACTCGATCGTTTTGGTCGTGGCGGTCATCACCGTCCGTTTAACGATGAAGGTTTTGCAGGAATTAGAATTATGGAAGCTCATGAAAACTACACCCAACAACATCAAGATATTAGAACCGAAAATGGTATTGCCTACGGCGATGTTTTAGCGCATGTAAATTTTGAATACGCTAAAAAATTAACTGCCGTAAACGCTATCAATCTCGCAAGTTTGGCTTGGGCGCCCCCTGCGCCTAAAAAAGTAGCTATTGGCGGAATTGTTGAAGCTTCAGCAAAATTAGAATGGGAAAATGTTCCTGGAGCTAAAGGATATAAAATATATTGGAGAGACACCACTTCGCCGACTTGGGATCATTCAAGATATATTGAAAACACTACTTCTTTTACACTTGAAGGAATTGTTATCGACAACTTTTTCTTCGGAGTTTCTTCCGTAGGAGAAAACGGTCACGAAAGTGTAGTTACCTTTCCAAATAGCATTATTCAAAGCGATCATTAATACGAGTTCTTTCATTTAAAAAATTCAACAGAAACCTAAATTCAACTATAAAATGAAACAAATCCTCACCCTTGTAACTGCCATTGCGCTTTTGTCGAGTTGCAAAAGCGAACCAAAAAAAGAAATAACAAAAGACGCCACTGCGGAAGCTGTATCTGAAATTAGCAATCAATTATCCGAATCGCAAAGACATCACGAATGGGTAGATTTGGAGCGTGAAAACGGAACATTTAAAGCTTTTGTAGTGTATCCAGAAAGCAATGTAGCTACCGATGCCGTTATTGTTATCCATGAAAATAGAGGACTCAATGATTGGGCACGTTCATTTGCCGACAAACTTGCCGAAAAAGGCTATTTGGTTATTGCGCCAGATTTAATTTCTAACACGGTTGAAGGTATTGAAAAAACCACCGATTTTGAAAACACCGACAAAGCTCGAGAAGCCATTTATGCACTCGATCCTGCACAAGTAACTAAAGATTTACAAACTACGTACGAATACATCAAAAAAGACCCTGCTGGAACTGGAAAAATTTCTGTTGTTGGTTTTTGTTGGGGTGGTTCGCAAAGTTTTCGATATGCTACCAATAATTTAGAGACCGAAAAAGCTTTTGTTTTCTACGGAACTGCGCCAGAAGATAAAACTGTACTCGAAAGTATTAAAGCGCCTGTTTATGGTTTCTACGGCGGAAATGACAACCGTGTAAATGCAACCATTCCTGCAACAGAAGAAGCAATGAAACAATACAACAAAGTGTACGAGCCTGTAATTTATGCGGATGCTGGTCATGCTTTCATGAGAAGTGGCGCAGAAAAAGATGCAGAAGCAGGTAATAAAAAAGCTCACGATGAGGCTTGGGAGCGTTTATTGAAATTACTTAAATAGGTTTATTTGTTTAAAATCAGTTGTTTTTTATTAAAACATTATATAATTGTCTGCAATCTATCATAATACACTGTTACCTCGAGCGGAGTCGAGAGGTCATTTGACTTAACATACTTTAATTAGGGTCTCGACTACGCCTGTCTGCCAGCAAAGGCAGGCTCGACCTGACATTTTAATCTTGACATGATATTACGGATTTTCAAAAAACACTTAAATAATAACTAGATTTTCTATCAATCAAAGTCAAAAGCTTCTTTAGTTTTAACGTAAACTAGCAACCAAAAAATACATAAATTAACTAGTTTTGCCTTTCATCAGTTATAAATACCATGAAGAAAACCTTACTATTGGCAATGTTTTGCCTTTCTGCAGTTGCAAGTGCTCAAAATTCTGGACTTTTTAATAACGAAGAACAATTTACTAGACAAGATACTTTAAGAGGAAGTATTACGCCCGAAAGAGCGTGGTGGGATTTAAATTACTACCACCTAGATATTGCTGTGGAGCCTTCTAAAAAATACATTTCAGGAAAAAATACCATCCGTTACAAAGTACTTTCATCAAATCAAACGCTTCAGGTAGACTTACAACCACCTTTGAAAATTGAAAAAGTTACGCAAAACGATAAAGAGCTTACTTTTACTTCTGAAGGAAATGCACATTTTATTCAACTAAAAGAAACACAAAATAAAGGTGATTTTAACGAAGTTGTTGTGTACTATTCTGGACACCCAAAAGAAGCGGTTAGAGCTCCTTGGGATGGAGGATTTTCTTGGAAAAAAGACGAAAACGGAAACGACTTTGTCGCTACTTCTTGTCAAGGATTGGGTGCAAGTGTTTGGTGGCCAAACAAAGACCATATGTACGACGAAGTGGATAGCATGAAAATAAGTGTTACCGTACCTAAAAATCTAATGGATGTTTCTAACGGGCGACTCATAGGTGTTGATGAACACGAAGATACAAAGACTTTTCATTGGTTTGTAAGCAACCCAATTAACAACTATGGGGTGAATGTAAACATTGGAGATTACGTAAATTTTTCAGAAAAATATAAAGGAGAGAAAGGTCCTTTAGACATGGATTATTACGTGCTAAGTTACAATCTTGAAAAAGCAAAACAACAATTTACACAGGCGCCAAAAATGATGGAAGCTTTTGAACATTGGTTTGGTCCGTATCCGTTTTATGAAGATAGCTTTAAGCTTGTAGAAGTTCCGTATTTGGGTATGGAGCATCAAAGTTCGGTAACTTATGGAAACAAATATAAAAATGGATATTTAGGTAGAGATTTATCGCAATCGGGATGGGGATTGAAGTTTGATTTTATCATCATTCACGAAAGCGGACACGAATGGTTTGCTAATAACATCACCAATATTGACATTGCCGATATGTGGATTCATGAAAGTTTTACTGCATATTCAGAAAACTTATATCTCGATTATTACTACGGAAAAGAAGCTTCTGCGGAATATGTTATCGGTACGCGAAAAGCCATTCAAAACGACAAGCCTATTATCGGTCCTTATAATGTAAATAAAGAAGGTTCTGGAGACATGTATTACAAAGGTGCAAACATGCTTCATACCTTACGCCAATTGGTAGAAGACGACGAAAAGTGGCGTTCTATACTTCGTGGTTTAGGAGAAGAATTTTACCACCAAACAGTAAGTACTCAACAAATTGAAAACTACCTTTCTAAACAATCAGGTATCGACTTAACTGCGTTTTTTAATCAATACCTGAGAACGGTTAAAATTCCGACCTTGGAATATACAATCAACAAAAACACTGTAAAGTATAGATATACAAATATTGTTGATGATTTTGATATGCCTGTGCAAGTGCTTATTGATGGAAATGAACAGTGGATTTACCCAACAAAATCTTGGAAAGAATTTACTAGTAAAGCTCCTATTAAAATGTTTGAAGTTGATAAAGACTTTTACATTTTAAGTAAGCTTGTTAAGTAACTTCAGTTCGATATAAATATCAGTAAAGAGGTATTTTTTAACTTATTTACATATTAACTACTTAATAGTTCTTTCATTTTTGTCTTGACACAAAAACGAAACAAAAAAGTCAAGACTGATTAAAAAAGTATGAGAAAATCTACGGAAACACCAACCACAGATAAAAAGAACTCGCTATGCTCAAACAGCTTTTTATCTATCAGCACACACTGCTTCCTTGATTTTCAATACTTTTTAAATAGGTCAATTTGATACACATTCATTATGCGTATAGCAAACTCACATTATGTAAGTAATCCTATTTTTTTTGAATGTTCTATAGCTTTAGAACTGTGTTCAAAATAGCAAGTCGGAATTGCAAATGCTTCAATTTCTTGAAGGTTAGCAAGCGTCTTGCTATTTTTTTTGGATTTTGTTTGTCTGATATAAACTGCCACAACACTTTTAGGGAAATACTTTACAATTTTAGCGTATAAAAATGGGTCTTTCTGCGAATCGTCGCCCATTAAAACAAACTGCATTTGCGGGTAAAACTCTAGAATATCTTTTATTTTATTAAACTTATGGTTGTGGTTTCCTCTACCAGAAAACAAAAAATCGGTTAGGCCTTGCTTTATTTTTTTCAGTTTAAAAACAGCTTTCGGAAGTTTGTGCAATTCGGTAAAATTCAAAATAAAACTGTACAAATTCCACTCACTACTCGACACGTAAAAAAAAGTATTCGCTTCCATTTTATCTTCCCTCCCAGCCTTGCTCAACAAACTGTAGTGATGCGCAACATCAGCATAAATTTTTCTTTTGTTTACATTTTTTGTCAATAAAACATAAAGTTTCAGTAGCAAATTATTGGTGTGCGATATTAAAAAAGTATCATCGATATCTGAGATTACTCCAATTTTCCCTGGATAGGGTTTTAAAAATTCGCTTTGCTCTGTGCGTACAAAACTATTGTATGACGCTTCAACCGTATACGAATGCCATCCTGGCTCAATATTTTCAACAGGAATACAAACTCTAAAATAACCATCGCTTACGGTACGAGTTGTTATTTCTTCTCCTTGAAACTTAACTTTTACACGCGCATTGGCAAGCGTTTTTATGGTAAACATTTCGTACACCCCCCTGGCGTGTTTCAAGGCTTTTTTGTCTGTAAATAAATAATCTGGAGCAACCGATTTAAAAACATGACCGAATAAAATAATCTGTTTTTCGTTGGCGTATCCTCGATAAAGCGAAATATCAAAATCCATAGTATTATTTACAGTTTCTTTAAGATTGAAGTTACATATTTTGCGTAAATTAGTCAAAGGCATGAACGTTTTATTCTGAAACAAATCGCTCCCTACTACACAACAAAGATTTAAAAGATTTATTAGTTGAAATGTTTTACTAAATGAATGAAAAGCAACAAATTTTACTGGTAGTCAATCCTATTTCTGGAGATATTGATAAAAAAACTGTAATTAAAAAAGTAGAAGCTTCGGTTGAAAAAGCCGACCGAAATCTCATTGTTTACCAAACAACAGGAAAAGACGACATTCGAGCTATTCGGAAAATTATTTCAGAAAAAAAGCTTAAAAAAATATTGATTGCTGGCGGAGACGGAACTGTAAAACTTTGTGTTGAAGCCGTTTTAGGTAATACTATTCCACTCGGAATTTTACCTGTTGGAAGTGCAAACGGAATGGCGGTTGATTTAGATATTCCAAACAGTTTAGAACAAGCTATTGAAATTTCATTACAGAAAAAATCGCATCCCATTGATGTGATAAATATTAACAATGAAATTTCGATACACATTAGCGACATGGGGTTGAATGCGGCTTTGGTTAAGAATTACAGCAATGGTTCTATTCGCGGAAAACTTGGGTATGCACTACAAACCATTCCAACATTGATTGATTTTAAAAATTCTTTTCATTTTAAAATTATTGCCAACGGAACAATTAAAGAAGGAAATGCCATGATGATTGGGATTGCAAATGCAAGAAAATATGGTAGCGGTGCTGTTATAAATCCTGATGGGAAATTGAATGACGGCAAGTTTGAAATCATCATTTTTAAATCATTACAATTGAGTCATGTTATAGAAACGGTACTGAATAAAATTCCGTTAGAAAAAGAATTTGCAGAGATTATTTCAACAGAAAAAGCAACAATCACAACCACACAAAACATTCCGTTTCAAGTAGATGGAGAGTATGTTTCTGAAACAAAAACGTTAGATGTGTTTACCGAAACTAATAAAGTTCATTTTATCTATTAGAATTGCTTCTTTAAAAAACATAAACTGTAAAGTGGTTTACACGTACAATATTTAGTAAATTTACCGCTATCACTTAAACGAATCCATTTTAAAATGACGTTTTTCAGCAAAGTTTCAAGTAATCAATACGTTTTAATTTTAGCCTTTTTACTTAGTTTTTCTACTCAAATAAACGCTCAAGACCGCGGAAGAGACAAGTTGGGAAGTTGGTTTGCCATTAATGGAACAAATTTAATTACCAACAAAATTAGCTTACATACAGAAGCACAGTTTCGATATTATGAATTTGCTCATAATTTTAATCAAATGTTGTTGCGAACTGCTGTTAATTATCATTTTTCTCCAAAAGCAATGGTTTCGTTTGGGTATGGATATATTGACACCTCTTCATACAGCAAAGATGATGACCAAGTAAAATCATCAGAAAACAGAATTTACGAGCAATTTATTTTGAGAAATACCCTTGGAAAGTTTGATTTTATACACCGTTACAGATTTGAACAACGTTGGGTAAACACCTTGGGAAGCACCGAAATGTTAAACAGATTTCGATATAATTTACAAATAAGCTACCCTATTGCCGAGCGATGGCATTTGGTGGTGGCCGACGAAATTATGATAAATTTTGAGCCCGATTTATTCAATCAAAATAGATTGTTTGGTGGGGTTCGATACAAAGTAAACAACGATTTACTTTTGCAAGTTGGATACTTAAAAAACACCTTTAGCGATATAGCTTTCGACAGGGTTTCGATGACCGCTATTTTTAAAACCGATTTTATACGGCAAGCACTAAAAAATAAAACTGCTAAATAATTATTTATATGATTGTCCGCAATCTGACATAATACAACACTGTCACCACGAGCCTGCCTTTGTCGGCAGACAGGCGCATTCGAGAGAATATTTGGCTTAACAGCTTTAGATAAGGTCTCGACTACGCTCGACCTGACATTTTAATCTTGGTATGACACATTACGGATATTCATATTTATTTTAACTAATAAAAAATGCCCGACATACATCGGGCATTTTAAGTTTTGGCTTTAGGTTATGGTTATTTATTAAGCTTAATGAATTTACGAATGAAGATTTCTTTGCCAACTTTAAACTTCACGATATAAATTCCATATTTAATTTGCGATACATTTATGCTTTCTACATGCGCCCCTTCAGATGATTTTCTGAAAGTTCCAGAAGCTACCTCGGCACCATAAACTGAATATACTGAATAGGTAACATCTCCAACAAATGGCCCATCAACTTTGGCTTTAAATTTTCCGTAGTTAATTGGAACTGGATAGATAAATACTGAATTTTCTTTGTCAAATGGATTTAAAACTTCTGGTTCTTCTTCCGAAGGAATTGCTACCGTTAGCTCTTCAAATTCTGGTGTATCTAAATGCTGATTGTATTTTGCTTCTAGATTTTTGTTAGACAAATCGTATTGTAAGGTTACCCCTAATTCTGAAGCGTCTTCATCTAAATCGGCTTTATCGATTACCAGACTATCAATATTAGCATCTTCGATAAACTGAAGAACTTTACGCTCTCCATCTGTATTATACTGCGCTATTTCATAACCTTTAATTGGATACACATGTGGATTTAAACCATACCAACCTAAATCAGCTTTTCCTGCAATATCAAAACTTGCATAAACATTTAAATCTACAAGACTAATACCTATTTCACTATCTAATACATTATGAAAACGTAATAAATCTATCGATAAGAAAGACCCTTTTTTAGAAGCTCTTGTATTATGTCTGAAAGCGATATATACTTCTTTATTTTTTAGTTGAACTGCTTCCAAATCAACAACTTTTTCAACCGTATAATTTACATGCGGAATTTCTTCGTCAAGTTCACTCAACGCTTCTGTTGCCACTAAAACCCCATTACTCAAAAAGTCGTTAATTGTTGGCGCATCTGGATTTGAAGCTAAATTTTTATCCAATAAATATACTTCGTATTCATCTTCTGGATAATCTACTCCCATCGACGCCATAAAAGAGAAATATTTAAACTTGGCTTTGTTGGCATTTTTAAGGTAAAACCAATTATCGATGTCTTCGTGAACCATTGTTTCTTCATCGATAGATTCAGAAACCATTGAATAAGTTCCATTAACAGCCAAAATAGGTGTTACATTATGCACGCGCCAATTAAGTTTTGATTGCCCTTCAAATTGAGCGATTTCAATTAAATTTTCTGTATTTGCATCAAAAGTCATCGTCTCCATATAATACAACTCTGGGTTGTTCCACTGTAGAGTATATGAATTAGATTTTTTATCTTCTTTCTTCTGGTCTGCAAATACCAAACTATTAATTGGTTGGAATTGATCTTTAATTGTATGAATTACTAAAGTATCCGTTTGGTTAAATGCTTTTCCTTGTGTAGCTACATCTATGGTATTTGCCATGTAATGATACACTCCTGGTTCTTTATAAATTCTACGCTCTGCATAGGTGTTTTCAGCAATAATATCAACCGAAGCATCATTCTCTGTATAGAAATCTGTTTTATACATTAACCCATCGTCGGCGCGAGGTCTAGTTTGCTGCGGATAACTAATCATCGTATTTGCAGAAACTCCGAAGTAATTATTTTTAAACCCAGTAATCTTCTGGATTTCAGTTCGCTCAACACTACTATGCGATCCATATAGAAGCCATCTCCCTCCGATATAGTCTAACATATGATTAAAAATATATTCCACTCTTGGAGGTTTTACCAAAATATTTGCTTTGATTCCAGAACTGTATTTACCATTTACGGTAACATTAATCCCTACTTCTCCTCTATCTTCAGTTACTCTAATTTTAGGTCTTTGGGTATTTTTGTCGGTCTCTTTTACAAATTCATATCCCATACCAGTAACCTTCCATTCATAAGAGAAAGCATCTAATTCTTCTGGAGCTACCTCCACATAATTAGCATTGTAAACTAAAGGCACGTAAGTATTAAAGGTAGAAGTTGTTACTTCTTCTTCAATAACATACTCGCCAACCAAATCGTTATGATAATAATATTCCACCTCAACAATTAGAGCTTCAGAGTCTTTAAACGCGATGGTAAAATCGTCTACCACTACGATATTGTCTAATGCATTTTGAAGTTCGAACTTTACAAAAGGAATATCGGTATGTGTATAACTCGCTTGATACAATGTCCATTTCCCGTCTGTGGTTTCGGTTGCCTGTAGTGTAATTGTTTCTTTGTCTTTGTCATTAACAGCATTTCTCACAACTACTGTAAATGATTCTGGTAACAAAACATCTTTTGTACCCGATTGCAACCAGTAATTTAACGTGTAGGTTTCGGCTTCTTTTAAAACAAAAGGAACTGTTTGAATACCACTTTCTAAAGATGCTAAATAAATAGCCAATCCTTTAAAACTACCTGCTCCTCTCGAAGTACGCGTGTAGAATGCATCTCCAACTCCATTCCAACCAAAGCTTAATTGACTTGATAATTTTGCTCCTTGGTTAAAATATTGCGTATTTAAGCCATCAAAACTTTGTGTGTAAATATCTTCTGGCGTAAGCACACTTTCAACATAATACAAATAACGACCAACATACTCGTTGTTGCGCTCTTCTTTATCTTCTGAATGTGAAATTTCTACCTCAAGTTTGTACTCTTCCGAAGCAAGCACAGGACTTCCGTCTTTCTTTGCAAATTTCAAAAAGAACTCTTCTTTTTCTGAAGGAATAAAATCAATTCGTTTTGTATTCTGAAATACAACGGCTCCGTTTTGATTTATCAACTTATACGTTACAGCAACTTTTTCTAGTGCTTCACTTCCTTCAAGATTTAAAAACACCCCAGGATTGTTAAACGAACGGTTGTTGTTTTTTCGCTCAACACTTTTAATCCCTACATCTGTTTTTTCTTTTCCTTTTAGTCCGCTATACACCAAACTAAAGTTTTGACCTCCGTAGTAAAGTTCGCCTTTATGCGAAACTACAACCTTGTAACGTCCGTTCTTTTTTGGAGTATCTATAACTATTTGCTCTACGTTATCGATATCATTATTCCCTTTTGTAGCAGGTAAATTTGGTTTTTCAAAATCTAAAACCCATGGTAAATACTCATTGTTTTCTTCGTCGTAAATTTTGATATCCAAATCGTTTACCAACATTTTGGTACGATCGTTAAGTTTTGGTACCTCTGCATAAGCTCCAGGAACATCTGTCCAAGCCATTGTTAACTTTAAAGGCTCGTTTCCAGAAGCTTGTACATAAAAAGTTTTTGTACCACCATTATTTAAAGTTGTTTCTTCAATAAGAGTTTGCTTTCTATTAGTTTCAACAGCTTTTACAGCCTTGTATGTATCTACAACTCCCCAACCAAAATGGTAATCTGGACCAATATTTCCAGCTTCGTTTGCAGTATTGATAATAAGCGCTTTAATAGTAGACGCTTTTAGAGTTTTTCTAAGCTCTTTTTTTGCACTTTCTTGAATAAGTGCTATACTTCCTGTTACCATTGGCGTTGCCATGGAAGTTCCGTTTAAAGCTTTGTAATCATCTAAATGTTGAGTCGACATAATCGATTCTCCAGGCGCTACCACATCTGGTTTAATCCGACCATCATCGGTAGGTCCTTTCGAACTAAAAGCAGTTACTTTGTAAGTGTCGGCAGCTGCTCCATAGCTATTTTTTGCAATGGCTCCAACGGTTAAAATGTTTTTACCTATGTTTCCGTAAGGAATACAATCGTAACCATCGCCACATGGAGAAACTCTTTCTTTTGTAGAAATTACAAGTTCTGTTCCGTTCCAAACATAGTGCTCGGTTCCAGCTGGTAAACCTGCTTGTGTACCTTCGTTTCCTGCTGCCCAAACTGGTAAATAATCTGGGTAATTATACACAATTGCATCACGAAGTGCATCAGTTTCACTATAATATCCGAAGTGATAATCTTCATTGTCCTCATCGTACCCTAAAAAGTAAGGTTTTCCTAAACCAACATCAGCAACACCAGCGATATATCCGTAGGAATGATTAGAAACCAATAAATTGTTTTTTTCAACTTCTTCAATCATTTCCAAGGCATCATTATCCCAATAATACGTAGTTAGTTTAGCATCTGGAGCCATACCTTCTACATTTTCGATAAAACCAAGCGTTTTACTTATTTTACCATCTCCGATAATTGTACCTGCAACGTGTGTAGCGTGTTGCGAATATCCTGCTTCAGGATCATTTGGAATTAATCTATCTTTAATATCGTAGTGCAGGGTTTGTGTACCTCCATCCCATTCTCCAATGAGCATGTTTTTTCCGGTATAAGCTACTTTTTCACCCCCCGACTTTACTTTATCAACACCAATTGTTTTGGCGCCTCCAAAGTTATAAGTACGGTAATACGTAGGCGCACCATTTGGTTCTACCCCTTTAAAATAAATTGAAGTTCCATCATTTAAAGTATCGGCTTCAACAATTTGTACAGCTTTACCATTTTTAAGTTTTGTACTTCGTGTAGCGTACGGCAGTGCATAACGCTTTAAGATTTCTAGGCTTTGCGCCCGCTCCACTTGTTGCTCATGGAGCTCTGCTTTAATAGCATTGATGTTTTCCCATTTACCCGGTTTTTGTTGTGCAGAAGCAAAAAACACAGTAAGTAAACAGAAGCATAGAAAGTAATTTTTTTTCATGCTTTTGAGTTAATTGGTTAGTAATTGTTTAGACTTATGTCGCAAAAATAATCAGTTAATCGACATTTTAAAACAGTTTACCGAATTATTTCTTAAAAAATGTTAAAAAAACAAGTGCTCTTATCAGAAACCAAACATTCTGTAAGTGTATTCATCAGAAAGTCAGAAGAAAAAGAAACAAATAAAACACTTACGTAGAACCATTCAACAATTTTGATACGTGAAAACTTCGTTAATTACAGCCGAATATTTTGGAGTTGACTGATATCTTCTTAATTTAGATTTAACTTAAAAAATAAATTCACATGAAAAAGATAGCTTTCACATTCGTAGCTTTAACATTAATATTTACAGTTAGTTGTAAGAAAAAAGAAGAAAAAACTACACAAGAAGAAATTACAACTGAAGTAAAAAAAGAAGAGAAAGTTGAAACTTCATTACGCCATGCTTTAGAGTTTACAGCGTTTAAAACTCCTAAAAAGGTAGGTGTTAAAGGTACTTTTGATAAAATTGACCTTACAAACACTGCTACAGGTAATATTACTGAAACACTTACAGGTGCGAAGTTTTCTGTTGCTACGGAAAGTGTAAACACTGGAGATCCTACAAGAGACATCAAACTAAAAGAGTTTTATTTTAAATTATTGGCAGAACCAACAATTACAGGGACTTTTAAAAGTTTTAATGACGGAAAAGCTACCATCGCCATTAAAATGAATGGTGTTGAAAAAGATATTCCGTTTGAATATACTGCTACAGAAAATGAAATTTTACTATCGGGAGGAATTGATATGATCGCTGATTTTTCAGCAAATAAAGCCTTTGATTCTATTCACGAGGCTTGTAAAATTCTACATGAAGACAAAACATGGACAGATGTTAGTCTGAACATAACCATTGGAAAATAATAGCCTATGAAAGTTCAAAAAAACATATGTAACTTAATAGCTATCGCATGCGTACTAACGGCTGTAAGTTGTAAAAAAGAAAATAATAAATCGACCACAACAACGGAAGAAACTCCGAAAGTAACAGCTCCAGAAAAAAAGGTAAAAGTTTCTATGGAGGCAAAAAGTAACTCTACAGTTAGCGGAAATGTTGTTTTTACTGAAAAAGAAGGAGTTGTAAGTATGACTGCTGTTTTTGACGGACTAAACCCAGGAACACACGCTATACATTTACACGAAAAAGGAGATTGTTCTGCTGCTGATGGCACTTCGTCTGGCGGACATTGGAATCCAACTTTTTCAAAACATGGAAAATGGGGAGATCCAGATGGGTACCATAAAGGAGATATCGGGAATTTTACTGCCGATGAAAACGGAAACGGAACCATTACTTTTAAAACCAATGAATGGTGTATTGGTTGTGGCGATGATAAAAAAGATATTCTAGGGAAAGGTGTAATTGTACACCAAGGAACCGACGATTTTACTTCTCAACCTAGTGGTGATGCTGGTGCTCGCGTTAGTTGTGGAGGGATTATAGAGTAATTTAAAATTTAAAAGAGGCTGTCTTAAGAGTTTAATTTTTGTCAAACTGAGCTTGACTCAGTTTCTCATCAACAATAAAATATATTTGATGGGATTCTGAATTAAATTCAGAATGACGGATTAAAATGCTTTTAAGACAGTTTCTTTTTTTTTCATATTAGTACAAACATGAACGATACCTTTTTTGACGATAAAGAATTTACAGGAATTAATTTTACTGAAGAAAAATTTCAGAAAGGAGAATACGACAATTGCACATTCATAAAATGTAACTTTAAAGAAACTGACTTAACCGCTGTAAATTTTATTGAATGTACTTTTGTTGATTGTGATTTAAGTATGGCTACCGTCGGTGACGCATCGTTCAAAAATGTGGAGTTCGATTCGTGTAAACTACTTGGAGTACAGTTTGACAAATGCAACTCATTTTTACTAAGTATTTCATTTAAAAAATCAATTTTAAATTTTGCTTCCTTTTATCAGTTAAAATTATCGCAAGTAACATTTTACGATTGCAGTTTAGAACAAACCGATTTTACCGAATGTAAAGCTCAAAAATTATCTTTTGAAATGTGTAGTTTGAAAGCTGCTATTTTTGAAAATACCAATTTACAGGAAGCCAACTTTAGAACCGCAAAAAACTTCAGTATAAACCCTACAAGAAACAATCTTAAAAATGCAAAGTTTACCACAGAAGGCGCTTTACAATTGTTAGATATGTTTCAGATTTCTATTGGTTAAATAAAAAACTGCCTGAAAAGTTCTTAAAAATTGTCATTCTGGATATTGCAAAATCTCAGTTTGACAAAAATTAAACTCTTCAGACAGCTTATTCTTATTCAGTATTTATTTTTTCAACCCAACTTTATGTCCGAAAAATGCATAATATAAAATGATGGCATAGCACGGAAATAAAATCCAATACCCAGATGTTGCCGCTTGACTAGTTGCAACAGCTTGCTCTACTCCATCTGCCATTAGTTCTGCTTTTTTAGCATCTACAATCGAACCGTAAATTGGAGGAATAATTGCCCCTCCAGAAATTGCCATTACCAATAATGCGCTGGCAGTTTTTGTAAACTTCCCTAAACTATTAAGTGCCAACGGCCAAATTGCAGGCCAAACCAAGGCGTTTGCAATTCCTAATGCTGCCACAAAAAGTACCGATGTAAAGCCTGTAGTTGAAATAATTCCGAATCCGAACAATATCCCAAGTGCAGCACTTGCTTTTAAAGCTGTTGTTTGACTGATAAATTTAGGAATTAAAATCACTCCTAAAGCATAGGTTCCAACCATTGCCATAAGTGTCATTAACGTGTAAGATTTTGCTTCTTCCCCAGGAATTCCCAATGAAAGTCCGTAAGAAATAATTGTATCTCCAGCAATCACCTCAACACCAACGTAAACAAATAATGCGATAACCCCAAGCCACATGTGAGGGAACTGAAAAATACTTGTTTTTTTAGTCACCACTCCGTCTTTCGATTCGGTTTCTTCTGTTGCTTCAGCTTCAACATTTGGTAATGGTGCTTTTGTAATTAGCACTGCTAAAATCACCAATACAATAGCCATAATAATGTACGGCATTACAACGCTATCGGCCATTTCATTTAATAAAACATTCTTTTCGTCTGCTGAAACTTGTGCTAATTGCTCCTGAATTTCATCGATTCCAGAAAGTAAAATCGCTCCAAAAATTAAAGAACCTAAAGCCCCTGCTACTTTATTTGCAATTCCCATAATGGCAATACGTTTTGCAGCACTTTCCATAGGCCCTAAAATGGTTATATACGGATTGGAAGCTGTTTGTAAAATGGTCATTCCCATCCCTTGGATAAAAATTGCTGTTAAAAACACCCAATACGTTCTTGCTTCTGCCGCTGGAATAAAAACCAAGGCACCTATTGCCATAATTGCTAGTCCTAACGACATTCCTTTTTTGTAACCTACTTTCCCGATAATGTATGAGGAAGGCAATGCCATTACTACAAACGAAATATATGATGCCGAAGCGACCAAATACGACTGTGCGTCGGTTAATTCGTTAATAGTTTTCATAAACGGAATTAAGGCTCCGTTAATCCAAGTAACAAATCCGAAAATGAAAAATAGCCCAGCTATAATCATTATGGGTACGAGCGAGTTTGTTTTGTTTGAGGTAGTTGTCATAATTTAAATTAGTTAATACACTTTAGTTTAATTGATTAATCGTTTAAGAAATTCCCTTTGTCTTTTAAGATTTTCTCTTTGGTATATTTGGCGTAGTTTCTTCCTATCGGAATTTTTTTATTTTCAATTTCGATTAAATTTCCTTCAATCGATTTTACCTTATCTATCGCAATGGTATACGACTTATGGACACGCACAAAGTTTTCCGAAGGCAATTCGTCACTTATACTCGACAGTGATTTATGTGAAATATAAGTTCCTTCGCGACTATGGAGTTTTATATAATCTTTTAAGCTTTCAATAAATAAAATATCGTGCAGAAAAATCTTGATTAGTTTTTTGTCTACTTTCAGAAAAATATGCGGATCTTGATCAAAATCGGCAGTTTGTTTAATTCCATTTAACGCTAATAACCGTGCGGTAAGTTTGTTTATTGATTTTAGAAAACGATTAAAAGGTATAGGTTTTACCAAATAATCCAGCACTTCGAGTTCGTAACTCTCTATTGCATACTCTCTGTAAGCCGTTGTAATGATAACAAGTGGGTGTTTATGAAGGTTTCTTAGAAACTCTAAACCATTCATTTTTGGCATGTTTATGTCTAGAAAAATGGCGTCAATATCTTCAGAACCTAATACTTGCAGTGCCTCAATTGGATTGTTATAAACACCAACAATTTCAATGTTTTTAAATTCGGTGAGGTATGACTTTATAATGTCAATAGCCAAAGGTTCATCGTCTATTATCAAGCATTTTATTGTCATACAATGGGGATTTTTAGAATAACTACAAACATATCATTATTTGTTTCAGTCTTCAAATTAAATTTATCTTTATATAAAATTTCTAATCTTCTTTTCATGTTTTTAAGACCTATTCCTCCTTTATCGTAACGTTTCTGTTGATTTGCATCAAAATTATTAACCACACTAAACAGTAAATTATCACCTTCATTTTTAAAGGTTATAGTGAGTTTTAAACGCTCGTCTGTTTGTACTCCGTGCTTAAAAACATTTTCGATAAAAGGCAGAAATAATAACGACGGTACTTGGATACCATCAATATCGCCTTCGATAGTTATTGTTGAAGAAATTGTTTTTTCAAACCTCAATTTTTCGAGTTCGATGTAATTATCGATATAATTAATTTCTTGTACCAACGACTGCTTTTTCTTACTCGCATCATATATAATATATGTCATAATATCTGACAGCCTCAACACAACATCGGGTGCTTTTTCCGATTTTTTAAGCGTTAGTGCGTATAAATTATTTAAAGTATTAAAGAAAAAATGAGGCTGCATTTGTGCTTTTAAATATTTAAGCTCGGTTTTGTATTGCAACTCTCTTAATTGTTGGTTTTGATTTCTTTCATCTATATAATCTACCGTAAACTTAATTGCGGCTGTAATTCCTATTACATACAACTCTCCAATTGCCACCGCAAGAATATGGTTAAAACCATATGGTTCGTGAATACCTTGAGCTTCAGGCCAAATATTTTCGGTTACCAACCAATAGTTTAATGCACTTCGGATAATGTAATGTACCGCCAATAAAAGTAGCAGTGAGATGACATAAAGTACATATTTTTTTTTGAAGATGAATTTTGGAAAAAGGTAATAGATATTGAAATAAACGATGATAATATGTAGCGGAAACTCGACCAAATTTGAAGCAAACGAATATGCATAATCGTTAAAATAACTTCCCCAACGCACAAAGTTTATAAAAAAATAGATGCCCCAAAAGTACAAATGAAACTTTGGCGCAATCGTTTTCTTTACAAGCATTTCATTTTCAGACATATTAAATAATATTCATCGTTTTAAGGGTTTTAATAAAAATTCTGTGAAAAAATATAATTAATAAGCGTATTTACCAAAATATTTTTAAAAATCGTTAGTAAGCAAAAACTGTCATCTAAAATTAAATGCTGTTTGTTGGCAGAATGATGTTGTTCGTATAAAAAGATTTTTGAAAACCCATCAAAGAAGTAATTTTTAACCATTAATTAACAAATTGATAATATGAAACAAAAAAACTTACTAGTAATGCTCTTATCACTCTTATGTATGTACGGGGTATTTGGACAAGAAGTTCAAATCTCTGGAGTGGTAACGAGTAGTTTCGACAATGTACCGCTTCCGGGCGTTAATATTATGATTGTTGGAACATCTCAAGGAACTCAAACCGATTTCGACGGAAATTACACCATTAGTGCCACACCGGGCGCTGTTTTAAAATTCTCTTATGTGGGAATGAAAGCAAAAGAAATTACTGTTGGAACAACTACTACTATTAATGTAGCATTAGAAGAAGACAGCCAACAACTAGACGCTGTAATTGTAACTGCTTTAGGTATCGAAAAAGAAGAAAAAGCACTTACCTATGCAGCTCAAGAAGTAAGTGGAGACGAACTTACTAAAGTAAAACAAACCAATCCAATTAACAGTTTATCTGGTAAATCTGCCGGGGTTACTATTACACGTAGCTCATCTGGTTTAGGAGGTGCTGCAAAAGTGGTTTTACGTGGTAATTCATCTACAACCAATAACGACCCTTTATATGTTATAGATGGTGTACCAATGTTAAACAGCGGTAACGGATCTAACGGAGCAGAGCCAAACACCGATATCTTTGGAGGACAAACAGGAAACAGAGACGGTGGAGATGCTATGTCGATGATTAACCCAGACGATATTGCTAGCATGACTGTATTAAAAGGAGCATCGGCTTCGGCTTTATATGGTAGCCAAGGAGCAAATGGTGTTATTTTAATTACTACTAAAAAAGGTAGAGACGGAGCACTTTCTGTAAACTTCAATTCTAGTTTTACTGTAGACAATGTTATGTCGTTACCAAAAATTCAAGACGAATACCAATCGGCTTCTGTAGGACAACCAATTACAGAAAATGGTCGTGTTGCCGATCCAAAATCTTGGGGAGCAAAAGCAGATGGTTTAGACAACGATGCTAAAGACTTTTTCAATACTGGTTTTACTTCTATTAACTCTTTATCATTAACTGCAGGAAACCAAAAAGCTCAAACATACTTTTCGTATGCAAATACAATGGGTGAAGGAGTTATTCCTGAAAACCGTTTAAACAGAAACAACCTTACACTTAGAGAAACTGCTAAATTTTTAGATGAAAAAATTGATGTTTCTGCAAGTATCAATTTATCAGATCAACGTATTTGGAACCGTCCTACAAACGGATTATACTCTAACCCTCTCACAGGAGTTTACTTACATCCAGTAGGCATCAGTAGAGATACTTACAAAAACCAATTTGAGTATTTCAACACTACTACAAATATGATGGATCAATATGCTACTTCGTTTGACGAAACAATTCAGCAAAATCCATATTGGTTAATCCATAGAAACCAAAGTAAAGATATTGCACAACGTGTGTTAGCAAATGTTTCTGTTAAGTATCAAATTACAGACGATTTTTCTTTACAATCTAGAGGAAGCTACGACAAGTCTTTCTTTACTTTTGACAAGCAAATGTATGCAGGAACCGACACGAATAACTCGGGAGATAACGGTCGATACATTTATGAAAAAACTGAAAACACTCAGCAGTACATCGATTTAATTGCAAACTACAATAAAGATATTTCTGAAGATTTTACTATTAGTGCGCTTTTAGGTACTAGTTTAACAAAGTATAAAATCGGAGATCAATTATTTATCGATTCTGGTAGAGATGGTGTTGGACTTAACTATCCAAACATTTTCACACTTGCCAATGTTGCAACAACCAACAACATGCGTCAGTCGGTTGGAAACAGAGAAGTACAGTCGGTTTTTGGTTCTGCAAACTTTGATTATAAAGGAATGCTTTACCTTGATATTACAGGAAGAAACGACTGGTCTTCTACCCTAGCAAGAACCGATAGCTATGCGTTTTTCTACCCTTCTGTTGGTTTAACTGGTGTTTTATCAGAAATGTTCACTATGCCAGAAGCAATTTCTTTTGCTAAAGTAAGAGCTTCGTATGCAGAGGTAGGAAAAGATATTCCTGTGTATGCTACAATTCCTTTAAATCAAATTTCTACAACTGGACCTAATGTAGGATCGCCTGTTTTTGCCCCAATAGAAGGAGAAACTTTAAAACCAGAAAGACAAAAATCATTTGAAATTGGTACTGAATGGCGCTTTTTTCAAGGTCGTTTAGGTTTCGATTTTACATATTACGACACAAAAACTACAGATCAAATATTTTACATTCAAGCTGAACCAAATCCTTACGGATACTCTCAAAACATCGTGAATGCGGGAGAAATTTCTAACAAAGGTTTTGAGATTGTTTTAAACGGAAAACCAATTGCCAACGACAACTTCACTTGGAATACAGCGCTTAACTTCGCTCAAAACGACAACGAAGTAATTTCTGTTCATCCTTCATTACAAGATGGCGAAGCAATTATAACAGCTCGTGGTGTAAACGGTTATGAATATTCTTTAATAGAAGGTGAAGATTTTGGTAGTATCAAAGCGCGTTCATTAGTAAGAGATGAAAACGGAACTCCTGTAGTTAGCGATTCTGGAACGCTTCTTTCTACAGATTTTGAAACAGTAGCGCATGCTCAACCAGATTTCACTTTAGGTTGGAACAACTCATTCGACATAGGAAAATTTACTGTTAACTTTTTAATTGACGGAAAATTTGGTGGTGATGTAGTGAGTGTTACAGAAGCTATTAACGATTACTACGGAGTTTCTCAAGCTACTGCAGACGCTAGAAATAGCAACGGAGGAATGGTTAACGTTGTTGACGAAAGTGGAAATGCATCTCAAATTTCTGCACAAGATTACTACACTGCTGTTGGTGGTAGAGCTGGTATGCTTGGAGAATATGTGTACGATGCAACCAATGTTAGTTTAAGAGAATTTTCTGTTGGATACCGCTTATCATTTAGCGATAGTTTCATCCAAAGAGTAAATCTCTCGCTTATTGCCAACAATCTTTTCTTTTTCTATAAAGATGCTCCATTCGATCCAAACATTGCAGCAAGTACTGGTATAGGATTGCAAGGAGTAGACATTTACAACCAACCTTCTACAAGAAGTATCGGGTTAAATATTAACGTTAATTTCTAAGAAAAATGAAAAAATTAGTAACATATACACTCGCTTCTGTCCTTGCATTCAGCATGACCAACTGTACAGAAGATTTTGAAGACATCAATACCGATCCGCACGGAATATCAAACGAAAGCTTACAACAACGTTTTAACAACATCGGAGCTAAATTTCCTCCTATGTTTGCCAATGTAATTCGTATTGAGCCAGCATGGAATTACCAATTACAACACAACTTAAACGCCGATGTATTTTCGGGTTACATGACATCGCCTACACCATTTGCTGGAAACATCAACAACCAAACTTATAGTTTAAATAGTGGATGGAACCAGTTTATTTGGACAGATGCTTACAATGCCGACACTGGAAACGGAGTTATGCCGTACGCCAGAGGAATAGACGAGCAAGTAGAATTGGCTGGAGACGAAAGTTCTAAAATGTTTTCGTATCTGTCAGATATTATCAAGGTAATGGCAATGCACAGAATTTCGGATGTTTTTGGTCCTATTAGATATTCAAAATACAACGATTACGAAACTACTGGAAAGTACGATTCACAAGAAGAAGCTTACAAAACTTTCTTTGCAGATCTAGGAACTGCTATCGATGAGTTAAAAGCTTTTGAAGGGCAAGCACAATTTGTTCCTTTCGATCTTTCTGACTTTGGTGGAGATATCGCTATGTGGAGAAAATTTGCCAATTCGCTACGTCTGCGTTTAGCAATTAGAGTTTCTAACGTAGATCCTGCTTTAGCAAAAACAGAAGGAGAAAAATCTTTATCGAGCGACGCTGGTTTGTTAGACACAGATAATATGTCTATCGATATGCAAGGGTTTATCCACCCATTAGCTACCATTAGCGAAGGTTGGGGAGATATTAGAATGTCTGCCGAAATGGAATCTATTTTAAAAGGTTTTAACGACGGACGTTTAGAAACTTACTTCCAACCTGCGCTAGGAAATGGTGTTGAAGGAGAATACAAAGGAATTAGAATGGGAGTTGAAATGGAAGCAAAATCGCAATATGGAGACCACTCAAAATTAGGTTCATATTTAGGTGGATTAACTTCAAAAGATTGGATGACAGCCGCAGAAGTTTACTTCTTAAAAGCCGAAGCTGCTCTTAGAGGATGGGCTGGTGCTGGCGATGCTCAATCAAATTACGAAAGTGGTATTCGTGCTTCATTTGCACAACATGGTGCTGCTGGAGTAGAAGAATATATTGCTGATGCTACAAGTTCGCCTGCAGATTATGTTGATGCTGTAAATGCAGCCAATAATTACGCATATGAAACTGATGTGAAAATTGCTTACGATGCTACTGCTTCAAAAGAAGAGCAATTGGAGCAAATTATCACACAAAAATGGATTGCAACATTCCCTGATGGTCAAGAAGCTTGGAGTGAATTCCGTAGAACTGGATATCCAAAAATATTCCCTGTAGTAATCAATAACAGCGGCGGAACTATCGATACAGATATTCAAGTAAGACGTATCAACTTTGTAGATTCAGAAAAAAATACCAACGGAGCAAATGTTGAAGAAGCTGTTTCTTTCTTAAAAGGAGCTGATAACGGTGGTACTCGCCTTTGGTGGGATACTGGTGTAAATAGTTTCTAGTTAGAAATTGCTTTAAATAGTAAATAAGTTGTCTGAAAAATGAATTTTCAACCTTTATTTTTTAGACAACTTCAATAAAAAAAAGAACGAGGAAGCGCTATAAAAAAGGCTATAATAAAATGATACAAGAAATTAAGTACAAACAAGTTGGTAAGTTTGAAGACACGAAATTCGAGAAAATTCACAACGAAATTTTCGAGGACTCTAACCATGCTTCAATATTGGTAGCACACGAAATTGCTGCGCTTATCAAAGAAAAACAGCAAGAAGGGAAGCCTTGTGTTCTCGGTCTTGCAACAGGATCTTCTCCTATTAAGGTTTACGAAGAATTGGTAAATCTTCATAAAAAAGGAGAACTCAGTTTTCATAACGTAATTACTTTTAATCTCGATGAGTATTACCCTATGGAACCAGAAAACCGTCAGAGTTATTACTACTTTATGCATCAACATTTGTTTGATCATGTAGATATTAACCCTGAAAATATAAACATTCCTTCAGGGGAAACTCCACAAGAAGAATTAGATCAATATTGCATTGATTACGATTTAAAAATAAAACAACTCGGTGGATTAGATTTTCAATTACTTGGAATTGGACGTACAGGACACATTGGGTTTAACGAACCAGGATCACATAAAAATTCTGGAACGAGAATCATTACCCTAGACCACGTTACAAGAAGAGATGCTGCTTCTGATTTTAACGGAATTGAATACGTTCCTAAAAAAGCAATCACAATGGGGGTTAGTACCATTATGAAAGCTAAAAGAATTATTATGTTAGCTTGGGGACATAAAAAAGCATCCATCGTAAAAGAAACTATTGAAGGGCAAGTAACATCTAATATTCCTGCTACATTTTTACAAAATCATGAAAATGTAACTATGATTTTAGATGATGAAGCTGCGTCTGACCTAACTAGAATCAAAACTCCGTGGATTGTAAGTCAATGTATCTGGACCGACGATCTTAAAGTGAGAGCGGTTACTTGGTTAAGCGAATTAATGCAAAAGCCTATTTTAAAGCTTACCGAAAAAGATTATAACGAGCACGGAATGGCTGGGCTACTCAACATTGAAGGCTCTGCATACAACCTCAATATTAAAATATTTAATAAGCTACAGCATACCATTACGGGTTGGCCTGGAGGGAAACCAAATGCCGATGATACAAACCGACCTGAACGAAAATCTCCAGAAAAGAAAAGAGTTATCATTTTTAGTCCGCATCCAGACGACGATGTTATTTCGATGGGAGGAACTTTTTCCCGACTTATCGATCAAGGGCACGAAGTGCATGTAGCTTACCAAACTTCTGGAAATATTGCTGTAACTGATGAAGAAGCTCTAAAATTTGCAGAAGTAGCACTTCAAATGGAAAGTAATAAAGACGACAACGACTTTAAAAAAGTAATTTCGTTTTTAAGTTCGAAAACTACAGCCTACGAAGACAGCCTCGAAACTCGTAAACTTAAAGGGTTAATTCGTCGTATGGAATCGTACGGAGCAACACGTTACGTAGGTTTAGACGATTCGCAAGTTCACTTTTTAGATTTGCCATTTTACGAAACTGGAAAAGTGAAGAAAAACCCTATCGGGCAAGAAGATATTCAAATCATTTCAGACCTTATTAAAAGTGTGCAACCACACCAAATATATGCTGCTGGAGATCTTGCCGATCCCCACGGAACGCACAAATTATGTTTAGATGCTATTTTTGAAAGTATCGAGCAAATTAAGCACGAAGCGTTTATGGAAGACTGTTGGGTTTGGCTTTACCGTGGTGCTTGGCACGAATGGGACATTGCCGATATCGAAATGGCAGTTCCTTTGAGTCCAGACGAAATGAATAAAAAAATTAATGCAATTCTCTTCCATCAATCTCAAAAAGACCGCGTGATGTTTCAAGGAGAAGATGCTAGAGAGTTTTGGGTACGTGCCCAAGAAAGAAATAGAAATACAGCTGTTTTGTACGACAATTTAGGGCTTGCAGAATACGAAGCCATTGAAGCCTTTAAAAGGTACCATTTTTAAATTTTAGTTTACAGTTAGCTTCTTGAGTTTTTTCAAGAGTAGCCCCTTCGTTTGAAGGGGCTATTTAAACTTATTTAACTACCTTAGAAACAGTCTTATTTCTTAATAAAAAATATAAAAAACATGATTTTAATTGCTGATAGTGGATCGACAAAATGCGATTGGATACTTGCCGATAAAAAAGGAGAACAATTACTCGCTTCGCAAACCGAAGGAATCAACCCTATGGCATTGTCCGACAAAGCTATTATAAGTATCATTCAGAATAATAAAGACCTAGACCCCTATAAAACCCTCGTTACACAAATTCATTTTTACGGTGCTGGTTGTGGTACTAAAAGTGCCGACCAAAAAATGAAACTTATACTAGAAAATGTTTTTGAAAACGCATACCACATCAGTATTAAAGAAGATGTTATTGCTGCCATTCACGCCACTACGGCCGCTCCTGGAGTTATTTGCATTTTAGGAACAGGATCGAATTGTTGCTATTTTGACGGTTCTAATATCATTCAAAAAATTCCTTCACTTGGTTATGTTTTATCAGATGAAGGTAGCGGAAATTACATCGGAAAAGAATTACTTCGTGGGTATTACCACAAACAAATGCCTGCACATATTGCCAACGTTTTTGAAAAGGATTTCACTACCGATATGAATCAAGTTTTCCAACAATTATACCATAACCAAAACCCAAATAAGTACTTAGCGTCCTTCGCTCGTTTTGCTTTTAAACACCGTAACGATCCTTATATCGAGCAATTGCTAAGTCACACTATTGCTACTTTTATAAATACTTATTTAACGCATTATCACGAAGAATTACAGCAAACTCCTGTGCATTTTGTAGGCTCCATTGCATATTATTCGCAAGATATTATCAACAAACAACTTAAAGAAAAAGGATATAGAGCCAGCACTTTTGTTAGAAAACCAATCGACAGACTTGTAAAATACATTGCAGGTCAAAATATCCAAGCTTAAACCTTAAAGTTATGAACCTAAAACACCTCTTTATTGTATTGATTATTTGTGTTGGATGTAAAAACTCAGAACCAACTGTGGTTACAAACACCAATGCTTTTATCACGCCAAAACCACAAGAAATTAATGTAACCGATGCTTTGTTTACACTAGATAATTCAACTTATTTTTCTACTGAAAATGAAGAATTGCAAAGCGTTATTACTTATTTTAAAGATAAAATAGCCCAACATACAGGAATAGAAACACAGTTGGATAAAACCTCAGCGGGTACTAATATCAGCTTAAAAATAAACGATGCTATTGCTAATGACGAAGGTTATCATTTAAATATCGAAAAAGATAAAATTTCGGTGGAGGCAAAAACTGCAAGAGGTATTTTCTACGGAATGCAATCGGTTTTACAATTGCTCCCAATTACTTCAGAAGAAAATAAAGGTTCGGTTAGCGCCATTCAAATTCCAACATTAACCGTAAATGATGCTCCCGAATTTCCTTGGAGAGGTATTCATATCGATGTTTCTCGTCATTTCTTTACCGTTGAAGAAATTAAAAAACAACTCGATGTACTGGCACTTTTCAAAATAAATAAATTTCATTGGCACTTAACCGACGATCAAGGTTGGCGCATCGAAATAAAAAAATACCCAGAACTCATCACAAAAGGAATTAAAACCAAAGGTGAGTTTTATACTCAAGAAGATGTTAAAGATGTTGTTGCCTATGCCAAAGAGCGTTTTATAGATGTAATCCCAGAGATAGAAACTCCTGGGCACGCAGTTGCGGCACTTTCAGCCTATCCACAGCTTGCTTGTAACGAACATATAACTTACGAACCTCGCGAACTTTGGGGAATTGATTACAATATTTTTTGCGCTGGAAAAGAAGAAGTTTTCACTTTTATTGAAGATGTTTATGATGAAATAACACCGCTTTTTCCATACAAATATTACCACGCAGGTGGCGATGAAGCACCAAAAGAACGATGGGAAACATGTAAGCTTTGTCAAAAAAGAATTAAAGAAAATGGTTTAGCAAATGAAGCCGAATTACAAAGTTACTTCATGGCTCGCGTGGAAAAAATCATTCAAAAACACGATAAAATAATGATTGGTTGGGACGAAATTTTAGAAGGTGGAATTACCCCAACAACCAACATTATGTCGTGGCAAGGCGAAGAAGGTGGTATCAAAGCTGCAAATGCAGGACATGATGTTATCATGACTCCCACAAGCTATGCTTATTTAAATTTTCATCAAGGAGATTATCGCGTAGAGCCGATGGCGCATGGCGGGTATATTCCGTTAGAAAAAGTTTACGACTACAACCCTATTCCTTCAGCAATAAATAAAGATAAAGAAAAGCATATTTTGGGGATGCAAGGAAACCATTGGACCGAGTATGCCTACGAAGGAAAAGACATAGAATACTACGCTTACCCGAGAATTATTGCAATTGCAGAACTTACTTGGAGTGGCGAAAAGACAAAAGATTACAGTAACTTTTTAACACGTTTGGACGCCCTCTACCCTACGTTGGATGCTTATAAAATAAACTATCATATTCCGTTACCAGAAGGGCCAACTGCCAACAATATTGTGTTTACTGACAGTGTTACTTTAAGTTTTAACACAACACACCCTGTTAAAATGGTGTATACTTTAGACGGAAGTGCGCCTACACCGAGTAGTGAAACATATACAAAACCTTTTATTTTTACTGAAGATACAAACCTGCAAATTGCATCTGTACTACCAACAGGAAAAGTGAGTACTGTAAGAAAATTAACGGTAAAGAAAACTCATATAAAAGAAGCTGAAAATATTGATGGTTTACAACCAGGAATTAAAATGAGTACTGTAAAAGGGCATTTTGTAAAGGCTGAAGATATTGTTGGTACTCCTTCAAATGAAACAGTTATTAAAAATATTAAAGATGCCAATGTAACTTTTGATTGGGGTAAAGAAATAGACACCACTCAATTTAGAGCTGTTTTCTTGAAAGGTTTTATCGATATAAAAGAAGACGGAGTTTACTATTTTGCTAGCAAGCAAGAACAAGTAAAAATAGCCAATTCGCTTATCATCAATCCTACATATACAATAAAAAGATTTCCACTAGAAGGTACTATTGCCCTTAAAAAAGGAAAACATCCTATTGAAATTTTATACTTAAACAATTTGGTAAAAGGTTGGGCATCCGACTGGAATGATGTTGAAGTAACATATCGAGAAGCTAACGAAACCGAATATAAAGTAATAGACAGCACCATGATATACTACCAACCTTAAAAATAGTGTAAGTCGCTTTTAAAGCACCGCCTTTAATTTGTTGTTTTTCAGCCTACCTCGTTCTCAGGGTAGGCTGATTTGGTTTATAACATTTACGTCTAACGTAGCCCTTGTATTGATGTTTTTATAAAGTTAATTCATCAAGCTTCAACCACACTTTCTTCAATACTGAGAAAGGAACTAAACATCCACAGCTGTATTTTCAGTATAAAAAACACTTATGCTTTTGGCTAATTATGACGTAAACTTATAACAAAAAGAAAACCTCATCACTATAAAGTAATGAGGCTTTCCGCAATCAAAGCTAACTTAATTAAATAAATTAACCGTTTATAACAATAACACTAAACACGTTTAATAATTAACATTATTCTGCTTTAAATATCCATGTCCAACCTGTTCCTCCAGCATTGTTAGGCACATATAAAACCAACTCGTCTTCTGTTAAGGAAATAATAGTGTACAGTCCATCTGGGTTACCTTGCTCGGCACCTAAAATGTTTGCACCTTTTACCTGTAAAGTTTGATTTTCAACACTTAAAACAAAACTTCCCATTTGAGGTTCTCCAGAAGCATCAGCATAATAAGTATAGTTAGCACCTCCATCAAGATCGAATACCATTTTCCCAGCAGCATCGGCTGGTGGGCAACAATCTCCTGCAGCATTCCACCATGCGGTTTCCCATGCAGAAGGATCGTTTGGTGGCGACATATACCACCATTTTCCACCGTCGGCAGATGGTCCTCCATTAAAAACCCAAGTTTTCCCTTCGGTTGTATTTTCACTAACCAAATCGTACCAATCTTGATCTAATGGACTATCTAATTGATCTATTTGAACATCGATTGTTTTAGAGAAAAATTCGGCTCCAAGTGTTCCTGTAAACGTAAAAGTAGACTTCCCAGGAATTGGATACACAAACTCTACTCTATTGGTGTAAGCTGTACCTAGATTATAATCCCAGTATCCAGTAACACCTTCAGTAACCATATTTAGTTCTACTTTGTTCCCACCTGGGGTACTTTGTGTAGCGATAAGTTCTACGCCTGCAACATCTACACTATTTTGCAGCTCGTCTCTATCTTCAATGGGTTGACATGCAACTAATACCAATACCAGCGATGCAAACCATATTTTTAATATTTCATTTTTTTTCATGACTTTAATTTTTAAAGTTAACATCTTACCAACCAGGATTTTGTTCATAAGCTCCACTAGATAATCTAATTTCGGTTTCTGGTACAGGTACTAAACCTTTAGTTTCTGGTCTGTATTTTACACTATACTTTGCATCAACTCCAGAGTTTCTAACATCTATTTGATCTCCAAAAGCACTTTCAACATCTCCCCATCTTACGATATCAAACCAACGTAAACCTTCGAAAGCAAATTCGTGTAATCTTTCTTCTTTTAGAGCTTCTAATGAATATCCTATCGAGCTCAATCCTGCTCTATTTCTAACAGCATTTAATCCATCTGCAGTTTCAGAAATTTCAGAATGCATTAATAACACATCGGCAAAACGCATATAAATAAAATCTTGTGCTGCCCAAAGTTGTAATGGATCTCCGTTATTCATATCGTATAAGAAATAAAACATTCCTTTGATTCCGTCATCACCATCTGGATCTGGATCTGGGTGTTGAAGCGTTGTATACTTTTTATTTACCAACCCTGTTTCATGATCTCCTTTATCCGCTTGATAATCTGCTAATCCTTGATTTGCATCTCCTAACTGAATAATAGATCCTTCTTTTCTTGGATCTGCATCATCCCAATTATTCCATAATTTAGGATTTACAGAACCCCATCCCCATCCTTGTCCGAAAGGTACTAATGAGTTATCTCTAATTCCGAAGAATAGCGGTAAACGGTTGTTGTATTCTTGCCCCCAATCCCATGTTGTAGTTGTATATCTCAACACAAACATAGACTCAGTATTCCCTGTTCCGAAAGTTGGGTTTAAACCATCTTGTCCTACCCACATTAAACCTTCATCTTCTGCCCACGGCAATACAGTTTGACCAGCACTTTCATTAACATAAGAATATGGCCATAAGTTTCTAAAATCATCAACAAGTGCGTGTCCGCTATTATTGATACAATCATCTAGATATGAAAGTACTTGACTCTTAGAAACCGAACCTCCATCTGGAAGCGGTAAAGTACTTGTAGCCTGCCCTTCAATATTAGTCATATATCCAGTATAGTATAAAAATGCTTTTGCTAAATAAGCTTCTGCAACCCATTTGTTTGCATGTCCATATCTCGCAGTCGGAATAGACGTAAAAGGAGTAGCTGGCATTAAGTCGATTGCCGCAAGTAAATCGGCAGTAATTTGCGCATAGGTTTCAGTATAAGAAGCTCTTGCTACATCTCTAGGATCGTCTATCTTTAAAATTAAAGGCATTCCTCCGAAAAATTTAGCTGCTCTAAAGTAGAAAAATGCTCGCATAAAATACGCCTCTCCTATTGTTTGATTTTTGAAAGACTGAGCTTCTGCATCACTATTAAAATGCGATGAAAAATCGGTGTTTTCTACTTTTTCAATAATAGCATTACAACGTGTAATTCCATTATAAGATTCAATCCAAAGATCTCTATAAGTATCTTCTTCTGGATCTTGAAAGCTATCCACATTTTTAGCTGATCTATCATCGGGACCACCACCACCAAGCATCATATCTGACATTAAGTTGGCAGCAATACTTTCGTCGCTATGAACACCTGCCGTATATAGAGCGTTGTATACTCCCGACATGGCTTCATCTATATCATCTGGAGTTTGATAGTAATTATCCAAACTCTTTTCATAAAGATTTTCTGTATCTAAAATATCATCGTTACAACTCGTAACTACTGTAATAACAGCTATTGAGATACTATATATAATTCGTTTCATTGTCTTTATTTTTTATTAAAAGTCTACACTTAGTCCTAACATGACAGTTCTCGGCAATGGGTATAACCCTAAATCTACTCCTGAAGCCCATGCTGTATCGTCGTTTCCTCCGTAAGAAACATCTGGGTCCATTCCATCATATCCTGTAAAAGTGTAAAGGTTGTTTACCGCTACATAGATATTGATGTCTTTAATGTAATTTACATTATTAAGGTATTCTCCTAATTTAAATCCAACTGTTAAGTTACTAATTCTCAAATAGTCTGCATCGTGCATATAGATATCTGAAATCCAGTTTGTATTTCTGTTTGATACTGAACTTAAACGAGGGATTGTATTAGAAGTTCCTTCACCATGCCAACGATCAAAAATATCGGTTGTATAGTTTTGGTTTGGATTGTCGGCAAACGAACGATATGATTGCATCACTTGCATTCCAAACTTTCCTGTCATGGTAACATTGGTGTAAAAGCCTTTGTACTCTGCATTCAATTGAATACCCAATTCAAAATCTGGATTTGGATTTCCAAGCATTGTTTTATCGGCTTCATCAATTACTCCATCTTGATTTTGATCTACAAAACGAACATCTCCAGGACGTTGATCACTAAAGTATGGAGTTCCATCGGTAGGTTTAACATACGCATCTACTTCATCTTGATTTTGTAAAATTCCGTCTGTTTCGTATCCGTAGAAATAACCTATCGGATAACCAACTTCGGCTCTAGAGATATAAGCAGTTCCTTGAGAAAGAATGTGTGGTTGCCCTTGAATTACGCCGTCTGCATTTGCTATACGTGTAATTTCATTTTTATTATATGCTCCAGTTACTGTTGCACCGTATGAAAAGTCTCCCGCTTTGTCATTCCAAGACAACATTACCTCAAAACCTTTATTTTCGATATCCCCTCCGTTTATATATGGAGCACCAGCTCCTGAAGTTCCTAAAATTGGAGCTAACACCAACCAGTCTTTGGTTGTTTTTTTATACCAATCTACTGTAAATGCTAATCTAGAATCAAAGAAACGAGTGTCTAAACCAAAGTTTAACTGCTCTGAAGTTTCCCAAGTAACATCTGGATTTGTAACACGTGCTGGTACCCCAGTTGGTCCAGAAATAGGTTTAGTATCTCCAAAGTAATATCCCGGATTTAAGTAAGCGATACTTGAGCTATAAATAAAGTTATCGATACTTTGGTTACCATTTTGCCCCCAGCTTGCTCTTAATTTCACAAAGCTATTTGAATTATTCATGAAGTTTTCCTGACTGATTACCCATCCTGCAGAAACAGAAGGGAAATACCCCCAACGATTCCCTTCAGCAAAGTTTGAAGATCCATCGGCACGCATTGTAGCAGAAAATAAATACTTTTCTTTATAGTTGTATTGTGCTCTTGCCATGTACGACAATAATCCGCCACCACCAGCAGCCCAATCGGCTCCCCATGTATCAATCGCTCCGATTACAGTTTTATCAACGTTATTTAAGAAAGCATAATCTGGAAGTCCAAATCTAGAATCAGATTTAGTTCCTCCTACTTCAGTATTAATTTCATTTTTATAAACCTCTGTACCAATTAAGGCTGTTAACTTATGATCTCCAAAAGTAGCATCGTAAGAGATTGTATTTGTCCAAGTTGAATTGTTTCCTAAATACTGACTTTGTGTAACTCCATCTGTAGCATTACCGTATAAAGTTCCTAAAGCGTAGGTTGGCGCCCATGATCTACTGTGTCCAAACCAAGCGTTGATTCCGTAAGAAGATCTAAACTTTAAGTTTTTAAGCGGCTCAATTTCAGCATAAACATTTCCAACAATTGTGTTTCCTGTGTTTCCTAGGTTTGCATAATTATGTCTGTAATACAAAACAGCTATTGGATTGTGCTGAAAATTAGAAATTCCATCCATTGTTGGTGTAAATCCGTATTGATCTGGAGAATCTGCCCAATAAGCAGGCATTAAAGGATGTTGAACCAAGGCATTGTGTAGGTCGTTCCAATAAATATTTCCTGTGGCAACACTTCTGTTTTCCGATTGCGAATACGTAAAGTTTTCACCTACCGTAATAATACTGTGACTATCGTTTTTAAAAAGAACAAACTCTGTATTTAGACGTGTTGTAAGTCTTTTAAATCCTGCATCTGTAATATCGCCACCTATAATTCCTTTTTGATCGAAATAAGAAGCTCCCAAAGAATATGTAATATCTTCATTACCACCAGTAATACTGATTGCATGATTAGAAATTGGTGCATTTTTAGAAGTCATTTCGTCTATCCAATTGGTTCCTTCCCAACCGTTTTGTAGCATAGCCCAAACTTCTTCTCCTAACTGAGTTCCTAATTGCCCAGGATAAGTATTGTTCAACCAACTGTTATTTTTGATCATGGCCTCCCAATTGTTTGGCGCTAAACCATCGTTTACACGACCTTCGTCCATAATGTACATGTATTCTTGTGCATTAAGAGGACTTAAGTTTTTGTAGATATTTTGAAACCCATAATACGTTTCATAATGAATTTGAGCTTGTCTTCCCTTTTTACCTTGGCGCGTAGTTACCAAAACTACACCGTTGGCAGCACGAGAACCATAAATTGCAGCCGAAGCAGCATCTTTTAATACATCGATACTCTCAATATCTCCAGAACTTAAATAGTCGATATTTCCTACCGCAACTCCATCTACAATGTATAGCGGATTAGAATTCCCGATAGTTCCAAGACCACGAATAGTAACTTTAGTTCCTGCTCCTGGAGCACCATTATTTCTAGAAACCGTAACCCCTGGTGTTACCCCTTGAAGTGCTTCCATTGCTGTTCCTGTATTAAGCTTGGCAATATCCTCCCCTTTTACATTTACATTGGCACCTGTAGTTAGCGCTTTCTTTTGTACTCCATATCCTACAACAACAACTTCTTCTAGTGCCTCCATAGATTCTTCTAGCGTAACATTAATTGTTGTTTGCGTTCCAACCTGTATAGTTTGAGAAACCATACCGATATACGTAAATACTAAACTATCTGAAGCGTTTACACCGTCGATAGAATAATTACCGTCAAAGTCGGTCCTACTACCATTGCTAGTACCTTCAACCAGTACTGTAACTCCTGGCATCGGAACTCCTGTAGCATCCGTAACGACTCCCGAAATGGTTTTTGTTTGCGCATACAATGACTGTGTACACACCAAAACCAAAGCAATAATCGCGAATTTAAACTTTAGCATCATTTTGATTAATTTAAGTTAATTAAGTTAGTTTTTGAATAAGACCTTTCTGAAGTGTTTTTTGAAGAAGTACATCATTTTAAAAAACGAAGAACACTAAAAAAATAAGCAACCCAATAATCATGAGGATTAGTAATACTTCGCTGATGGTTCTCCAACCAAACTTTGAAAAATCTTTTTTCATTACGTAAATGTTAACAAAACGTTAGAGAAAAAATAGAAGTCTTAAAGCAATGTATATAACATTTGTTGCAAACGTTGTAGTAGTAATGTTGTGTGCTTCAAATGTTGTATTTGATGCAACATAATTATTACTGAATTATAAATATCTAAAAATCAACACCTCATATTTATTTAATTCACAACAAACAATCTCTTAAAAAATGAATTATTAACTTTTTTAAGAAACCGATATAAAAGGCTCCCTTTAGACTGAAAAGCGTTGGATGGATAGATAAGAATAGTACAAAAAGAGTTCATCGTTACAAGAGAAGCTAATGAGTAGGTTTTATAAGATATATATCAGAAGAAATAACTCATACAGCAAAATGATCACAGCAGCTACATTGAAAATAGCGTGTGCAAAATGAAGTTGATTACATCAGTAAAAGTTATTATCTAAATAATTACTGCGGAAGTTTATATCTAAGCCTCGAAAATCTATTTGTCTACCTTATCCTCTACTTGCACTTGAGTTGGCAATATTCCGAAGTAATTTTTAAAACATTTAGTAAAATAAGAAGAAGTTGAAAACCCTACGCTAAATGAAACATCGCTAATATTTGTATTACCAGACTCAATTAAAACTTTTGCCTTATGCAAACGGATGTTCCTAATAAACTCGTTGGCAGTTTGATTGGTAAGTGCTTTAATTTTTCGGTATACCTGACTTCTACTTAAATTTAGATGAGCCGCCAAAGTTTCTACACTAATGTTGGAATCGTCGATATTATCATTGATATAATTTAGTGCTTTCTGGATAAATTCCTTGTCTAAAGAAGTGGTGTTTGCATTTACTGGCAACTCGCTAATTGCACTAAAGTATTTATTAAAAATGAGCTGTCGGCTGGTTATAAGTTGCAACAAACGCAATTTCAACAAGCGCATATCAAAAGGTTTCACCATATAGGCGTCTGCTCCAATTTCGATACCTTCAATACGGTCGTCAATTTTTGCTTTTGCAGTTAACATCAACAACGGAATATGACTCGTACGAATATCAGTTTTCACCAACTTACACAGTTCAAAACCATTAACTTCTGGCATAATAACATCAGTAATAATTACATCAGGAAGCGCTTCTTTTGCCATATCAAAACCTTCTCGACCATGATTAGCAGTTAAAACTTTATACTGACTTTTCAGCTCGTTTTTTAAGTAATTACGCAACTCAATATTATCTTCAACAATTAAAACTGTATAGGCATTTGCTAACTCCTTTGTGCTAATTTCCTTTTCGTCTTCTATTATTGTTACTACGGAAGTATAATTTCTATTAACTTGTTTTTGTTCGTATGTATCCGAATAAATCTCACTTCCTTTTAAATGATTTTTCCCTTCCGGAAGTGTGATTTTAAACACAGTTCCGTTACCTACTTCACTTGAAACATCTATTTTCCCTCTGTGTAATTCAATAAAACTTTGCACTACTTCCAAACCAATTCCTGTCCCTCCGTAATAAGTTTTATTCAGACTATCAACTTGATAAAAGCGCTCAAACATTTTAGCAATTTCACCTTTCGGAATTCCGATTCCGGTATCTGAAACTATAAGTTCAATGGCTTTAGCTTGATAATTTTTGTCAACCAATGGAAAAGCTACTAAATCGTCTTTGGCGTACAGAGCAACATTTATGGTTCCGCCTTCTGGAGTAGCTTTAAAAGCATTGGAAACTAAGTTGAATATAACTTTTTCCATCATGCTATAATCTGCCCAAACTGGTACATTTTTCTCGTCGAAAGTAAAGTCTAAATCGATGTTTTTCTCGCGAGCTTCTTCATTAAAATAGCTTAAAACATCCTTTGTCAATTCTATTAAATTAAAAGATTTAGCCTTTACAGTTACCTTGTTTAATTCTAATTTTCTAAAGTCGAGTAATTCATTTACCAACCTGTGTAGTCTCGCTGTATTTTTCTGAATAATTCTGTGTTTGGCTTTTATCCGTTCTGGTAGATACGCGCCATCGTTGGTTATGATGTCGTGAAGCGGATTCATAATTAAGGTTAGCGGAGTTCTAAACTCATGCGATATATTTGTAAAGAATTGAAACTTTCGTTCGTTTAAATCGATTTCTTGCTGATGTTTTTCTTCTTCATATTTTGCCAATTGCTTTTTTCGGATTCTACTTTGCGTTAATTTATTCAGCAGAAATACGCCCATAAAAAACATTACTAAATATCCGAGTAGCGCCCACGAACTTTTCCACCACGGCGGAAGTATTGTAACCGACAATTCCAAAGGTGTAGAATTCCAAACTCCGTCATTGTTAGCAGATTTTAGTTTAAAAGTATAATTTCCGGGATCGAGGTTCGTATAGGTTGCACTTTTGGCATTTCCTACATAATTCCAAGTGTCTTCATAACCCGCCAAGTAATAAGCGTATTCATTTTTTTCTGGACGTGTGTAATTTATCCCAGAATATTCAATAGTAAAAACCGATTGTTTATTGTTAAACGAAATACTATCGGTTTCAGAAATAACCTTGGTTAATGGCGATTTATCATGCGTAGGAAGCACCCTATTATTAAAAATCTTTAAATCCGAGAGGTATAAAAAGTTTTCCGTAGTATTAATTTTTATTTTGGTCGGATCGAAATAATCTACTCCGTCATAACCTCCAAAATAAATTTCTCCGCTCGAACTTTTATAACTCGCATTCATATTAAAATCGTTCGACAACAAACCATCATTTACTGTAAAGTTTGTAAACGTATTGTTTTCAGGATCGATTTTTACAATTCCTGAATTTCCAGCGGCCCAAATATTATTGTTATTACACGCTATAATTCCACAAATATTTTCGAGTAACAATCCGTTAAGCTTATTGTACCACGTAAACGTACCCGAAACTTTATCGTACTTACACAACCCTGCGCCTTTGGTACCAATCCACAGTGTATTTGCGTCGGCTTCATAAAGTGAAAGAATATGGTTGGCAGTAGTAGAGTTACCGTAGGTAGCCTCCATTTGTTCGCGCATCGATGTTATTTTATAAACTGCGGAAGTTGACTCTTTTTCAATTCTAAACAACCCATTTGTTGACCCCAACCAAATTACATCTGAAGCATCAACTAGAACTTTCCAAGCATCGCTATTGGAAATTCCATGGGCTTCAAATTCTGGTGAATTATGGTGCGTGAACTTCTCTGTCTTCGGATTGAATGAATGCAACCCTTTGTGGTATGTAGAAATCCAAATTGTTCCGTTGGTATCTTCATCAAAACTCACCACCACATCAGACTCTAAATCACCTTTTGTAGTTTCGATTGAATAATTCACAAAATGAGTACTTCCTTTTTTCAGCATGAAAATTCCTTTATCCCAACTTCCTGCCCATACATTTTGTTTACTATCGATAAAAATAGACTGGATATAATCGCTTTTGAGTCCGCTGTATTGAGAACTCGAATTGGTATTTATATGTGTGTATGTATTTTTTTTAGGATTCAGAATATCGATTCCTCCACCATCCATTCCTATCCATAATTTTCCTGTTTGATCTTGTGTAATTGAAGTAACCGAGCTTGAATGAAGTGAGTTACTGTTGTTGTACAAACTTTCAAGCCCATTAAACTTATCGTATAATTGATCGTGTACAGCAAGTCCTTTGTTGTAATATCCCAACCAAATTTTGTCGTTTCGATCTTGATACAACGACCAAATTGAATTGGACAACAAACTCTTTTCATCGCTTTTACTTGTTCGGTATTGGTGTATTAACGCTCCACTTTTTTCAACATGAAACAAACCATCGTTTTCGGTTCCGCAAAGCAGGGTGCCATCATTTAAAGCTAAAAGAGAAAAAATAGGATATTTAGAAACATTGAAATTTTCTATTTTTCGGTACGAATCGTTTTCAGCATCTACAAAACTAGCTTTATAAATTCCTTCAGAAAAAGAACCTATCCACAAGTTATTGTCTTGATCTACAGCAATAGATTTTACTTGCGATTTTATAAATTTATTATCAGAAAAAACAACTGGCTTTATGATGTTCCTTTCTGCATCATACTCTTGAACTCCTAGGTTTGTACCGATGTATATTTTTCCAAATTTATCAATTGTAATTGCCTCAACTGTAAGCGCAACATCCTTATTTAAACTACTACTTTTAATTTTTTCAATTTGAAAATTTTCAGTTCCAGTAAGTTTAAATAGACCTGCACCAAACGTACCAATAATTATATTTCCGTGCTTGTCTTCAACAATTCGTCTAACAGAAATACTTTCGTTATATGTAGCCTCAAATTTTTTGTTTGAAATTCTTATAAATTGGTCTTTCTCAGAATTATACAAATTAAGACCTTCTTCTGTACCAACCCAAAGCCTTTTTTGAGAATCCAAAAAAGTACAATACACCATGCTACTACTTATCGATGTGGTGTCATTTAGCACATACCGATACGCATCATAATCAATTCCATCGTACCTATACAGCCCAGCTCCATTGGTAGCTACCCACATAAAACCACGCTCATCTTGATTGATATGATTAATACCAACCTTCGGAACATCGTTTAACATGCTCACAAAATTAAACCTAGACGACTCTTGGGAATACAAAAAAGAAGTGGTCAAAAAAATGACCCACAAAAATAGGTGATGTATTTTAGGCATGGTAGGTTTCTAAATTTTTAGAATTAGTGGTTTCCTACCAAAAATAACATAAAATATTAAATATTTAATTTTTTGTTAACAAAATTATCAATTACATATTATGAGCATACTTAAAAAAGCAATTACACAATTTGATTTACTCAAACAAAATACAAACTGGCGTTGGCGCTTCTATTTCGTCTACAAAAGTTAACAAACCTGTTTTAGAATCTCTTTTAAATGAAATGATATTATTGGTGTATTGATTGGCTACAAGTAAATAATCTTCATTTGGAGCTAAAGAAAAATTACGCGGCCCTTTGCCCCTCACAGAAGTATGCGCTTTTAACTGAAGTTTTCCTTCCTCTAAAACTTCAAAAACGGCAATCGAATTATGCCCTCTGTTGGATGCGTACAAAAACTTTCCGTCTGAAGAAATATGAATATCTGCACCTGTGTTTTCTCCACTAAAATCTGTTGGAAGTGTTGTATAGGTGTTTAAAACTTTAAACTGATTTTGCTCGTCTAACGCCAATGTTACAACCGTATTATTTAACTCTCCAAACACATATGCCCATTTTCCGTTTGGATGAAAAGTCATGTGGCGCGGACCAGTACCTTCAGCAAATGTCAATTTTTGATTTTGCTTAGCTTCAAGCGTTTTTCCCTCAGAATTAATGGTCGAAAACCACAACTCATTTGTTCCTAAATCTACTTCTACAACATCGTTTTGTGTAGGCGCTAACCAAACCGAATGCGCATGTGAAGCATCTTGTCGCTCATGAGTTCCTTTTCCTGTATGTTGATTTGTAAACAACAAATCGGACACCCTACCGTCGTCGTCCATTTCTAACAGGCCCACAGTTCCGCTGCTGTAATTGGCAGTTACAATAAAACCATTTTCATTTACAACAACAAAACAAGGATGCGCACCTCCAGACAAACTTTTATTAATAAACTGCAATGTATCGGGCTGAATTTTAAAAGAAGAAACGGTACCGACTTCATTTTCATTTACCGCCAACAAATAGTTACGGTCTTTCGAAAACGCTAAAAAAGATGGATTTTCAGAAGAAGCAACCAACTTATCTTTACTCAGTTTTCCATCAGCACTCAATGTATATTTATAAATCCCTTTGCTATCTCCATTGGTATAGGTTCCTACGTAAAACGGAAATTCTGTATCATTTTTCACTGTTATATTTTCTTTTTCTTCGGAAGTGTTTGCGTCTTTAGCATTGTTTTTACATCCAGTAAACAGCATTAGTAGTAACGCAATTTGAAATATTCTCATTAGTCTTTTTTATTTTTAGATTTTTGGAAAATTCTTCCCGTAAAGTATCCCAACAAAAACGGAAGAAAAAGTATAATTACAAAGAACAAAATAACAAAAAATAACACGCTCCGGATGATGCCTTTTACATGTGTCATCGTCTCATCGATAGTTTCTTTCACCAACACATTTACTTCTTCAGATAAAGCTGTACGTTCGCGTAAAATCAAACTATCAAAAGCAATTCGTTCCCTTAAAATTATAGTATCAATCGAGGCTCTTTCCGTAGAAAAAAACACTTTAGAACTTTCGATATCATTGTGAAGTCCTAAAAAAAGCTGTTGCATATCCGCACGAAAATCAACGATAGACTGCTCTAACATTTCTGGTGTAGTTTCTGCCGTTGTTACAAGTCTGTCCAAACTACTATCCATACTGTTAAAAACTCTTTGTAAACTCGCAGAATCTATGCCTTGTTCGCGAAGCATCAATTCGGCATTCCATTGTAATTGCTTACCAGTACTTTCGGAAGTATACACCAATCGATTGGAGAAATTCGTCATAACTTCAGAAAGCGTTCCTACGGTTTGCACCGCCAAACTATCTGGAATGTTATTAGACGCCAAATAAGTTTCTCTAATAGATTTATGTTTAAAATTGAGTCCGTAAATAGGGTTTTCTGCAACAAAATTATTGACCAGCTTTTCTAAGTTTTTATATTCTTTTTCAGACAATAAGCTCTTTGCATTTTTCTGAATTTCGACAGCATTCACTTTAGAAACATTCACAACATAGGGTTGCCATTCACCAAACAAAGGCGTTGCTTTTTCTGAGGCTAAAAATGTTTCCATCGAGACCGACAATGCCCAAGCATCAAGCAATGCCAACTGCGGCATCGTTTGAAAACCGACTTCTCGTAACGAGGTTAAGGTTTTTAATTTCCATCGATAGGCATTTTTCTGAATTTCAAAATCCGATTCTTCATAAATAATACTATCGGCAGCCCACTCCACTCTTTCCGATGCGTCGGCGATATATTTCTGGGTAATTAATCTTGAATTTAGTTGACTTCTGGTAAGTGGCTCCTGAGTGCTTTCAATTTTTAAAAGCGAACACGACTGAAAAATAAATAAAGAAAGAATCGTAATAAGTAAAATTCTGATTTTCATCGGCAGGAGTTTATTGAACAGCAATTTAAAGATACTTATTTTAAGTTACAACTATTGCGCATTTTTACACAAAAAGTTTACTATTAAAAACAGACCGAACCATGTAAAAACAAAAAAGTCCAGCACTAAGCTGGACTTTTTCACAAACTATTAAAGTATATTATTTAGCAATATTTACAGCTCTTGTTTCTCTAATTACTGTAATTTTTACTTGCCCTGGATATGTCATATCTGTTTGTATTTTTTGAGAAATCTCAAAAGATAATTCTGATGCTTTATCATCACTTACTTTTTCACTTTCTACAATAACACGTAACTCTCTACCGGCTTGAATTGCATATGCTTTTTTAACCCCTGTAAATCCAAAGGCTATTTCTTCTAAATCTTTTAATCGTTGAATGTATGAATCTAATACTTGGCGTCTAGCTCCTGGTCTAGCTCCGCTAATTGCATCACAAACCTGAACAATAGGCGCTAATAACGATTTCATTTCGATTTCGTCGTGGTGAGCTCCAATCGCATTACAAACGTCTGGCTTTTCACCATACTTTTCTGCCCACTCCATACCTAAAATAGCATGTGGAGTTTCCATTTCGGTTTCTGGAACTTTTCCAATATCGTGTAAAAGTCCGGCACGTTTTGCCATTTTTGGATTCACACCAAGTTCGGCAGCCATCACACTACAAAGTTTTGCTACTTCACGAGAGTGTTGTAGTAAGTTTTGCCCGTAAGACGAACGGTATTTCATACGTCCTACAGCTTTAATTAATTCTGGGTGTAAACCGTGAATTCCTAAATCGATCACTGTACGTTTTCCAACTTCAATGATTTCTTCTTCTATTTGCTTTTTAGTCTTTTTAACAACTTCTTCAATACGCGCTGGGTGAATTCTACCATCGGTTACCAAACGGTGAAGCGATAATCTTGCGATCTCTCTTCTTACTGAATCAAAACAAGATAAAATAATAGCTTCCGGAGTATCATCAACAATAATTTCAACTCCAGTTGCAGCTTCTAAAGCACGAATATTACGTCCTTCTCTACCGATAATTCTACCTTTAACATCGTCGGACTCAAGGTTAAATACCGACACACAGTTATCGATCGCTTCTTCAGTTCCAATACGCTGAATAGTATTTACAATAACTTTTTTAGCTTCTTGTTGTGCGGTAAGTTTTGCTTCCTCTAAAGTATTTTGAATGTATGCCATGGCATCACTCTTGGCATCGGCTTTTAACGATTCTACCAATTGTGCCCTAGCCTCATCTGCAGACAATCCGGAGATTACTTCTAGTTGTTCGATTTGGCTTTTATGTAGCTTCTCTATTTCGCTTTGCTTTTTATCTAAAAAGTCTAAACGGTAGTCGTAATCCTTATTTTTCGCCTCTATTTCGGCGTTTAATTTTTTGCTTTTTGCCAATTCGTTTGAAACTTGAGACTCTTTATCTCTTGTGCGTTTCTCGGCTTCAGCTATTTTTTTATCTTTAGAAATAATTACTTTTTCGTGTTCTGCTTTTAGTTCTAAAAACTTTTCTTTCGCTTGTAGTATTTTATCTTTTTTTATACTCTCGCCTTCATTTTTAGCTTCTTTTAATATTTTTTGAGCTTCTTTTTTTGCTCCAGATATTAGTTTCGTAGCATTTTTCTTTTCTAGTATTTTGGCAACTGCAAACCCAATTGCAACGCCAACTATTCCTACAATTATCAATATAGTAGTATCCATCTTTACATATGTATATTTAATAAAAAAGCCTACATTGGTATTGAAGTTTTGTACAAACTCCAAAAAACAGGTTTAAGGCTACCAAACTGATCAAGGATCCGCGATTCCTTTATCTGAAACTAATCAGAGGAGCGGCTTGCTTTTACAACTTGAACTCACCTTTTTTAAAAAATACTTGTTGAGTTTGTCAAAAAAATACAACCAATGTAGGCAGTAACATTATTTTATTTAAAAGAACATTTTATTATCAGCTTAAGTGTTTCGATAGCATCGCGTTTAAGTTTTTTAAACGTTCTTCTACCTCTTCACTTGTTTTATTCGCATCAATACCTTCTTGTTCTACCTTAGATGCAAACTGTAAAGCACACATAGCCAATACATCTTGTTTGTCTCTTACGGCATAATTCTGCTCAAATTGCTTAATCAAATTATCAATCGTTTTAGCTGCTTTACGAAGTCCTTCTTCTTGTGAAGGCTCTACAGTAAGCGGATAAACTCTATCTGCAATCGATATCTTGATTTTAAGCTTTTCTCCCATTATTATTAGAACGTTTTATTCGGATAATTGCGCAATACATTGATCAATATCTCGAATTAAAGTATTTATTTTAAGCTTAGCTTCTGTTTTATTTTCATTACTGCCAAGCATTGAATTTGCTAGTTTGAGCGATTCATATTTTTCCTCCCATTGAATAACTGAAAGGGCTAAATCCTTATTTTCATTTTTCGAATACGCCAATTCTTCTTTTAATTGATGATTTATTTTTTGTTGTTGCTCCAATTTTTGAAGCAACTTCATCATCTTATTTTCCAGAGAATCAACAATTTCTATTAGTTCACTCATACATGCAATATTCAACACATATCTTTACAAAGTTAACATACCTTTACGTACTTCACAACAGTTTGTAAAAATTTCTTTTTTTAATCTTTATGCTATTCATACTAAGATAACCAATTTTAAGTTTTTAGCATAGTTTTTTCTACGTTAATCATCATTTATTTATTTTTACGCCATCATAATTGTCTATTCATGCGCTATTTCATTTTAATCTGTATTTTATTTTTTCAATTTACAAACGCTCAAAATCAATATCCTCAAGATTATTTTCAATCGCCTTTAAATATTCAATTTGTTTTAGCGGGAACCTTTGGAGAATTGCGTTCCAACCATTTTCATTCAGGAATAGATATTAAAACTCAGCAACGAGAAGGCTTAAATGTTTATGCTGCTGCCGAAGGATATGTTTCAAGAATAAAAGTTCAGCATTATGGCTACGGAAAAGCTCTTTATATTACACACCCAAACGGGTATACATCTGTGTACGGACATTTACAAAAGTTTTCTCCTGAAATTGAAGCTTTTTTAAAGAAAGAACAATACAAAAAACAATCGTACGAAATAGAGCTTTTCCCTTCTGAAAATGAATTAAAAGTAACAAAAGGACAATTCGTAGCACTAAGTGGAAATACTGGTGGTAGCGGGGGTCCGCATTTGCATTTCGAACTTCGAGATTCACAAGAAAAACCAATCAATCCTTTACTTTTTGGTTATCACGTAAAAGACACCAAAGCACCGCGAATTTTGGGTGTTCACGCATATCCTATCGGAGATAATTCAGCAATAAACAATACCAAAAACCCTATCGAACTTAGACTAACTCCACAGCCTAACGGGACACTTTTAGCCGATAAAATTTACGCTTCGGGCACCATCGGTTTGGGAGTTGAAACCTACGACCAGCTTGATATGGCTTACAATAAAAATGGGGCATACAAAGTTGCAACTAAAGTAAATGGCGCTTCATATTTTGAATATGATTTTGAGACTTTTTCTTTTGCTGAAAGTCGTTACATAAACACCTTAATTGACTATCCTGTTTATGCTGAAAACCGACACCGAATTCAAAAATGCTTTGTGGAGCCTTATAATAAACTGAGCATCTATAAAAAGAGAGAAAACAACGGACTTATTAACATTAACAATGGCTTGAACTACCAAATAACTATGGAAGTTTCAGACCTAGCTGGAAATACTAGCACTGTAATTATTCCTGTTGAAGGCACAGCACAAGGACTTACAAACAGCTCTTCAATTAAAAATGAAGGTGCTTACCTCATTGCAAATCGCGATAATATTTTTACCGTTGGTGATGCTTCTTTGTTTTTTCCTGAAAACACATTTTATTACAACTTTTTCATCAATTTAAAAGACGAAAACGATGCTATTGTAGTTCATAACGAAAGTATTCCTGTAAAAGACAATTACACGTTAAGCATTCCTTTAAAAGATGAAAACACAGCAGACAAAGACAAACTTTTTATTGCACATGTGTCCGACAAAGGCGATTATTCGTATGAGTACACGTATCGAAAAGAAAATGTTTTAAGTACGCGAACTCGAAATCTTGGAACCTTTAAAATTGTAAAAGATTCGGTAGCTCCAACTATCAAACCTATAAATTTTAGCGACGGACAATGGATATCTACTCACAACGATATTAAAGTTAAAATAACCGATGATTTAAGTGGCATAAACACTTACCGCGCCACAATCAATGGAGAGTGGATTTTAGTGGAGTACGAATACAAAAAGAACATGCTTACGTACAATTTAAGCGATCATCATTTTGAAAACACCGAAAACAATTTAGAAATTGTAGTTACCGATAATGTTGGAAATACCAATACTTTTAAAGCTACGTATTTTAAAAAGTAATTTTTGGCTGTAAACGAAACGTTAAATATTGAAAATACAACACCAAAAGTTAAAGAAATCGTATCATATTTCAATATTTTTGCCCACCAAAGATAAACTCACAACCTTTTGAGGGATTTATAAATGAAAAGTTACATTTTTTTACTCGCAACACTTTTAGTAAGCACTTTTGGTTACAGTCAAAAAACAATTTACCAAAGCGACTCTTTTGATGAATTAAGCAAAGACCACAAAACAGTTGCTATTATTCCGTTTGAAGCTCGGTTAGAATTAGAAAATAAAGATTTATCTGATGCTCAATTAGAAAAACTTCAAGAAAAAGAAGGCTACGAAGTACAAAATGCATTGGAAACGTATTTCCTAAAAATGCACAAACGAAAAGATTACCGAATCGAATTTCAAGACATCAATAACACCAATGCAATTCTCTCTCAAGAAGGGATTGATTTACTCAATTTAGATATTTACACCACGCAAGATTTGTGTAAAATGCTAAATGTAGATGCTATTATTTCTGGAGATTTAACACTGAATGCATTAATTTCTGAAGGCGTTTCTACCGATTTCGACTTGATGTCTTTTGTTTCTGGAACATCAGATTACGGAAGAATTGCCATTAAATTAAGTGACGGAAACACTGGAAAGCTTTTGTGGAAATACGAAAAAGTAATCACTCGAAAGTCTGGTAAAAATACGTACGACATCATTGAAGCCATGATGCGAAAATCTACTCGTAAATTCCCTTACGATAAATAAAATTATTCTGCATCAAAAATATAAACTCCCTTACTAAAATACTGATCAAAGTCAGGTGAAATTAAAGCAGGATCGTAACTATCTGATAAATAAAAAGTATATACGCAGGTCTCTCCACCTTTTATAATATTACATCTACTTTTACCATCATTAGTATATGTTTCTATGTAGCTATCATCAGTACCTTGCCGATGATATATTTGTGCATAACCATGCGCATCGGTTTTAGATGTGTTTTTAAAATTAACTTCATACTCCCAAACAAATGTGTTTTCATCGATATTTAGTTCGTAATTATAATAAACTAACTCCACTTCTACATTTGGTTCTTCCACTTCCGAAGCATTATCATCGCTACCCGAGCAACTAACAAACTGCATAAATACTACAAGAGCAATTAACCTATAAACTAATTTCATTACATCATAAATTTGAAAACAAATATAGAAAAAATACAAAACTGCCTGAAAAATTAGATTTTTCTTCAAATTAAGATTGATTCAGAATCCCATCTTATTAAAAAATATGATGAGACTCTGAAAAATAAATCTAAAATGACGTTTTGAATCTTATTAAAACAGCCTCAGACTTTCAATATTTTAATTTTTACATCTGCCAACCTTCGCGGTACGTTCTTGTAACAAATTGGTTGGCTTCTTCAAGATTGGTAATTTTCATATTTTCACCATCCCAAAGTAATTTTTTACGTCCGAAGAACTCTTCGTTGCCTTTGCTATTTTCACGCTTCAACATATAACTTCTAATTGCTAAATCCCCCATTAAAACAGTTTCTGTCATTGGGCCCGCATAATCAAAAGAAGAAGTAAGCGCCTTGTGTTCTTTACTATTAAATCCAGCTTTACAAGCATCTACCCACTTGCGTTGGTGACCGTATTCAGGTTCTTGCATTTCCTCAACCTCAGGACCAAACTCTGTAGTTCCGTCGTTTAAATACAACTTAGGCATTAACGGAGAGCTGTCGTTTATATTTGTAGACACAATCCCTTTTTCGCCATGAATCAACACACCATTGGCACTTCCACTCCCTCCTATATCGCTATTTGCTGGAATAATATCTGGATGTGCTGGACGAATTCCTCCATCGCTCCATGTCATTTTTAAAGGCGACTTGGTTTTGTCCGTAGCATCAAAATCAATAGAAATAAAAGATGAAGGCGGACATCCCTCTGGGTGATAATCGGGAGTCCACATTTGCGAAAACACTGAGCTTACACTACACTCTGCCGCTTTTGGATACATTAAATTTAAAGTTCTAAACGGAATATCAATTAAATGGCAACCAACGTCTCCCAATGCACCAGTTCCATACTCCCACCAACCTCTCCAGTTAAACGGATGTATATTCGGGATATATTCAGTTTTAGCGGAAGGCCCTAACCACAAATCCCAATTTAAAGCCTCTGGCTTTTTACTTGGATCGGGTAAAGGCATAGCCCCTCCTTGCGGCCAAACGGGTCTGTTTGTCCAAACCTCAACTTTAGAAATAGCGCCCAACTTCCCTGAGTCTACCCATTTCTGAACCATATCTAGCAACGGATTCGAAGCTCCTTGATTCCCCATTTGCGTTACCACTTTTTGGTCTCTAGCCATCTGTGTAAGCATACGAGCTTCTTTAATATTATGCGTCATTGGTTTTTGCACATACACATGTTTTCCGCGCTCCATAGCATATTTTGCAGCAGGTCCGTGCACGTGGTCTGGAGTAGAAATAGTTACCGCATCGATATCTTTTTCTTTATCGAGCATCTCTCTAAAGTCGGCATACAATTTTGCTTTCGGAAACTTTTTAACGGTGGCAGCCGCCGATCCAGAAAAATCAACATCGCATAAAGCAATCACATTTTCCCTTCCGTTAACCGATGCATTTACAATATCACTTTGTCCTTTTCCTCCTGCTCCAATAGCTGCAATATTTAAACGATCGCTTGGTGCAAGGTAGCCAACGCCACCCAAAACATGTCGTGGAACTATTAAAAATGAAGAGGCTAAGGCTGTGTTTTTAATGAAATTTCTTCTGGAGTTTTCTGTAGGTTTGGTAGTAGTTCTTTTCACTAGATTGAATTTAGATTGATTAATTATTTCAGGAAATTATGTCTTAAAAAAACAATTTCCTTTCTAAATGTATAAAAAACACAATCAATCATTAAATTTTTAACAATAAAATGAAATAAAAGCGAACACTTTCTTATAAAACTACACTTCCATTATTTAAGGTAAGTATGTTGGAAACACTTTCTGGAATCTCTTCGGAACGATGCGAAACATAAATCATTGTAATGTGTTTTGACACACAAATACGGTCTAATAATCGTTTAAAATATTGCGTTTGGTTTGCATCCATTCCCTGGCAAGGTTCGTCTAAAATAAGTAACGACGGACTTTTAACCAAAGCTCTGAGCAACAACAAAACCCTTTGTTCTCCTAATGATGCATTGACAAAAAGCGCTTTTTCTAAATGAGACAATTTAACTAGATTTAGCCACTGCACAGCAATATCTTCTTGATGTTTTGTAGGGATAGAAACCGTTCCGATTTCGTCTTTAAACCCAGAAATAATAACATCGGAACAGGTAAGCGTACTGTAATTTTCTTCGGAAGTTATAATTCCAGGAACGCTATTTGCAATCCCTTTGCCACGCATAAAATACAAATGAAGCTCGGGCGATAAAAAACCAATGTGTTGCTTTATTTCCCAAATACTTTCTCCGCTACCACGTTTCCTGTCAAACAAGGTTAAGTCGTTGCGGTATCCTTGCGGATTATCAGCAGTTATCAAACTCAATAAAGTAGATTTTCCCGCTCCATTATGGCCAACAAGAGCCCAACATTCTCCCTGCTTAATTTGCCAATTAATATCATTTAAAATAGCTTTTCCGTTCATTGAGACATTTACATTTTTCATCCCAACAACAGTTTCAAATCGGTTAGAATTTTCAGCAAGTAAATCGTCAATATCAACAGACGTATCTATGGAAGTTGTTTCCAAACTGTCCATTTTCACTTTGGAAGGAACTCCTTCAGCAATTATATTTCCTTCAGCTAAAACAACTACATTATTCACAAAACTTGGCACTTCTACCCCATCACAAACCAAAATAACACTGATGCCTTTCAATTGTAATTCAGCTAAATAATCGACCAATAATTTTCGAGAAGCTACATCCAAACCTGTAAAAGGTTGATCTAAAACCAATACTTCGGGTTGTTGGATAAGAGCGGAAACCAATTGCAATTTTTTACGTTCTCCATTACTTAACTGAAGTAAATTTTTGTCTACCAAATGTGCAATTCCAAAATATTGAAGCAACGAATCTTCATGAGTATCGGACTTATCTAAACCGATTTGCACTTTCAATTTCTCTAAATACTGATTTACTTTAAGCTGATTTTCGTAATCGTGAAACTCATAACGTTTACTGTAATACGTGCTCGACATTCCCGAAATTTCACTAAAATGGTCTTGTTGAGACACAAATATCGTTTGAAACGGATTGATAAATGTTCCGCTTGTCGCTTTCTTTTCTTCAGCAATAATACGCGCCAAAGTAGTTTTTCCACTTCCCGAATTCCCAACAATAGCGAGGGAAGTCCCCTTTGGGATATTTAAAGAAATATCATTTAAAATTGTACGATGATTTGTGGTATATGAAATAGCTTTTAGCTGAATTGTATTGGTTTGTACCTGTAAACTCATAAGAAAATTTTTACTCAAACGAAGTTCGTCTATTTCGCATAAAGTAGCAACAACAAAACAGCGTTACAAATCAAAATGCGCTATAAGCCATTAGAATAAAATCAATTTTGATATGCAACAGCTTTCTTTTCGGCCTTTTGTTTTCTGAAATATAAAATAGAAACCGCCAAAACAACACCGCTAAATGCCATGATAGCTCCTACAATACTCGCAGAAGTGTACCCTAAACCATAAGCAATTGGTAAACCCGCGAAATAAGCTCCAGAAGCATTTCCCATATTAAAAGCACTTTGATTGGCAGACGAACCTAGCATTTCCGAACCTTTAGCGCTATTTATCACCGCCATTTGAATAGGTGTAGAAACGGTAAAAGCAATCATCCCGATAATAAAAGTCATCAACAAAACAACATAACCATGTTGCGCAACAAAACTATTTATTACCAAAACAGCGACCATAATTCCTAAACTGATAATTACAGCTTTAAGTGGAGAAAATACCTCAGCAAGCTTGGCGCCAACAAAATTCCCAACAACCATTCCTAGCCCAGCAATAACCATGGCGTAGCTCACTATGTTTTCGTTTAAACCAGCAACATCTGTAATTAACGGAGCAATATAACTGTACCAAGCAAAAAAGCCACCGGTACCAACCATTGTTAAAACAATAAGTCCTAAGAAATCTAATTTTTTAAATATTTTAAATTCGCTTTTCACGCCTTTAGTTGGTTCTGTTGTTAATTCGGGCATCCAAAAATAAATGCTCAACATCGTTAACACACCAATTACCCCAACAATCATAAACGATAAACTCCAATGAAAATGATGCCCTACGTAAGTTCCCAACGGCACACCAATAACATTGGCAATTGTTAAACCAGAAAACATAGTTGCAATTGCTTTTGCAGACTTACCTTCTTTAGCCAATTTTCCTGCAACAACAGCTCCTATTCCAAAGAAAGCTCCATGTGGAAGTCCAGATAAAAATCGAGAAATTAATAATAAAGTATAACTATTTGCAAAGGCAGAAAGTGTATTAAAAACCGTAAACCAAAGCATTAAATACAATAACATTTTGTGCGGTGCCCATTTGTTTCCAACACTGGTTAACAAGGGAGCTCCTACAACAACACCCAAAGCGTATGCAGAAATAAAATGTCCAGCCTTTGGAATTGAAATTTGTAGTGCCGATGCAACATCTGGAAGTATCCCCATGATAACAAACTCTGTCATCCCGATACCAAAACCACCAATTGCTAATGCTAATAATGCTTTTTTGTTTGTAATAGCGCCCATTTAATGTTTTAAAACTAGTTTTCTAATGCAAAAGTATTGTTCTTAAAGTAAACAATGCTATACTGAATTATCAAGAATATGTAATTAAATTGCATACAAAACACAATTTAAGAACTTAAAATTTATGCTTATTCTGGAAGAATTTTCACAACACCTTTACTTTCAACACCTACATACAAATAACCATCTGGACCTTGAATAACATTACGAATTCGCCCTTCGCCTTCAACTAGTTTTTCCCGCTTAACAACTTTATTATCTTTTAAAACTAAACGCTCTAAGTAGCCAAATTTCAGAGAGCCCACCATTAAACTCCCTTTCCAATCTGGATAAACATCCGAAGTAACAAAAGTCATCCCACTTGGCGCAATCGATGGCACCCAATAGTATAGTGGCTGTTCCATTCCCTCTTTTTTAGTAATATCGGTAATAGCTGTTCCGTTGTAATTTTCTCCGTAGGTAATTATTGGCCACCCAAAATTTGCTCCTTTTTTAATCACATTAATTTCATCACCCCCTTGTGGCCCGTGTTCATGCACCCATATTTTTCCTGTTTGATAATGTTTTAACATCCCTTGCGGGTTGCGGTGACCGTAACTGTAAATTGCTTTTTTTGCATTTGGTATATTTACAAATGGATTATCAGTTGGAATACGACCATCATCGTGTAAACGATAAATTTTCCCGCCATCTTTGGTAATATCCTGCGGATTTACATCACGCTCTCCTCTTTCTCCTGCTGAAAAATATAAATACCCCTCATCGTCAAAAGCTATTCTAGAACCAAAATGTTGCCCTTTTGTGGTATTTGGAGTGGCTTTATAAAGAACTTCTACTGAAGTTAATTTGTTTCCAGAAAGCTTCCCTCTTGCAATTGCAGTATTCCCTCCTTCCTCATCTCCTTCGGTTGATGCATACGACAAATACACCCACCCATTTTCGCTATAATTAGGATGAAGCTGTACATCTAACAATCCTCCTTGCCCTCTATTGTAAACCGATAAATTATGGGCTATCTCTATTTTCTCATTATTTTTATACTGATATAATTTTCCAGATTTTTCGGTAATTAGCAAACTTCCGTCAGGTAAAAAAACCATTCCCCACGGATTGTTAATGCCTTCTACAACTGTTTCAATTTTATAATTTATTTCACTAGGTGTAGTAATCGATTTATCCTCTTGAGCACAAGCAAACTGGAAGACAATCAAAATAAGTAGGTAATATTTAGTTTTCATCTGTTTTATTTTCTTGAAATATAATCAAAAAAATAAACACTCAACCTTCTGTTTTCCAACGTACAAAACTGTCTAGTTTTAAAAAAGCATAAAAAAACAGCTTTTTATTTGTTTTAAACTAAAAATTAATTGTAATTTTGTGCCCGCTTTAAGCAACAGATTTTATTTGTAAATTAAAGCAGGGCTTTACTCACAAAGTTTTCGGGGTGTAGCGTAGCCCGGTTATCGCGCCGCGTTTGGGACGCGGAGGTCGCAGGTTCGAATCCTGCCACCCCGACAAAAAAGGTTATCAGTTTTGATAACCTTTTTTTATTTCTACTATTTTCCTCCTTTATCTTTTCAGAATAAAAACAACAAATTGATTTTCAGAAAAATAAACATCTTCGATTTCTAAATAAAAATAGAATTTAATGAAAATTAATACTTAAATTTAACGTAAATTCTTTCATATAAATCAACAAAAAACCTAGTAATTATGAAGAAGAAAACCAAGTATAGTTCTCAACTATCTGCATTGGTTATCGGACTTGCAACACTATTCTCGTGTAATCAGTCTAATAAATCAACTACAGCAACAGAAGCGGACAAAGAGAGTGATTTTAAAGGAACCATCGCTTTAGACATTCGAGATTCAAAATCAGATTGGTCTGCTTACACACCAAAATCGGCTCCAGAAGGAGCTCCAAACATTTTATTTATTTTGTATGATGATACTGGCTTAGGAGCGTGGTCTCCCTATGGCGGACGTATCAATATGCCTACATTGGATAAATTGGCAGCAAACGGACTTACCTATACACAGTGGCATACCACTGCACTATGTTCGCCAACGCGATCTACAATTCTCACCGGAAGAAATCATCATTTAAACGGAATGGCATCTATTACCGAAACTGCAGATGGTTTTCCTGGCTCCAACGGTCGTGTACCAGATGATTGTGCTCCTTTTGCTCAAATAATGCGTGATAATGGTTACAGTACGTTTTGGATTGGTAAAAACCATAACGTTCCTGAACAAGATATTGCTCCAGGAGCTAGTCGCTCGGAATGGCCTACTCAAATTGGTTTTGACCGCTTTTACGGATTCTTAGGAGGTGAAACCAACAACTGGTATCCAGATTTAGTTATGGACAATCACTTCATTGAAGCACCTGCAACGCCAGAAGAGGGTTATCATTTGTCTAAAGATTTAGCCGATCAAGCAATCACTATGTTGAGAGACAAAAATGCTACCAACCCATCAAAACCTTTTTATATGTGGTTCAATCCAGGAGCCAACCACGCTCCGCACCACTCACCTGCTGAATACACTGCCAAATATAAAGGTAAGTTTGACGATGGTTATGATGCTTATCGCGATTGGGTTGTAAAACGAATGAAGGAAAAAGGAATAATTCCTGAAGATACAAGAATGGCAGATTTTAACCCAATGCCAGAAAATATGGCTAATCCTGCAGATTATGTTCGCCCATGGGACGAATTAAATGATAATGAAAAGAAATTATTCGCACGAATGGCAGAAGTATATGCTGGTTTTTCTGAATATACTGATGCTCAAGTTGGTCGTATAATAGATTATTTAGAAGAAACTGGACAGTTAGAAAACACCATCGTTCTTTACGCTGCAGATAACGGTGCTTCTGGAGAAGGAAGTCCGAACGGTTCTGTAAACGAAAATAAATTTTTTAACGGGTATCCAGATAGTATGGAAGAAAACATGAAATATTTAGATGTTCTAGGAGGACCAGATACTTACAACCACTTCCCTACTGGTTGGGCAGCAGGATTCTCAGCACCTTTTAAAATGTTTAAGCGTTATTCGCAATATGCAGGTGGAACTAATGATCCGCTTGTAATTTCTTGGCCAAAAGGAATTAAAGCTAAAGGAGAAATTAGACATCAATATCATCATTCAGTAGATATCGTTCCTACCTTATTGGAAGCTTGTGGTATCGAAATGCCTGAAGTTTACAACGGTGTTAAGCAAACTCCATTGTCGGGTGTATCTATGGCATATACTTTTGATGCCGAACCCGATGCTCCAACCCAAAAACATGTACAATATTATGCCATGTTGGGTACAAGAGGTATTTGGAAAGACGGATGGAAAGCAGCAGCTGTGCATGCTCCAATTAGTGGTAAAGGTAATTTCGATAAAGATGAATGGGAATTATACCATGTTGCAGAAGACCGTTCTGAATCTAATAATTTAGCTGAAGAAAATCCAGAAAAACTTCAAGAGCTTATTGACGAATGGTTTAAACAAGCAGAAATCAACAAAGTATTACCTTTAGACGACAGAAGTGCAGCCGAAATTTTAACCATAGAAAGACCAACACAGGAAAAATCTAAAGACCGCTATGTGTACTATCCTAATACAGCTCCTGTACCAGAAGGTGTAGCAGTAAATGTGAGGGGACGTGATTATAAAATCTTGGCGAATGTTGAAATTACAGATCCTAACGCCAACGGAGTTTTATTTGCCCACGGTTCACGATTTGGAGGGCATGCGCTCTTTATTAAAGACAAGAAGCTTTACTATGTGTATAATTTCTTGGGGATTAAACCAGAACAAGTTTTTACGTCTAACACTACTTTAAAACCAGGGAAATATACACTCGGTATGGAATTTACCAGAGAAAAAGCTGGTGAGTATGGAGAGTCTATCGGGCAAACAAAACTATATATCAATGAAGATATTGTTGCTGAAGGACCTATGCGAACGCAACCTGCTAAATTCACACTTTCGGGTGATGGTTTATGTGTTGGTTACGACAGCGGAGACAATGTAAGTAATCTGTACAAATCTCCAGGTGAATTTGAGGGCGGAACGATTCAGGCGGTAGGAGTTACTGTTGAAGGAGAGCCTTACCTAAATCTTGAAGCTGAAGCCAAAAGAGCTATGATGGTTCAGTAATTATAAAAAAGTACAAATACAAAAAAGCCATTGCGTTACCGCAATGGCTTTTGTTATATTATACACAGACAAACTATTCTGCTTTGCTTACGATAAACTCGCTTCGTCTGTTTAATTGATATTCCGCTTCGGTACAATTAGAACCGTTACCACAATTGTTTAATGGTTGCGATTCTCCGTAGCCACTTCCTGTAATTCTACTTGAAGAAATTCCTCTGCTCAAAATGTAATTTACCGTTGCTTTGGCTCTTCTATCGGAAAGTGAAAGGTTGTAATTATCGTCTCCACGACTATCTGTATGTGCTCTTACATCTACTTTTAATTGCGGATATTTATTTAAAACACTTACAATTTTCTCAAGTTCTACGGATGCATCACTTCGAATTTTAGAATCGTCAAAATCAAAATAAATATTATTGATTCCCAACATTTTTGCCAAATCGTCTCCATCTAACACATCAAAACCACTTTTCTGTAAATAAAAATCGTTGGTTATGTTTTCTACGGAAGAATCTACTAGAGTTTCCTCGGCATCATAATTGGTTTTTGAAGCTCTCAAAACATTCGCTTGGCGTTTATCCATTCGCATTTCATAGGCTCCTGAAGCATCTGTATTTACTTGCTGTACTACATTTAATTCAGCATCCAACAACGCAACAGTTGCATTTGGTATTAACGCATTTGTTTCTTTATCATACACATGGCCTTGTGCTGTTATCAAAAATAATTCTTGAATGTCTTTGGTTTCTACAAACGTATAAATATCATCATAACCCTTTCCGCCTTCTCTATTTGAGCTGAAAAAACCTTTTTTAGAAATTGTGTTGATGGTAAAAGCAAAATCATCAGCATCAGAATTTACAGGTTTTCCAACATTGATAAGCGGTGTAAATCCGTTGGTTGTAATATGCGTGTAAAACACATCGTAACCACCTAAACCAAAATGCCCATCTGATGAAAAATACAGCTCATTTCTATCAGTAATAAAAGGAAAAGATTCTCTTCCTCTTGTATTTACAGTTTCGCCAAGGTTTTCAACAACGCCTAACTCTCCAGTTGGACTCAGCGATGCTTTAAAAATGTCGGTTGCGCCAATGGCTTCAGGTCTGTTTGAAGCAAAATATAACGTTTTTTCATCTGGACTCAACGCGGGATGTGCAGTAGAATAATTATCACCGTTAATCGACAAGTCTTCAACATTTGTCCATTTACCATCAACTAAATGCGCTCTGTAAATTTTCAATTCTTTTAACGCATCTTTATCTTCTTTAAATCGAGGTGTTGTATTTGTGCGTGTAAAATACATGGTTAAACCATCGCGAGTAATACATGCCGAATTTTCATGAAATCGAGTATTAATCGACCCTGGAACTTTTTTCACACTTCCTTCGGAAGCAGAATACTCGTATAAATCTAAAAACGGAAGTCCGTCCCAAGCGCTTGTTCTTTTGGTTATCGAACCCGTATCTCTTGTAGAAGCAAAGTAAAGTTTGTCGTTGTAAAATCCACCTCCAAAATCTATTCCGCTTGTATTTTCAGCAAAAGGTTCTACTTGGTATCTTCCAGAGTTTTCATCGATAATATTTAGGTAATCTTCGGTAGAATTAAAATCTCCCGATTTTGTTCCAGACTTCTCTAAGTATTTATCATAAAATACTTTTGCTTTGTCGTTTTCTCCAACTGCTCTTAAAGTTTGTGCATATCGCAAAAGGTAAACGTCTTCAAAGGTCATATTTTCACCTTCAACCAATTCTTTGTACCATTGATTTGCCTCTTTGTATTTGGCATTAAAATAAAAGGTGTTTCCTAATCTTTTAAGCAATTCCGGCGAACGGTATCCTTTTTCAGCAACATCCAAATAAATATCATTAGCATCGATAAATGCTAATTTCTCGTAATCTTTATTTGCGTTTTTTATTTTTTGCTTTTGAGAAAAGCCCATAAAAACACAGAGGCATGCTATGAGGAGGTTTATTTTATATTTGGAATTCATTTATTTCTGGTTTTACATTAGAAAAATCTTGGACTCACTACTCTACGAACTATAGTTCCTAACTCGAATCGCAAGATAATTTCATGCGATCCTGCGTTATAATTCCCTAAGTCTGTTGTATCATAATCATAGGCGTAACCTATCATTAAATTATCAGAAACTTGGAAGCCTGCCAAAGCACTCACAGCGGCGTCAAACCTATATGCAGCCCCTAAAGTAAACTTTTCGTTTATTAAAAAGTTTGCTGAAAGATCGATTGCCAAAGGTGCTCCAACAACTGCTTTTGTTAAAACTGCTGGTTTAAATTTAACCGAGCGACTTAAATCGAAAACATACCCTCCAATTAAATAAATATGTGCTTTTTCTGAAGCGGTAGAAACCGCTACATCGTCGTAATATTTTGTCTCTAAAACGTTTGGTGACGACAATCCTACATACCATTTTTCATTGTGGATGTAAAATCCAACTCCAACAACTGCCGAAACTTTATCGATATTATACAAACTCGGATCTAGCGGTTGATCTGGATTTAGTTTATTCACATCAACATTTAAAGAATTAAAACCTCCTTTTAAACCAAAAGAAATTTTCAAATCGTTATTGGTTTTAATGGTGTATGAAAAGTCGGCTGCCACCGTAGTTTCGGTAGATGGACCGATTTTATCATTTCCGAAGGAAAGTCCTAAACCTACTTTTCCTAAACCGATTGGCGTATTGGCAGAAAATGCCATGGTTTCTGGCGCTCCATCCAATCCAACCCATTGCGAACGATACAACCCATTAAAACTCAACACCCCTCTACTCCCTGCATATGCCGGATTTATGGTTACGGTATTGTACATATATTGAGTGTATTGCGACTCTTGCTGTGCATAAGCGCTGTTGCTCCCCCAAAACATCACAACAACTAGCAATACAAGTGCATAAAAATGTAATTTCTTATTCATGCTTTATTTTTTAAAAATCGGTTAATCTGATGTTAAATACAGATACCCTGATTTATTATAATTTTTCTGTTCTCCATTACCCGTATAGTTAAACTGCATAATGTAGAAATAGGTTCCTGTAGGTAATAATTGGTTGTTGTTAATGGTAAGTCTTCCTTCAGAATATCCTCTAAAGACATCTCCAGAAGCATCGGTTCCGTAATTATCGCTTTCGAATACAAGTACTCCCCAACGGTTGTATATTTTTACATGAATTGGTTCTGTGTAATTACATTCGCCTTCATTTTCACGTTCAATTTTGAAGAAATCATTGCTTCCATCGTTATTGGCGGTGATCGCATTGTGAATAACAATATCGCCGCATTCAGGAGTTGGATTAGGATCGACTGTAGCTACAACAGCTAATGCTATAATACCGTCTTTACGAATTGTTGCTGATATTCCATTACCATCGGATGAAATTACACCTCCCTCATCAACCCACATATTGGTATCTTCATCCCAACGCACAAGGTGTAAAAACTCTGAAGCCTCGTTTAGAATAGAACTTGCTGTAGTTGCTGCATCTCTATATAAAGTAGCCGTAGTAGAAGTTGCATCGGTAACGCCTTGTACCTCCCAATACTCTTGCGTATCTATATAATCTATAGTTTCCTCTTTACTATTATGACTATATAACTCATTAGAGTTTTCAAAATAATATTTAGAACGATACACAGTTGATGTAGTTAAAGATGAACTCAAATCTAAATGTCGATAATAAATCCCATCTCCAATAGGCATTTCGAACCCAACAAAATCACTCCCAACTTTATTTACAAATCCATCTACAAAGCTATTGTCAGAAGCTTCGTCTGAAGTTGCATTTTCTTCAAAAGTTATTGCCCCTCCAAAATCGTCTTGATTTACAATTCCAGATGAAAAAGTTGCCAAATTGGTTATGTTTATCAGTCCTTCTAAACTAAATGCATCATTGGTGAGTGCATTATCAAAAAGGGTGTTGTAAAAATAACTTTCGCTAGTACCAGAAAGCAACTGTGTTTGACTCCCTGTAAAAGCTGTAAGTCCGCCTTCTTCTAAAAAATCGAACACTGCATTGTTGGCAAAATCGGCATTAAAATGTATTTCGCCATCGTTGTACAACTCGGCAGCATCTTGATTGGAAAAGTTATCGAGCACCGAAACTTGTGTATTGGGCGACACATAAAATTGCCCTGTATTGGTGGTTTGGGCAACTGCTTTTACATTTAATAAAAGCAGCTGACCAACTATAACCAACATTGTTATTTTATATTTTCTTGACATATTTCTTTAAATTTTATGTCTATGCTATGGTAATACATAATCGACATCTGTATTTGCTTGCGCATATTTAATTGCCCAAGCAATTGCATTTGCATATATTATACTGTTCTGCACTGTTTCACCTTCCCAATAACCAGTTTTTTGTACAGGCACCCCGATAGATGTCATTTTAGCGGGCCAAGTATCATTGTCAGTCTGTGATGAATTTCCTGCAGTCCATCCAGAATCACCTATAGCCATATATCCAAGCGTATTATGTACAAACATCCATGACCTTGAAGCATCATCCGAATCGGAAGCTAAAGAAGTAACTGTAGAAGGTAAATTTGTAAAATAACTTGAATTATCTAAATCTCCACCAGCTAAAAGCCCTGCTACATTTCCAAATGGTCCATTCAATATAGGCGAAGATGTATTGTTTGCAATGTCCATTATTAAATCTGAATTTGCTTCAGAAACATCTGTATTTCCTCCACATATAAGTGCTATTAAAGCCTCGTGACCTGCTGGGTCATTTTCTTGTGAATGGATAAGTACACCTTTTTTGTTTTGTACAAAGTCATTCAAAATTGTTCTCGAATCTGCATTTGGCAAGTAGTTATATCCAATTACGATAATATCAATATCATTGTTATTGATTTCACTTTTTAAAGCTGTACCTTGATCATAACCTCCATCTCTAAATGTAAATCCTTCTGAAGGTATAGTACCTGTTGTACTAAAGTTAGAACTTGAAGTTAAAATTCCTCTTGAAGAGTATGAACTATTTGTAGAAGCAGGTTGATAGATTCCTCCTCCTAACCCTAAAACATTCATTTGTCTATATATATATAAAATATCTGTAGTACATGAAGTTGTTCCACTTGCACTATTTGATGTTAATGTATAATCGAAAGTTCCCCCATCAACAGGTGTTCCTGTTGCAGTTAAAGTTACACTTTGTGTCCCCGTGGAAGAAAAAGTTCCAGTACCTGAAAAACTTACTCCATTTACAGTATTGGTAGAAATTGTATAATCTCCTACATAAGTAACATTAACATTCAACGTTAAAGTATTAGCAGCTGTCATAGCAATTCCAGGAGCATAATCTCCTGCCTCAACAATACTGTTACAAGCCATACTATAAGCCACAGGCTGCGGTGTAACTTCTACATCAACAGTACAAGTAGCGTCTCCACCTGGGGTACCCGTAATTGTAAAAGTTTTTGTCCCTGCTGTTGTAGGTGTTCCAGAAGCTGTTAAAGTAATAGTTTGTGCACCTAAAGAAGATAGTGTAATTGGACCCGAAGTGAATGATAATCCATCAACAGTATTTGTAGTAATTTCAGTATCTCCAGTAGCTGTTACATCTATTGGTAATGAAATAGTATTTGAAGAAGTTGTTGCTACATCTTCCATATAGGTACCTTCAACAGTTGCTGTAGAACAATTTATGGCATAACCAACTGGATCTACCGTTACGTTTATACCTGTACAACCTGCATCGTCTGAAGAATTGGAAACTAAATCAAATGAATCTATACCTGATGCTACTGGTGTCCCAGTTCCTTGCAACACTATATTTTGAATTCCTGTAGCTGTAAATGTACCTGACCCACTGAATGAATATCCATTTACTGTAGTTGAATTTAAACTCCAAAAACCAACATTGGTTACATCTACTTGTAAAGTTAAAGTATTAGTACTTGTTAATGGTATACCTACAAAATAATCTCCTCCAACAACTGGAGCAGGTGCATTACATGCAATTGAAAACAATACATCTGCAGGCACAATTGGAATAGTTGGAGAACAAGCGTTGTCCTCTCCATTTAAGGAAATTGTCACTGGATCTCCAGGGTCATCGGTACCGTTATTTGGTGTACCTGTACCAGGCACATTTAATGTATAATTTCCAGCACTTGGAAAAGTTCCTTCTGTATTAAAATAGTAACCATTCGTTGTAGTAGCTGAAAAAACATAGGTTCCTGGTTGTGTTACAGTCACTGGTACAGTAAGATAATTTGAAGCATCTAAAATCTCACCTTGTGTATATGTACCGTTCGCTACTACACTACTACAATCTGCTATATCAAAAACTGCTGGTGGTGGAGAACCACATATACTAAGCCAGTCATTTTGAGAAACGCTCCAATAGTCAAAACATCCAGTTGTAGTATTATAAATTAAAAGTCCATCAACTCTATTTGCAACTGGAATTGCATCTCGCTGTCCCTTTGTCATTCTAGGAGTTAAAAATCCTTTATTGATACTTTCGAGTTCCATTACTGCCCCTGGAACAGGAGTTTTTGAAGAACCTGAAACCGTTGCATCTTTAACTTTTGTCATATTTACTTGTCCAAAAATTGGAGTCAGCAAAAACAGACACAAAAACGATGTTATTAGAAATTTCATAAGAGAAGTATTTGTTGTAGTCATAAAAATTAATTTTGTAGTATTTTATATTTACTCAAGATATCTTATTGAAAGATTAATTACTTCCTTTAAGTAGTTCTTCTAGTTTTTCCAACCTTTCATTTAAATTTTTTGTATATGCTTCTAATTCGTCAATCTTAGCATCTTTACTTTCAATTTCTTTGTTAAGTTCTATAACATGAAGATATAATTCTTCTGTTTTTTCAAGTAGTTGAATAGAGAGTTCTGACATATTAAAAGAATATCCTTTCTCTGTTTTTAAAATTTCGTTTATTGGTGTAATTCCAGGCAAATGTTTATTTGCACTAATAAACGCTTCAACTTCATTTAAAGATTTAAATTTATAATCATCTTTTATAGTTGAAAACCCATTAAAATAGTCTTCAAAAACATAATCTGCATAATAACTATTTACAGTTGTAATAGCGCCATTTACTCTCAGTTTTTCATTGGGTGCTACAGAAGCATCATTTGGTTCATCAAACCCAATTCCTACCCATCCTTGGGTATAAATATTTTCTGTATTAAGTGTAGCTCCTTTATTAGTATCAACACTGTACCAAGGCTCTTGCAAAATAGGAGATAAATCTAATGCGTTTAAAACTCCATCTTCATCGGTGTAATCTAATGTCTTATCGTCTACATTAACATCTAATGTTGTTAAAGTTTGAGCCTCCCCAATTAAATCAACTAATTTAAATTCAGTTTGATCTCCATTTTCATCCGAATAAATTAAAGCTTGTGTTGTTCCTTCGTATGATAAAGACGTTAAAGTTTCTGAGGCTTTAATCAACGCAGTGATATCTAATGGATTTTCGTCTCCATTTTCATCAGTATATGTTAAAGTATGCTTATCAAAAACTTGACCTAAAGAATCTGTTTCTTGTGTTACGACATCCTTTAATGATGTTAATGTTTGTGCTGATTGAACAGCAATTGAATCTAAAAATGATCCTCCATCTGTTCCTGTTGTCAAGATGTTATCTGCATCTGCACTTGTTACTGATGCAGGTTGAGTTATTGAGTTCTCATTTAAATAACTAATTATACCAGTATCTGTATCTTGAACAAGTAAAGTTGTTGTCTCAGAGGCCTGTACATCTGATGCTGTCAACTTTGACCCTCCATCTGCACCCGTTGTCAAAATATTATCAGCATCTGCACTCGTTACCTGTACTTCTACTGGGGTAGCCCCTGCATCTTCATTCGTATAAGTTAGTGTTCCTGTAGTTAAATTCTGCTCCAAAGTTGTATTGGTCTCAGCGTCATCTACAATCGTATTTATCTCATTAACTACATCCGTATTCTCAAAAATTGTAGTCGCATTATTCGTTACCTCTTCTACTACATTCACAAATAAACCTTCGTCATTGGTACTAGCCGTAATAGAGTTATCAGCATCTGCAGATATTAAATTTACAACAGGATTAGGATTGGTACTATCCTCATTTACATAAGTTAATGAACCCGATGCTAAACTCAATGATGTATTGGTCTCAGAGGCCTGTACATCTGATGCTGTCAACTTTGATCCTCCATCTGCACCCGTTGTCAAAATATTATCAGCATCTGCACTCGTTACCTGTACTTCTACTGGGGTAGCCCCTGCATCTTCATTCGTATAAGTTAGTGTTCCTGTAGTTAAATTCTGCTCCAAAGTTGTATTGGTCTCAGCGTCATCTACAATCGTATTTATCTCATTAACTACATCCGTATTCTCAAAAATTGTAGTCGCATTATTCGTTACCTCTTCTACTACATTCACAAATAAACCTTCGTCATTGGTACTAGCCGTAATAGAGTTATCAGCATCTGCAGATATTAAATTTACAACAGGATTAGGATTGGTACTATCCTCATTTACATAAGTTAATGAACCCGATGCTAAACTCAATGATGTATTGGTCTCAGAGGCCTGTACATCTGATGCTGTCAACTTTGATCCTCCATCTGCACCCGTTGTCAAAATATTATCAGCATCTGCACTCGTTACCTGTACTTCTACTGGGGTAGCCCCTGCATCTTCATTCGTATAAGTTAGTGTTCCTGTAGTTAAATTCTGCTCCAAAGTTGTATTGGTCTCAGCGTCATCTACAATCGTATTTATCTCATTAACTACATCCGTATTCTCAAAAATTGTAGTCGCATTATTCGTTACCTCTTCTACTACATTCACAAATAAACCTTCGTCATTGGTACTAGCCGTAATAGAGTTATCAGCATCTGCAGATATTAAATTTACAACAGGATTAGGATTGGTACTATCCTCATTTACATAAGTTAATGAACCCGATGCTAAACTCAATGATGTATTGGTCTCAGAGGCCTGTACATCTGATGCTGTCAACTTTGATCCTCCATCTGCACCCGTTGTCAAAATATTATCAGCATCTGCACTCGTTACCTGTACTTCTACTGGGGTAGCCCCTGCATCTTCATTCGTATAAGTTAGTGTTCCTGTAGTTAAATTCTGCTCCAAAGTTGTATTGGTCTCAGCGTCATCTACAATCGTATTTATCTCATTAACTACATCCGTATTCTCAAAAATTGTAGTCGCATTATTCGTTACCTCTTCTACTACATTCACAAATAAACCTTCGTCATTGGTACTAGCCGTAATAGAGTTATCAGCATCTGCAGATATTAAATTTACAACAGGATTAGGATTGGTACTATCCTCATTTACATAAGTTAATGAACCCGATGCTAAACTCAATGATGTATTGGTCTCAGAGGCCTGTACATCTGATGCTGTCAACTTTGATCCTCCATCTGCACCCGTTGTCAAAATATTATCAGCATCTGCACTCGTTACCTGTACTTCTACTGGGGTAGCCCCTGCATCTTCATTCGTATAAGTTAGTGTTCCTGTAGTTAAATTCTGCTCCAAAGTTGTATTGGTCTCAGCGTCATCTACAATCGTATTTATCTCATTAACTACATCCGTATTCTCAAAAATTGTAGTCGCATTATTCGTTACCTCTTCTACTACATTCACAAATAAACCTTCGTCATTGGTACTAGCCGTAATAGAGTTATCAGCATCTGCAGATATTAAATTTACAACAGGATTAGGATTGGTACTATCCTCATTTACATAAGTTAATGAACCCGATGCTAAACTCAATGATGTATTGGTCTCAGAGGCCTGTACATCTGATGCTGTCAACTTTGATCCTCCATCTGCACCCGTTGTCAAAATATTATCAGCATCTGCACTCGTTACCTGTACTTCTACTGGGGTAGCCCCTGCATCTTCATTCGTATAAGTTAGTGTTCCTGTAGTTAAATTCTGCTCCAAAGTTGTATTGGTCTCAGCGTCATCTACAATCGTATTTATCTCATTAACTACATCCGTATTCTCAAAAATTGTAGTCGCATTATTCGTTACCTCTTCTACTACATTCACAAATAAACCTTCGTCATTGGTACTAGCCGTAATAGAGTTATCAGCATCTGCAGATATTAAATTTACAACAGGATTAGGATTGGTACTATCCTCATTTACATAAGTTAATGAACCCGATGCTAAACTCAATGATGTATTGGTCTCAGAGGCCTGTACATCTGATGCTGTCAACTTTGATCCTCCATCTGCACCCGTTGTCAAAATATTATCAGCATCTGCACTCGTTACCTGTACTTCTACTGGGGTAGCCCCTGCATCTTCATTCGTATAAGTTAGTGTTCCTGTAGTTAAATTCTGCTCCAAAGTTGTATTGGTCTCAGCGTCATCTACAATCGTATTTATCTCATTAACTACATCCGTATTCTCAAAAATTGTAGTCGCATTATTCGTTACCTCTTCTACTACATTCACAAATAAACCTTCGTCATTGGTACTAGCCGTAATAGAGTTATCAGCATCTGCAGATATTAAATTTACAACAGGATTAGGATTGGTACTATCCTCATTTACATAAGTTAATGAACCCGATGCTAAACTCAATGATGTATTGGTCTCAGAGGCCTGTACATCTGATGCTGTCAACTTTGATCCTCCATCTGCACCCGTTGTCAAAATATTATCAGCATCTGCACTCGTTACCTGTACTTCTACTGGGGTAGCCCCTGCATCTTCATTCGTATAAGTTAGTGTTCCTGTAGTTAAATTCTGCTCCAAAGTTGTATTGGTCTCAGCGTCATCTACAATCGTATTTATCTCATTAACTACATCCGTATTCTCAAAAATTGTAGTCGCATTATTCGTTACCTCTTCTACTACATTCACAAATAAACCTTCGTCATTGGTACTAGCCGTAATAGAGTTATCAGCATCTGCAGATATTAAATTTACAACAGGATTAGGATTGGTACTATCCTCATTTACATAAGTTAATGAACCCGATGCTAAACTCAATGATGTATTGGTCTCAGAGGCCTGTACATCTGATGCTGTCAACTTTGATCCTCCATCTGCACCCGTTGTCAAAATATTATCAGCATCTGCACTCGTTACCTGTACTTCTACTGGGGTAGCCCCTGCATCTTCATTCGTATAAGTTAGTGTTCCTGTAGTTAAATTCTGCTCCAAAGTTGTATTGGTCTCAGCGTCATCTACAATCGTATTTATCTCATTAACTACATCCGTATTCTCAAAAATTGTAGTCGCATTATTCGTTACCTCTTCAACTACATTTACAAATAAACCTCCGTCTAATCCTGGAACAATCGAGTTATCAGCATCTGCAGAAATTAAGTTTACATTTGGATTAGGGTTCAAAAGATAATCTTCATTTTCATAAAGTAACACACCACTACTAATTGAAATACTTGTATTTGTTTCTGCTGATTGTACGGCTGTTTCATCAATAAATGAACCTCCATCGGCTCCGCTGGTCAATAAGTTACCTGTATCTGTACTTGTTACACTCGCTGTAAAATCAGCACTGTCTTCATCTGTATAAGTAATAACACCTGTTCCAAGATCTTGAACAAAGAAAGTAGTTGTTTCTCCCGCTGGTGGCGGTACGTGTAACAATCCGTCTGTTCCTAATGTAATTCCATTTGGAGTTTCTGTTGAAAGAAGACTTGATAATAAAATTTCATTATCTGCATTATCTTCATCTGTATAAACTAATTTTCCACCTGTAGCTTCAGCAACCAAACTTAAAGAAGTTACTGTTTCTTCTGCATCTACTATATTGCTAATTTCGTTAATAACTTCAGTGTTACCGAAAATTGTAGTTGCATTAGTTGTAACATCAGCAATAACATCAATAGTTTCAGCAGTTCCATCTTCAGAAGTATAAGTGTAATTTCCACTACCGTTATTTACAAGTGTTGTAACAGTTTCATCTGGATTAGCTTGCTCCCATGTATTGGTAGTACTATTATAGGTATAAACATCTCCTGTAGACTCATCTACATAAATATCACCTGCATTACCATTTCCTGTTGGAGCACCTGTTCCTGTTTGCGTTACAGAAATATCTGTTGGAGTTCCGTCTTCAGAAATATAAGTATATGTTCCGTCTTGATTATCTGTAAAAGTTGTAACCGTTTCATCTGGATTGGCTTGCTCCCAAGTGTTTGTTGTACTATTATAGGTATAAACATCTCCTGTAGACTCGTCTACGTAAATATTTCCTGGAGCACCACCAGTTCCGTTATCATTTGGATTTCCAGAACCACTCTGCGTAACTTTTAAATTTGTTTCTTTTCCATCTTCATCAGTATACGTATAAGTACCGTCTGTATTTTCATCTAAAGTAGAAACTGTTTCTGCGTTAGCTTTTTCCCAAGTATTGGTTGTGCTATTATAGGTATAAACATCTCCTGTAGACTCATCTACATAAATATCACCTGCATTACCATTTCCTGTTGGAGCACCCGTTCCTGTTTGCGTTACAGAAATATCAGTTGAAGTTCCATCTTCAGAAACATAAGTATAAGTACCGTCTTGATTATCTGTAAAAGTTGTAACCGTTTCATCTGGATTGGCTTGCTCCCAAGTGTTTGTTGTACTATTATAGGTGTAAACATCTCCAGTAGATTCGTCTACGTAAATATTCCCTGGAGCACCGCCAGTTCCGTTATCATTTGGATCTCCAGAACCAGTTTGTGTTACCTTTATAGTTGTAGGTACATTCTTTTCATTCGTATACGTATACGACCCATCACCATTATCAACCAAAGTTGTTTCGGTTTCGTTAGCCTTTACTATCTCGTCGAAATTAATTGTTTGCTGATTTCCTGAGTCATCAATGTAATTAAATGTGTTGTTGGTAGGATTGTAAATTACATTTCCGCCTCCTACATCATCTAAATCACTTGAAGAAATAACTTTTTTCCATGAATCAGTTTGCCAATAATAAAACCCTGGAGTAATATTAGCATTGTTCGAAATATTATACACCAACAATCCGTTTACATTTCCGGCGGTAATTGTTTGTGCATCATCTGTACCAAGTAATGCAATTCTAGGAATAAGCATCCCCTTATCGTTTGCCACAACATCTAATTGTGCAGCATTATTAGGAGATAATGTCCCTATCCCTACTTGAGCTTCTGCATTATATGCAAATGCAAAAAATACAATGGCAATTAAAAGTATTCTTTTTACCATATCCACATTTTAATTAAATTAATGATCTTTATTAAAAACTATCTTTATATCCTTGGCAAATAGCCAATATATTACACTATGAAACTCCTTATTAAATCAATAAGGAATTAGGGGAGGTTTATATACTTAAAGTGCCTTTTTGGGAAGTGGGTTTCGCACTAAAGTAAAAGGCAAAAGTATGTACTAATTAAAAGTTAAAAAAAAATTAACCTACACTGATTTTATGTAATAAAAAGACTACAAAAAATCATCAAAGATCTAATCAAAATTCTTTCGGGGGGAGTAAAATAAGCATATTAGACTAGAATACAATTACTTACAAACAACCTACATGCTTGTACGAATATACTTAAAATTTTAATAACAGAGAAGAAATGTTCAAGAAAATTAATCTTTAATCTCTAAAATCCAAATTTCACTATAAGTATCGTCTGACTTAAAACGATTATAGTCGACATACAAGTCCTGAATTTGCTCACTATAATTTACATAAACATACTCCCAATTGTTCTTCGGACTGATAAAAGATTCTGGGGAAAAACCTTCGCTACGTAAATGTGTTTTCCATTTTTCGGCAAGTGTTTTATCTGAAAAAACATTTGTGATTAAATAGTAACCTGGTTTTTGAGAAGAAATCTTTAATGTTTGTCTTACTTTAATTGCTGAAGCGTTTTCAATTTGTTTATCCTCAACCACTCTTACAACTACTTCTTCAGCTTCAACTTTTGTAGGAGTAACAACAGGAACTGATGCTTCTATAACATTGGTTTGTAATGCCGAAAAGAAAAGCAAAAATTTATCTCTTACCGTAGTTAAGTTTAATTTGACTTCTTCTGAAATTTTACTTTTATCTAACGGAAGATTAAAAGAAGCTATATCAAACCCAAGTGTATTTATACTATTTGGTGTGCGTTTTAAAAAGACCTCATCATTTAGGGTAATCGAACTATTAAAGAAATTTTCTTCTGCACGAACTGGAGAAAATAGCATTTGAGGCTTTTCATCTTCCGAATAAACTAAAGAAACTTTATCGGTTTTTAAACGTTCATCGCCTTCTAAAACTCCAAGTGTAATATTAGTACTTGCACTATCTTGCGCTGCAATTGTTAATTCGTATTCATTCTTTTCAACAGATTGGAATCCGTTTTGCAATACAAATTTTTTATTCGAAGTAGTATCGTCATTATAAATTACATACAACATCCATCCTCCAGAACTTCCTCCTAAAATATGGCCTTGTGTGGCATGTACATTGGCCACAGTATAAACTCCAGAAGCATTTGGAATACTTTGCAATGTTTTTGTTACATCAGCATAACATAAATAAGGTCTGCCTATACTGTCTTTATAATCTTCTAGAATTGTACCGCTAATACTTTGGTAAGATTGTTGCGGAGTTTTAAGCAATACATTATTATAATTATCTACTCTTGGTTTTACAGGAACATACTCGTATTCGGTTTTGCCTCGCTTCATTTCGGCTTCTTCATGTTCGTATGTTGCAGCCCAATACAATCCTGCATACGCAATTGAAGATGCACTTTCTGGAATAGCTAATGTTGCAGAACTTGAACTGAAAGTATTTGGATCGTTATCAATATCAATATAAACCATCGGCAAACGATCGTTCTTTTTTGCAAAGTGTCCCACATCGTTATATGGATCTTTTGAGTGAATACTCACTACATTATTCCCAATAACTCTAGAGTCTCCACGTAGAGAAAAATTTTTGTATGTTTTAAATCCTGTTACTTTTTGCCCAAAAGACTGAAAAACAGATAAAAGAAAAACAACACCTATAAAAAACCTAAAAAACATATAATCTTTTTCTTATAATGTAAAGATAATATATTCTCTAAAACAGCGAAGCTTATTAAAATGTTTATTTTTTTTATAGACATTCTTATTGTGAATGTAAACTACATTTCTTTTTTTTGCGATGAAAAAATTTGCACAAAAAATGAATAAAAACATGTCAAAATAAGGTAAAAATCAGCAGTAAAATATGCTTTTCAAAGAGTGCTAAAATACTCCAACCCCGCACGGGATGTAGCTTAGTCCGGTTAAAGTGCACGTCTGGGGGGCGAACACTTCCATTAGTGTTTATAAGGCTTGCGAAAGGTTTTAGATAAAATTTGCACAGGATTTGCACAAAACTAAAAAAGTAGTAAAAAAGGGAAAAATGTTCTAAACAGAAGCATTTAACACTTGCGGTTTACCTCTCCAATTTTCCCAAATAATAGAAAATCCAGCATTCGTAAAATAGTCTAATGTTTCGCTATAATAATTTCCTGTAAAGAATGGCGCTAAAACTATTCTTCTGTGGTCTATCGAATCGTCTTTAATTACCTTGTAATTGTTTTTTTGACTAATAGATAAACTTTCCATTAAAGAATGTAAATGCGCTTCGCAAATTAAGTTAAAATATCCTTTTTCTCCGTAGTTCCATAGAATGTCTTTTGTCGGTCGTTTACTTACTGCTTTATCCCCGTGCAGGATAATGTGATTTATATTCTCGATTTTATGAATTATAACGAAAGGATGAAATTCAACATCGTAGCCTAACAATTCTAAACCCCACGCAATTAAATCCGCTGCGCCACCTTTTACGTCCTCGTCATTTGCTTTACTTATACGGTCGTGGTTTCCTGCTACTATTTTAATCTTTCCTAAATTATCGATTTTAGACAAAGCTTTATGCAATAACTGTACGCATAATTTAATAGCGTTCGCTCCTGTTTCATCTTTATTTAGGCTTAACCAAGAATTAATGTGATTTAAACCGCTAAAACTTTCGATTAAATCTCCGTGTATGTGTACGTGTGTTTTCTTGAATTTTAAATAATTTACTTCATCGACTGACCTTAATAAACTATCGAGTAGTATGTCGCTGTTGTAGTCTGGAGTGTGTACTAAGTTATATACGTGCGCTCCGAAATGTAAATCCGCCCATTTTAAAGCGCATTCTTTCGGGTTTGAATAGTGTTTTTGAGTGTATTTGTATTCTTTGTTTAGTTCTCGATTTAAAACGTTTTTAATGCGTTCAAAGTCAAAATCATCGTCGTATTGTTCTTTGAAAACTATGTTGTAGAATGGCGTTCCTGTATGCGAAACTAATTTGTAAGAAGAAATACTTTGCCTTGGTAGTTTGTAATGCTCGCAATATTCGTCTATATCCATCATTCTACCATCGTTTGACCAAGCCGATAAAATGAATAGTTTCTTTTGGTTGTAGTCGTTTGCTTTGGTTGACGTTTTTACTTTTACTCCGTTTCTAAAGTTATTCAGTTTATCAACTTCTTCATCTGTTAAGCTATACTGTGGTGTCTTTCCGTTGGAGTAGGTTTGTTTTACATTAAATCCGAGTTCTTGCGCTTCATCGTCTGATAATTGCACTCTTTTTTTTGCCATACTATCGGGTTTTAAAACGATAAAATCAATTATCGTGTTTTAAGCCAGTTTTTTAATTTATTTAGTATGTTGGTGCGGTTAGTGTATAAATAGTAAATTAAGTACGCTGAAATCAAAAATAAAGCTATTCCAAGAAGTACCTTAAACGTTCCTATCGTGGTCGGTTTCTTTTCTACTTGTCGCTCTTTTTCGACTATTTTAACGTCTTTTTTTTCGTCTATTTTTATTTTGGTTGTGTCTATATTGTTGGTTTGCTCAACTTGGCGGATTTTCCGCTTAGTTACTTTTACATTATAAGTTGTATCGTTTCCAATTACACTCGGCTTTTCGTGGTCGATAGGCTCGTAGACAAACTCGTAGGTATTGGAAGTTTTTAACTCTTGCAAGTTCTGTCCGTACTCGATTTCGGCTTTAAACTCGCTTTTATCGATTTGTTTGTTATACGATTTATCGACTTTCTTTGACTTACAGGAACACAAAACTAACAGTGAAGCTAACACTATAATTAGTAACACAAAGTAATTCTGTTCGTTATTATTTCCGCTGTAACTGCTCATATAAAGTCAAATGTTTGATTCTATTTCGATATTTTTTCACTTATAAGTGAATTTCTTCTTTATATCCTACGTGTTTTAACCATTCCTGCACCTCGAATGATGGACAGTCTTTTGCTACGCCTTTAAAATCTCTATGCCCTACAATTTTAGCATCTGGAAATTGTTCTTTTAATTCGTCTATAAGTTCAAGTTGTGATATTACTTGCTTCGGCGTTCTGTTATCATACGCTTTGCCTTGCTTATCAATTCCACCAATATAACTAATGTGAATACTATTATAATTATGTCCTTTAACGCCATTAGCAATAGCATCAATAGGCAGTAAATTATAAATAAGTCCATCTTTATCGATTATATAATGATAACCTGGATTCCTCCATTTTAAAGTTTGTTTCCAATATCGCTGAATAGATTCTACTTTTGCATTCTGTGAAGTAGCTGTACAGTGTAATACTATGTATTCAATGTTTCTCATTTTCTCAAAGACTTTAACCAATCTCTTAACTTAATTACATAAGGCTTTAGAAACACCCACGCAATACCCGAAGCAATCGGTATCATAAATTTTACAAAAGCGTCCGTAGGAGTCATTATTGCGCCAAATATTGAAGTGATTAGTATTTTCAATTCTAGGGGTTCTATTTTAGCCATTTTAAACACTTGATTTCTTCTTAATATAAGCCTTAACCGCTTCCATCGTCAACGCTAACGCCAAGCATCCCCCTACTACATAACCATCGTTTACGTCAATGTATAACGGCTCGTTTTTTATCCACGGAATTATTACTCGAAATATCGAAAACACAACTACAACCGCATACGCTGTGTATCTTACTGCTATTTCTATTTTATCTTTATTTGTCATGGTTATTAAATTAGAGTTCGTAATACTCTCCTAATTCAAGTGTTACTATTTTAAAATTATTAGATGTGTCTTTTATGGATACATATAGATATTTCCCGTCATAACTAGGAAAAGCTGAATAAATTTCACTTACGTTATTTAAACAGTATGGTGTTTCTGTAATTTGGGTGCCTAATATACCATCCCAAGGGGGTGTTTTAAATTCTGCTAAAACCTCTACATTATTTGGTAGCAAAGGATGTACATAAGCAAGGTAGTACCCCTTCCCGTCATCTCTTGGGCTGAATGAGAAATCGTTCTCCTGTGTAACACTAAAAGAACCACCAATGTTTATGGTAGATATATCAAATGAGCTTGATAGCGTTATTTCTTGTACAACCTTTGAGCTGCCAGACACATATGTTAAAACCCCTTTTAAACCGCTACTATTTAAAGCAATCCTATCTACATCTGCGAAACTATAAGGAAAAGTATAGTTTCTGATATAAGTTGCTGTTGTTATATCATAAGCTGTACTTAAAGAATATTGATTTATAGCTCCTCCGTCTAATACAACATACATAGTTCCACCACCATTTGTAACATAAACGCTATTTGCTTCTATGAATGTAGAACCAATACTTAATGTTGTGCCGTTAGTAGCTGTAGAAATATCATAAGGGGTTGTTAACTGATGATGTTCTACATTTCCCGAAATTGGTTGTATAAAATATAGGTGATTTCCGTCTTTAGTTACAAAGACACCTCTTGGTATGCGGTTTAACGTAAAGTTTTTATTTGTGTTATACAACACCTTATGACTATAACCTCTAAAATTACTTAACCTATCTTTACTCCCCTCGTAAACAGGGTTGAAGCCATCGCTTACAGACGAATTAAAAGCACCTGATAAAGAATTTAAACTACCGCAAGTTTTTGAGTTTATCTCTTCTAAAACATCAACCAAACTAAACGTATTCGTATCTGGTACTTGCGCTAAAATCGGCAAGCTGAATAATATTAATAAGTATTTTCTCATTTCTCTAAAACTTCAATTCTTTTTTCTAATTCTGCTATTTTTTTTATCAAAAAGTCTATATAAGCAACACTTTTATATCCGTTCTCATCCGTTCTTACAAGTTCTGGGTTACTACGCTCCAACTGTTGCGCAATAAGTCCGTAACGCCTTGTTTTATTTGGGTCTGATTTTAGGTTGTAAGTGTAATAGCCATTACCTAACGGCTGTATATTTTCCTTCAATCTTCTGTCGCTTGATATAATGAAATTACTCGCTGTTAATGTTCCGCTTAACGTTTGGTTTCCGCTTGTTTTTAGAACCCCTGTAAGACTTGCGCCACTACCAGAGAATGAAGTAGCTGTCATAGCCCCTTGGTGATCGATATAAGCTATTGTCGATGATAATGAATTTCTAAACTGAAATTGCTGATTATTTGAAAGTTGAAAGATTAAGCCATTTGCTACATTGTTCTCGTCTGCAAAATACATTCTATTATTTCCTTCAGAATCAACTATCCAATTATTTACTGTTGGCCGTAGATGAAAAGATCTGTCAGTAGATAAATCTCCCCCACCCGATAAATGACTTCCAGCATAAATATTTCTTGATGTAGGTACAGGTGAAATGTTTCCTGAATGATAAATGATTCTATTCAAAGATGCTTGATTAAAAACTAGGCTGTTAATTCCTCCATCTTCTAAAATGGATAACCCTGAATTTGACACATCATTTCTAATTGTTAAATTGCTATTAGATGAACTCGGAAAGCCAACATAGCCTTGTCTGGTTGTGCCATTGGATTCATAAAATGAAGTGTATGAAACATTGGATATCCCCGTACCCGAACCTATTAGAGAAATCCCTTCAAAACCACTATTAAAAGTCCCCTTCCTGAAGAGAACATCCCCCATGTAATTTATTCCAGCAACAGTTATATTATTTTTATTTCTAAATTGAAACTGAGTATCATTTGATAACTCAAAAATCACACCATTCACTTCATTATTTTCTTGAGCAAAATACATTCTATTATTTCCTTCAGAATCAACTATCCAATTATCCGTTGTTAACATTAAACTCAATGTTCTATTTTCCGTTAAATTTCCTCCGCCTGATAGATGATTACCTGCGAGTAACGATAAATTACTGTGGGTGTGTTCTGATGGATTAAATGTAGTCGGTTTTCCAGTTACATCACTCCAACTAGGTCTCCAATTTCCTTGTAGAACTGTTCCCGAAGTAGTTCCGAAATTCTTATTAAAAGCTGTATTTTTTGAAAATGAAGGCTCTGCGCCTATATTGGCAGCCGTTAAACTCCTTGTACTCCAATTCGACAAATGCCCGTATGTGTCTACATTTAAGTTGCTTATTACAGTTGCTCCCGATAAGTTTGTTTTTGCAATCCAATTTCCGTTGTCGTGGTTAATACTATTTCCTGCTCCTATTGTTATGTTATTACCCCCTACATACGAGTTTCCTGATATATCGCTAATTAACGCTATCGTTCCGCTTTTATCTGGATAAATAAACGTTCTATCTGCTGTAATTAATGAATGGTCGAATAAAGTAGCTGCGTTTGCTTGGCTGCCTACAAATCGAAATATATCTTCATCATTGTAATTTATCATTCCGCCACTCCCATAGCCAACACTTGTTAAGTCGTAAGGGTTTAGCCTTAGCCTATCTGCTTGTAAATACGCAAAATCTTTAATTCCCGAAATATCTTGATTTCCTGTTAACGCTACATAATTATCAAACTCATCCATTAAGTCGGTTTGCGTGTTTATATCCCCAAGGATTGAACCCCAAGAAACACTACCACCAGAAGAATTTATATCGCTTGTTAAAATATACTGTTTAACCCCTCCACTACCATTAACAACAAGTAAACTATCTGCCGAAGCATTACGAGTAATTCCTTGTAATTTTAATGTGTCTTTAACAGAGAAGTTTTTTTGCGCTTCCGTATCTCCGTTGGAGTAAGTTCTGATTTGTGCGTAAGAAATAACGCTAAAAAGTAAAGTGAAAATTAATACTAACCGTTTCATTTTTCGATTTGATGATGTTATACAAATATACATTATTATTTAGAATCATTCTAAATAAGTGTGAATTATTTATGTTAATCGGTTAATTATTAACTTTGTAGTTATGTTGGGAGTTGTTTTAGTTTTGTTGTTTGTTATTGGCGTGCCGTATTTAGGCTATGTGCTTTTTACGTCTGTTTTTGATAGTGTTTTCGGTACGGGAAACGACTATGAAAATAGCCGTAACCCTACGCATATACATTTTCACGAACATAAAGTTGAACAGCATTTACACGTTACGGAAAATCAACTTGATAAACTTCGTCAATCTTCTACAAGTTCGTCTGAACCTGCTGAATAACTTGCGTATAAAGTAGCATCGCCACCGTTGTACTTATGCCCCTCTAACGTTATTTCTGTGCCGTTATCGTCTACCTTTTTAAACCACACTCTATCGCCTACTTGTAAGCTATCTAAAGTGTTTCCGCCACGTTTTACAATCATTTCTTTATCTTCTGGTACAATTAAAGCGTTGTCAAGTGAACTGTCTTTATACCACTTAACGCCATCATGTCTGAGTCTATCTCCTGCAACTAAATTTATAATTCCGCTTCCGTAGTTTTGTGAACCGTCTGCGGTAACATTTACCCACTCTCCTGCTACTCCTGCGTTATCTGTGGTTAAAATCATAGTCGAGCCATCGCTTAACGTTACGGTGTTTGTGTTAGCGTTGTAGCTTCCTAAATACCCTCTTAACTGCTCTACTTTTACGCCTGTTGCGTCGTCTGTTCCGCTTTGGATAATTAAAAGTTTATCTTTTAAAACCCTCATTTCTTCCACTAATTCTGATGTCATTCTTGAATTAGCTAAAAGCCTTAGAAGTGTTTGCGTTTGCTGTTGTGTTATCGTACTCATTTTATTGTGCGTTTTTAGTCCATAATAATAACCCTAAGTCGTTGTAAGCTTCAATTCCTGCAAGCCCTCCGCCTTCTGTATCGATTAGATTTGCGTTTTCGCTTGGTATGAATTCGTTTCCAGAAAGTTTAAATGTTGCTGTTAATTGCTTGTGATTAGTTGTAAGTGTTCCCTCGATTTCTGGTGTTTCGGATAATTTGTAACCTACTCCGTTTAAAAACAAATCATTATGCGCTAAGATTAATCTTAATTTATGCGCCATTGCCGAAGATAAAAACGGAAACACTACTGTATCGGTGTTGTACACTTCATCGTCTGTCTTGTAATACTGCTCATCTCCATTATATCCCTCGGTTGTTTGCTCTCCTTGGTAGTCATTATAAGCTTCAAGACGTATCATGTGCTTAATGCCTGTTTGGTAATTCATTTTACCACGGTTTTCTTCGTCGTAGTAGTCAATCCTTACATACTTTTCAGAATCGATAAACCTTTGTTGCGCTTCACTTATGTAAGTGAATTTAATATTGTTTTCGTCTGTCCCTGCTTGTATTACTATTTGGTATTTACTCGGCAATACTGCCATATCCGCAAGAAACTCATAAACCTCGTAAGGCTGTAAATTATAAGTTGCTTTTACTTGTCTTTCGCTTGAACCCGCTGTATATCCAAAATCTAATTCAGCTACATACGCTTCATACGTTGAAGAAAAATAAACATTAATCACTTCGGCATAACCAGAACCAGATACTTCGATTTCTTGACCTACTTTTATCCAATCTGGTAACTGTGATTGAAAATCTATTGTATCCACAACTGCGCTCGTGTTCGGATCTAAAATATTAACCAACCCAAAGTATAAAGCACCTCGGTTATTTGGCGAACGAAATAAAGTAGCTGTACTATATCCTATTTGACCGATATTTTCGGTTTTCTGCGTAGGTATTAAAGGCGTTTCGTTTCCTTGGCAATCAAAAGCATAGATATTAATATAATTAGCGTTTGTTCTGAATTGCGTTGGAATTACGTCCGTATCTATCCATTTTTGAGAATACAAATTGTGTATTTCTCTATTCTCCATAAAAGAGAGCGTATTGTAATAGTTCTTTTTATCATTGTCAACCTTAGCGTAACGCATCGCATTAATTTCTGAAATATCAAAAATTGTTTCGGTAACAGTTGTAACACCATCGACAATAAAAGTTTCTGTATAAACGCACCCTAAAGCATCTCGAATGTATAACGTATAATTATCTGGTGGCAAATCTGAGAATGTACTTTCATCCTGCCAATCTGTACCGTTTAACGAATACTCGTAAGGCGAAACACTCGAATTTAAGTAGGTAATACTAATATTTACAGTCGAACCCGCTTCATAATTACGAACGTTAACTGTAACATCATTAGCGTTTAACTTTCTTACGCCTATTACATTGAATTTTGTAGCAGGGTTTAAATCTCCATTTATAGAGATAGGGTTATTATTTCTATCTCTAATCTCTATTTGTATAGGCTGTCCGTTTCTCGGTATTGCGTTAACAAAAGGCGAAGTAAATCCTGTATAAGCTATAACGCCATTTTTATACAAATCGTAAGGTTCAACTCCGCCCTCAACCGTATATCTTACATTAATAGAACCGCACGCATCCGTACTACTTGGCTCATACTCAAATGTTACTTTTTCTGGGTTTGGTGGTGGTGGCGCTGCTTCAATTTCTATCGTAACAGAAACGTAAACTCTATCTAGTCTACCGCTTAAACGCTTCATCGAAAAAACTATTTGAGCGTCGTGCGTTCCTGCTCCTAAATTATCGATTTGCGCTTTTATCGGCGTTACCTTGTATCTTGCAACTGCTGGTTTTTCTGTTTGTGATGTTTTGGAAACTGTAAGCCAATACGGTTTACTATCAATCCATGGTCCATCTCCGAAATAATCGGAATTATCCGTTGGCGTAATCGCAAGGTCTTTCCCTGTTGGCGTTGTGCCGTTCTTTTGATAGTCAAAACTTAAACTTGTCGGTGATGCTCCCATAATTATACGTGTACTTCGATTAATTGCATTTTACTTTGTTCGTCGGTATCAAGTTTTATAAGTCGTCCGTAGTATTCCTCGCCTTTGTAAGTGAATTTTACACGTCCAAAAACATTAGGCACTTCAATGAATGTATTGTTAAATTCTATTCGTGTAACCCCCTCTATTTGATTGAGTATTTTTTTAGTCAATCTAAATTCTAAATTCAAAAGCTTCGGTACAACTAAAGGAAGTTCAAAATCCTTTACTGAATACTCTCCGTTCTCTTTGAGTTCTTTTCCATTAGTGTAGGTTATTAGATTGCTGTTTGCGTTGCTTGAATTAAAACGTACCTTTTTGTTTTGGAAATGAAACAAAGCACAATTAAAAGCGTATGAATGTCCGTACATCATTCTATTAGCAGGCGACAATCTTAAATTCCATGCACTATCTGGGTTAAATATCCCTTTTGGTGCTTGTGAGAAGTCATCTCGCCAATCTCTATGCGTATAACCGTTACCCTCTACTTTTGCGTCGTGCATCCAAATATCTTCATCTCTATCGGTGTCCTCTGTTGGGTAGTCGCTGTATTGTTTACGTCTTGTTATCTCATAACCCATTGCGTCAACTCGATATGGTGTCGTAGCTGTATAAATCTGCTCGGCTCTATCTCTGTACGTTGTAAACTTGCTTTTTCCGTTGTATTCATCAAGTCCGTTAACTTCTTCGTATTCTATATCTCCCTCCATTCCAAATTCTAAAGACTTGAAAAAGTTATCTCCGCTAACTTCATCCGAAACGTTATCTACATTCCCTAAGTCGATGCCTACGAAATTGTTTTGCGTGTATTTGGCATCTTCAACGTAAATAACCTCTTTGTTTCCCTCTAACTTTGTGAACCAAGTAAGCGGTCGCCAATATTGAGCCGCTTTAAAACAATCTTCCCAAGACGTTACAAGCTGTGTTGTTTTTTCTTCTCCGTTTTCATCCTCGTAAACATCTGGGAAATTCCTTGCCCAAAAACCATTGTCAACAACTACATTTTCAAGTTCGCCACCAACCCCGAAAAGAGAAGAACGCACTAAATTTTGTTTTCCTGTAATCTTAGCAGCTAAACGATTGAAAACATCGAACAATTTTATACATTTTCCTGTTGTTACCTCGAACGGTGTTTGGTCTTGTATTTTTAAATCTGCTTGCTCGGCTGTTATGTAGTAATTAGCTTTATTGTCGCTTCCGCCTGTTGCGCCACCATCATAATTTCCATACGAGTAATAACAAATAGATAAACTTTCGCCCTCGTTTACGACTAAATTTTGTTTGCTCCAATTTACTGTTTGTGTTTTGCCTAAAATTGCCGTTGGGGAGTTGAAAATACGTATATTTTCAATCGTTTTTAACTGTATTTCTCCGCTTGCTTCATCGTAGGTGCTCGTTATGAAAATTATCTTAAACAGTTTATCGTCGGCATCATCTTGGTTTATGTCTGTAATTTTAAACTTTAAAGACAAATCAAGATTAATCGTTATCGTTCTGTCGGCTCTTAAAAAGAATTGGTCGCCTGTTCTTTGTGGCGTTCCTACTGTAACATTTTGGCTATGCCCATTATCGCCTGTCGGTATCGCTCGTGTTACTGCTTTTACATCTTCTTGGTGTGAGTTGTAATTTATAACCATTGGAATACCTGCATAAGCATCGGCTCTGGTGTCTCTCCATTCTCCAGAATAAAGAATGAACTGATTGTCGCTTGCATCGGCTTCTAACAAACTACGCCTATCGATTTGTCTTGGTAGTGGAGTAAACTTATAAGTTAACAAACTACCTATATTCTCGCCATCTGCAGAAAACCTATCTTTTAGGTCGTATTCTTGGTCTTTTCTACTGTCAATATCTTGGAAAAGTCCGCCCTCTGTCGCTTCAATCGTAACCCCGCCCGTTTTATAATTCGCTTTTCGGGTTTTTAAATTCAACTCTTGAATAAACGAAAGTTTCATTTGCTCGGCTAAATCTAACGGATCACGTTCAAACTTCAGCAACCTACATCTTACATCTCCCCACGTATTTGACAAGGTGTTTAAATAAGCTGCGCCATCGCCGAAGAACTCTAAAGATATATTCGTCTTTGATGGTATTGATTTACTGTCTGTATCTCGTTCCCAAGACTTCGTATCGTTATCCCACCCTTTCGGCTCTTGCTTTAATAGCTGATAACCTAACTCGTTAGAATCTAAGTAATACGCTACGGTGTTATTTCTTTCGATATTAGCCATAATACGAACGACTGTTTTTTAATTCTACTTTTACGTTGTTGTTTATCGGTCTGTTGGCTAATTTTTTAACTTCTTTCCAAACTTTACTGTTTGAGTTTCTGTTTGCTCGTAATTCGGATAGAATTGCTTGGTCTGCGTTGCTTTCTGTGATTGCTTGACCTTGCGCATTCATATTCATTGCAAAAACGGCTCTTTGTAAATTCATTCCCGTAGCACTTGCAAGAAAATCATCGTAATTTCGGTGTACTTTCGTTCCTTTTGGTACTTTCATTTTTACGTTTTTACCTTGTGGAAAACTTAATTTACCGTTTGGTTCTTCGATTACTTCTTTGTAATTCGCTCCCTTTACACCTAAAGGGTCGTCATTTACGATAATCTCTCCGTTTTCGCCTACTTCTCCACCAGTCCAAAGCTGTGGTATTGTTTGCGCTAAAACTACTCCTGTTTGTAAAGCTGCCGTTCCTACGATAAATGGAATTAATGTTCCTCCTAAAATTGGACCGAGTCCGATTGGTGGTGGTGCTAACGCTGCTATGCTTGCCTGCGCTGCTGTTATAGCTATATCTGCAATCGCTAAACCTTGTCTAACTAAAAACGCTTGTTTCTCTCTTTTTTCACGCTCTTTCTCAAGCTGTAACTCCTTTTTATCTCTCTCGGCTTCGAGTGCGCTTCTTTGTTCTTCGGTTAGATTTTCGTTTGCTAAAAGATTTGTGTAATACTCGTCGTTTTTATCGATTTGTTTGTCAATGCTCGTTACTCTTGATTCGAAAATAGAGTTAATTCCCTCGTAAGCTAAATCTTTGATTGAGTCGTAAAACCTTTGTTCGATTTGTTCTCTTTGGTCTGCATAACGCTGTTGTATTTCTAATTTTTGTTTTTCAGTATCTTTAAAGTTTTCAACATCTTTATCTCTTAGATATTGATTAAATCCTGCTGTTGCGTTATTACCAAATAAATCGTCTTGCGTTCCCGATTTTGTTCCCTCTCCAGAAAAAACATCGTTTAAGGCTTTTTGCCCTTTGGTTAATTTATCAATAGACTTTTCTACTTCATCTATTTGTTCTTGATATTTATTCCATTCATCGGTATTGGTTGCTAAACTTCTTTGCTCGTCCTCTAACTCTTTTTTAGTTTTCTCTAAAGCGTTTAAAGAACCCTCAATTACTTCCTTAGATTCTTTTTTGGTTTGATTGTTTGATATGGTGCTTTTAGTGTTGCTTTTTAAAGCATCTGTGTTACCTACAAGTGTTTGAGACGCCGCTTGAAGTGTTGCGTTTTCTCTTGCAATAGACACATTAAGCTTCTGTATTTCTTCATTGTTGGCGGATATTGCTATTTTATTTGCATGATATTTTATAGGATTAAACCCTAAATTTTTATTTTCTTCTTTTAGCTCTTTATTAGTTTGTTTTAATAACTCTAATTGCGTTTCATATTCATTTCTTCTTTGCGCTGAACTTTGCGCATCAATCATAGCGTATTCCTTTGCTGACTCTCCTAGACTTTCGTAGTATTCTAATTGTTGTTTAAGAACATCATTAAACACCTTTTGAGACACTTCTAAATTTCTTCCCTCTGCTCCTAAATTTAATTGTCGCATACCCTCAACAATACCCGTAACTAAACCTAAAGTTCCTGTTAATATGTTTGTAATCACTCCATCGTTACTAGATAAAGTTTCTACAAAACCAGTCCATGAGTTTGAAAGTCTATTCTGCTCCGCTACTAAAGATTTTACTCTGTCAATAGTATCTAAGCTGTATGTTTTCTCAAGTTCTCTAGCAAACTTCGGAAGCACTTCATCTGCTAGAACATTCCCTAACTCTAATTCTTTATTTAACTCTTGCGTCGTTAAACCCATAGACTTTGCGAGTATTTGAAACGCTCCTGGTAATCTCTCCCCTAACTGCCCTCTTATCTCCTCTGCCTGTACATTTCCTTTCGATAGCATTTGTTCTAAGGCTCTAAAGGCTCCTTGCACATCATCTGCTGATAACCCTAAAACACTTCCTGCTTTTGCTACTTGTCTAAATATATCTTCAGTTTCTTCAATAGTAAGGTTTGTTGTTTTGGCGGATGCTAAGAATTTAGTATAAGATTGTGTTAAGCTTCTAAGTTCAACACCTGCTTCTTCTGAAACATCTCTTAAATAAGCTTTCGTTCTGTTGTAGGCTTCTGTTGTTTCTGTTACCTGCTTCAACGCCATATTCATAGCGTTAACAGCTTTAATATCTTGGTAAATTTGCCTAGCTATCTCGATACCAGAATAAACTCCAAATGCAGCAACTGCTTGTCTAACTAAATTTCCTGTTGCTTTCCATGCTTTACCGTAATTACCTACACTTCTTTGATATTGCCCTGCGGCTGCATCTACACTTTTAAGCCTACGGTCTAAAACTTGTATTTCTCTTTGAAGTCTTTTAGCTTCTTTTGACGCTTGCCCCTCGGTTAACGCTACATCTTTATACTTTCGTCTTAATTGCTCTAGCCTAACGCTCTGTTTTTGATACTCTGTTGAGAGTTTAGAGCTGATTATAGCGTACTCTCTAGCTAATTTATTTCGCTGTTGCGTTTCAAAACGCTCTCTTTGTAGTTCTTTATTTAATTGAGAATTTGCAAGTTTATTTTTAGCTAATTGCGTTTCTAAGGCTTTTAAAAGTCGCTCTCTCTCTCTTAACTCCGCATTTAATTGCTTTGTGTATTGCGTATTTTGATTAACCTTATTATTTACACTTGATGGAGAGTTTGCTCCTATTGTATTTTTGTTAGCTTTTATAAAAGCATCGGTAATATTCAGAACATTCTTATATATGTTCTGTAATTTAGAGTCGTATTGGTCTAAAAGTTTATTTCCCTCTTGTATTGCTGATATTAAATTCTTAGCCATTTTACGCTACGTTTTTATTTTTCATTTCACTAACCGACACCGCATCATTGATAATATAGAGCCACTCTCTTAGCGTTATCTTACTTAAATCAATGTGGTTTTTACCTGTCATTCTCTCAATTTTTACTTTCATCTCAAGAACCGATGTTTTTTCTCCGTTGTCTTTTTTGATTAGTTTCTCAGCTTCGTTTTTCTTTAAGTCGATTCTGTTTTGCGCTGAATTAAGTTGTCTTGATAGTCTGTTTATTTCTTTTTGTAGTGGTTTATTTTGGTTAATTGTAAAGCCTAAAGCCGATAGTCTTTTACATAATTCCTTAAACATATCTTTGTTAACGCCTTGCCCTATTAATTCCAATATTTTATAGGCTATTTCTTTTCTGCTCTCTAAGTAGTTGATTTCTATAATAAGCTGATACAAAATGATTGACTCATTGTTTTCTGTCGCTTTGCACCAATCATTAAACAATTCATTCCAAATAAAAGGCGTGTCAATAGGCAAATAGCTTACTTCTTTCGCTTCATTATACCCAACAACCAACGAATCAAAAACGCCCGTTTCCTGCGCTTGAAAAAAGTTTTTTGCAATTATAGTATCAACGCTTTTATGTAGCGTAAGGTTATAATTATCCTCTATGTTACCGCACAAAATTTTTTTGTGCTTTTTCTTTTTAAAAAACATCTGATTACCTTTTAATTGTTTATAGAGGTCTTAATAAAAACTTCAAAGTGTGAAGTATAATCGCTTTGTATATTCCCCGTAAGGATTCACGATTTTAAGGCGGTCAAATTAACCTCTTTACCATATACTCAATAAGTTCGGGTAATATTATTTCGTTATTTACCCTGTCGTTGTTGGCTTCTGTCATAGTGAAAATATCACCGTAAACTTTTTGTAAAAAAAGCGCCTTTTCATCGGCTGAAAAAATACTATAAGACTTCATGTCTTCAAAAAACAAGTGCATATTGTCAAATAGTCCGCCAGTCCATTCAAAGTTATAAGGTTGTCCTGCTTCTTTTGGCTGTCTTGGTGTGTTATATGGGTCGCTTGCAAATTGCTCTGTTGCTCTTGAATACCTCCCTACAACTTTACCGCTACTATCCTTTCCCTCTGATAACTGATCTTCTTTTATTATTTTAAGAACTTTGTTAACGTTTCTAATCAAAATATCACGTGCTAATTGTGGTAATTCTTTTTTTACCTTTTCAACTTCCGACTGATATTCTAAAATAGCTGTTTCCATTTAAAAAAAGGGGTTAAATAGGGTTAACCCCTTAATTATCTATCTATTTAAACCACTGTTGCGGAAAGTATGTTACTTTGAAATAAAGTGTTATCTAAATTAATAACAGCTTTATTTAATGTTGCGTCGTACTCTCTTACGGTAGTAATTTGATTAGCTGTTAAAGCAGGAATTGTTAACGTGTACTCTCCTGGAGTCGTTGAACTTTCCGTTACTGCTGAAACTGAAACATCTGAACCACCCGACGTAACAACAAAATTAGTTTCGTCCATTCCAGAAACTCCATGCGTACCGTCTAAGTAAGTCGCTCTTACTACTAAGCTTGTATCTCCATCTTGAGGAGCGTTAACAAAAGATAATTTAGTTTGGTAAATACCGTCTAAATTCAAAGCGTTAAACTCTGGTTGAATTAGATTGTGATTTGCGTCTAATTCTTTTCTTTCTGCTAACTGAATAGTAAGAAACTCTTTTTGCGCTTGTGCGCTTGTAGGCATCTGTAATCTTCCGTATTGAACTTGAGTTGTTGTAAACCCTTTAAAAGCATCATTGTCAACCACTCCAATAGTACCTAAGATTTGATTTTCAGCATCTACCATCGCTACGCTCCATCTACGGAAACCGCTTAACGATTCTAAAGCTGAATGAAAATCTAAACCATTTTTAAAGTGGAATCTAAACTTGTACTTACCTAAATTGGTAACTTGTTCTGTTCCGTCTTCGTCGGTTTCAAGAGTATCGTCTGCACTTTGATCTTCAACTTGAGTAACGCCTTTTAAAACAATAACGTTACCTTTTTGTTGTTCTGTTCTGATAAATGACTCTGTGAATTCTTCGTCAGAAGCAAATTCGTAGTCGATAGGCATAAGCATAAGCGTAACAGCTTTTTTAATCTGCTTAATGCAAAACTTAGTGTACCCAGTTCCAAGTACAGAATCTGCGCCACACTCTAATTTGTTTTTTAATTCTGCTAATGTTGACATTTTATATCAATTTTGCGTTTTTATAATTTTTCTCTTGGTCTTTACTTAAATAGACTGTATCGCCTTTTTTCTTTTTAGGCTTACCGTCTTTTGTCGTTCCTACATTCTTTTTTAGAATGTGTTTAGAAGTCTTTGGCTTTGCTTTTTTTACTTCCTTAACTCCTTCTTTTACTTCTTCTGCCATGGTATTAACATTTATTATTAACGTAATAATTTAAAGTTCCAGTAATCGCAAAAACGTGTAAGGGTTGCATATCGTTAAAGTTTAAATTAGACGTGTCTAAACCTCTAAAAACTTGCTCAATACCTTTTTGATAGGTCGCCCCCTCTGTTAATTGAAAACCATTAAAAACATTTGTTCTTAAAACCTCAATAACATCACGCTTAACACTTGCGTCTGCTCTTTCTTCTTCATTAGGTAATACTTTGTTTAAGTTTACCATAAAAGCTATTTTAAGGCTTGTGCTGTAAACTATACCATCTTCCGAAGTGTGTTCGTCTCCGTCGATAAAGAAGAAACAAGACTTGTTATTATACAGCGTTTCTAAATAATTATTCTTGTCTTTACGCCAAACCTCTGGTATCACTTTTCCATCTCTTTCATTCTTATAAACACGTCCGTAACCGTCTAACTCTCCCTGCCATACTTTTAATAATTCATCGTATAAAACAGTTTGAATCTTCTGAATTTCTGTATCTATGTTGTATGTTTTAGATAACGTGTGATTCATGGGTATATAATAGCGTTTTGATCGTCGCTTAAATAATTAGGCAAACGGTGTGTAAATGAGTCTAAAGCCTTACCAGTATCTAACTCGTCCTTAACCTTTTCAATTTCAAAACCGTATCTAGATTTTAAACCAATAAACGTCGGGAAGTTTTCGTTTGCTCTTGCGCTTGTACTGTCAGCATTTCCGTTTAATTCAAAAAACAATTTTTGCTGATATTCCTTTGTAATTCTTTGCGTTCTGTTTGACTGTTTAGACGTTATTACTAACTCGCCTATAATGATAGCCATACGCTTAGAAATTAAAGCGTCAAATAAATTCTCCCTATCGGTTAAAATGTTATCTCTTACGTTTGAAAATCTAAAAACATCGGTTAAAACTAAGATGATAGCCTGTCGCTTTAAATCCGACAACTTCTCGTTAAATTGCGCTTCGTTTGCGTTCTCAATTTCCATTGCGTAATAAATATTATCTAAACTTACACATGCGTGTTCATCTTGAAAATATAAACCACTCTCGGAAACTTGATTTGAAGCGTCCACGGTATAAACAGAATCGGTCGGCTGTTTCCAACCGATTCTATTAATTAACATATCTCTTAGTTCTACCAATGTCATTTGTTAAGGATTTGCAGGTGCGTCGATAATACCAACCTCAAAGATTGTAGACTCATTCTCTACACTTAAAGGTGCTTTATTGAAAGATAAATCAACCGACAATTCCCATTCTGTTACAACATCTTGAGTATCTCCCCCAGTCGCTTGTGTGTCTGCTCTTTGAGAATACCCATGAATAGCAAATGTTAACCCGCTTAATGGGTCTACCATTGAACCGTAACCACCAAGAACAGACTCGTAATCTCCGTAACCCTCTCTATTTTGGCGAGGAATCCAATCAATTACTCCAATTGTTCCTTTTGGAATGAAATAACCTACTCCCTCAGTGTAAGTAGCGTCGGTAAGCGTTAAAGCTTCCCATAACTCAACACCTGCTTTTTGATAAGCTGTGTTTACGCTATTTCCTGCTCCTTGGAATAAATAGTGCTCCGCTTCCATAAATAAAACTGGATCAAGGATTAAATCCGCCGTTCCCTTGTAGTAGTTTTGGCGAAGCATTGATTTACCCGCTTGAATAAATCTTGCAATATCATCCGTGCCAATTTCGAAAACATTTGCAGTAGCATCCCAAACACCGTTCTTAGTAGCAACGTTAACCTCTGTTTTGTTCGTTCCTAAATAAGTAAGTGCCGCTTCGTCTGCTGCCTCGTAAATATTTTTAATCATATTTTCGAGTTCGTTTGCAAGAATTTGAGCGTCGTTAAATAGGTTGTTGTCTCCTCTTTTTAATGAAGTTTGACACTTATCTGAAAAAGTAGTGTAGCTTACCGCTACCTCGCTTGAATCTCCAACTGAACCAATATGGTTGTATGCTCTCGCACCTCCGTTTGTTCTTTTTGTTCTGTTTTGGAAATAAGCCTTTTCAGGTCTATTTACTTGTGTTCTTAATTCCCCAATATTTGGAATCGCTAAGTCTGTATTCTCTCTGAACGCTCCAAACACGCCTGTTGCTTTTAATCTTTTTTCAGCTTCGGCAAAACGGTCTTTAAGAATTAATTTTGCTTCTGCTAATACTGAAGCTGCATAATTTGCCATTTTTATAATTTTTAAGTTAAATAATAATAGCGGTATCTTGCCTTTTAATCTGTGCCATTTTCTCGGCGTGTGAAGTCTTTAGCCTTTTTAAAGCTTGCTATGCTTTTATGCCTCTTTTTGAGACTGTCTAAACGCTTGGTAATCCTCGTCATACTTTGATGAAGTTACAGAAGCGTTTGGATTTTCTTTTTTCCATTTCTCTTGAAAGTCTTGCGGTGTTTTTATCCCTGCGTATGGATTTGAACCTCCAGGCTCATTTCCTCCACCTCGTCCAGAAACTCCTTTTGCAAAACCCTCTTTTGCTACGTACTCAGTAAATACACTGTCAATAGTTAACGGCTCTTGCGTTTTATCGTCTTTCAACTTCTGACCGTTCTTTGTTACAAATACCTTTCCGTCTTCTTCAATAATTTGGTGCTCACTATTAAAAAGCGTTATGATCGCATCGCTTTTAATAGTTGTTTCTTTTGGCATAATTCCTAAAAGCTGATTTCTTACTTTCTGCGTTCTTAACGTTGTGGTAAGATTTTCTTTTTCAGTTTTTAATGCTCCTAATTCTTTTTCGAAAGCTTCTTTTTGCTTTTTTAAGTCTGCTTCAAGTTCAATAACCTTTTCGTTATTTCCTTTTGAATACTTAGTTTTTAATTGCTCGTTATGATGGTTTAAAAATGCTTTTACATCTTTTCCCTCAAAATCATAACTGTGTTCTTTTTTTAGTTCTTTAACAAGCATTTCAACACCTGCCTCTTTTCCCTCGTTATACTTAGAACCGTCTCTTTTGGTTAACTGATCCTCTGTAAATAACTCCCCCTCTGGAATTAGCAACGATTTTTCTTCGTCGCTTTTTAGAATTTCTAATAAATTCTTTTGGTCTATCCCTAATAACTTGGATAATTTTTCTTGTGATGTTGTATCTAACATAATGTTCGTTTTCTTTAGGCATTATCTTGCCTTGTGATTGATGATGATTGATTAAGCTTTTTCAGCTTCTTCGATTTTTTTAATTAAAGTTTCGGCTTTTGTTGCGTGGTGTGGCTTTTCTCCGAATAGTTCTTCGTATTTCACTCTTAAAGTGTTTAGCTCTGTTTCTGACTCTTTTACTTCCTCTACTTCTTCGTAAGCAGTAAAAGTAATTATCTTGCCGTCTTTGGATTTTTCAGCTTCTTCGATAGCGTGCTTACTATCTGTTACTAAATTATCAGCAATCGAGTCCATTACTTTTTTCTCTCCGATTAATTCGGATTTAATTTCTTTGCCTTTTTGAAAGGTTACTTTTGTAGCTTTAAGCTTCTTCATTTTCTGTTAGTTTTAAATTATCATTAAAATATTTATCAAAAGAAGCTTTTAAAACGTCATAAGATTGCGAGTAGTCAATTTCTGTCTCGCTGTTCCAGTCGGAAAATAAAAGTTTCTTCTGTATCTGCTCCTTAGTAGCCATGTCCTTTAAATCTGATAAGGAATAATGAGGAAAAGGCTCTAAGTAAAATTCTTTTAATTTTTGATCTAGCATTTTGTTATCATTGTGATACTCTGCTGATAAAAATTGTTTATATAAATAATCAAGCGTTGTTATTGGCGCTTGCTTCTCTTTTGCTGTGATATACTTCTCCCATAAAACGTCTGGAGTCTCAACCATGTAGCGTCTACCCCATTTACTCGAAATACTTGTTACCCCCTCTGGGTACATGATTTCAGCCATGTATGTAATTAACGCTTCTTCTATGCGCTCCCCAGTGCTTGTAATCGTATTTAATGTATCGTTAACTGGTTGTGCGTCGATAAATCTTCCTGTCGCTGTATTGCTTTTCTCATCGCTTATGTGTGTTCCCCAAATAGCAAAGTGCATATCTCTTTTCATGCTTTGCATTTCTTCAACTTGCTTTTCCCAAGTCTTTAAGTCTGGCTGAACAAATCCTGCTAAATCTGGCGCTAACTTCGGTTGATCGCTGTTTTTTGGAATTGGTAAGTTAATACCGTCGGAAACATCGTGCGTTTTCTTTAATCCAGTACCGCTACAAGTCGGACACGTTACCATTTTGGTATTATCCTGCGGGTCTTTTATCTGACCTTTACCGAAGCAAGTAGTACAATTAGTAGAATACTGCCAATATCTCGGAAAACCGTGTAAAAACTTGTAAATAGAATGTACAGAAGAATCTCGCATGTATTCTTTTAAAATCTCGTCTATTTTATTGATAAACGAAAGTTTCCCACTTGTTTTTTTATCTACAATATCCGAAGCAATCACAGCAGGAACGAATCCTAAGTTGTGATTAATAACCTCGTTTTCTTCCTCTGTATATTCTTTAATCTTTTGGTTTGAATCTAAATAGTAAAGTCCGTCGGTGTTATCGTCGTAAATTCGATAAACAATTTTAGTTATCTTTCCTTTATCGTCTTTTACTTCTTTGTATCTTAAAACTAAATATTCGATTTTACCCCATGTAACAAGGTAGTCGTAAATAACATTAATACTCTTGTAAGTCGGGTAAGCTATGCCGTTATCGTCTGACTCTACAAGTAGTACAGCGTTCGGGTCGCAAATGTAAGCGTCTAACCAATAGTTTTGCATCCATTGGCGAATACTTCCACCATCTGGCAGTTTACTTAAATGCTGTTTGAATTTGTCCTCGTTAGCTTTAGCTTTTAACTCGATTTCTAAATTAGAACCAGAAGCACTGAACACTTTTTCACTCGGCTTTATTAAATCACTTACTAAGTCTTTTGTAGACCTCGCAATTTTACGTCTTAAATCCTTTTGCGAGTCGTTTTCATAATTCTTTACTTGCTCCAATTCAGAAGCAACATCGCCACCATGACAATAAATATCAAGGACTTTATGACTCGCTTTAAACTCTGAAATATCAGAATTACGAGGATTTTTTAATATTTCTTCTTTATCTGTAAGACTTAAAACCATTTAAAATGTGATAGTTATAGGCAAATATAATAAAATTATTTAGAATGATTCTAAATAAGAAAAATTATTTTCAATTAAAAGTGTATAGTGTATTCTTGCTCGTTCCAACTCATGTGCGCATATCTTGCCCCATCAAAGAAATGATTGTAATTGTCTTCTGGTTGATTGATTGAAATACCGTTAATTTCTTTCATCTTGTAGTTTTCCTGCTCTTTTTTGGCTTCTTTATAAAGTCTTGATTTAACGATGTTAATTCGTTTCTTCTTCATTGACGTAAGCCAAAACATTACAGACTTCTTTTTGCGAACTTTATTAATACTCCAGCCTAAATCACTTAATGACCTTACCATTTCAACCGCTCCGTTGTTTTCGCTCGTGTATCTATCCGAACTATCGGCTGTTATAGGTAAGTGCTTTTCAATACCTATTTCGTTCAAAAAACTATCAATTTCCTCAGGGGTTTCTGTCGGACTGTAAAGAAGCAATTCTAAATAAATATCTGTCTCGTCCTCAGCGTATTTAACTAATGTTGTGGGGTCGGTTGTAAAGCCAAAATCCATTCCGTAAGTATACCCTAAATCTGGGAACTCATCTATATATCTAACGTTATTAAATACAAGTCCTTTCATTGCTCCACGTAATCCTAAGCCGTACACTTTCCACATAAATTCGTCAGCAGTTCCATGATCTACATTTGTCGGGTGTGGTGGCGGTTGGTTTGTGTCCGATATAGGTTCTCCGTTATAAAAAATTTCACTACCTATAACCTCGTAGCTATTTGGCAACCAAGGTTCATACGATAGAATTTCGTTTCTTTGATTTGCCGATATAAAAGGGTTATCGTTGAATGTAGTACGTAAGAATGTAACATCTGGACGAGGAATAACAGAATCAAAAATATAATGATCCGTTACACTAGGGTTATAATCACACCACCAGAACTTATTACAACGCATTTTAAGCTGATTAAAAACGTCTTTAGGTATGTGCATTGCTTCGTTAAAGAAAATATAATCAGAACCCGCACCGTGTTTCTTTCCTATCTTATCAGAACCAAGAAAATTAATTTGATTTTTACCTATTTTAAAGCTTTTTACCTCTTGCGCTGTATGGAATGGATTAGGGATGTTAAAGTCATCTAAACGTTGTTTAAAATCAAGATAAAGCGTAGTTTTAAATTCTGCGTATGTTTCTCTAACAATGTTAATTGTACAGTTAGTTTCTACTTCTGTACAAAGCCAAATTATTACATCTACACCAGACCAAGTTTTACCGCTTCTTGAACTTCCCTCTAATACAGCGCCTACATAACCATCTAAAAGTTTTGGCTTTCCGTTCTCGTCAAATCCCCATTTTTGAGAATTAATTGCGTTATAAAGTTCTTTATAATTCGGATTTGTCTTATCTGTGAAGTCTGTAAGACCTTTTTTAAGTCGAAATATACGCTGTTCTTCCAGTAATCTATCTAATTCCTCTATTTCGGCAACTGTTAAAGTCATAAGTTAGCTTTTTACAGTTGATTAGTTATTGAACCTCTAGCGTTATTTTTTAAGTGGTTTTTAGGTGTTTTGTCGGTAATTTATTAGACTCCGAGAACTTTAAGCGTTACTTTTTGCTTTTAAAAGTAGTTCATTAATTCGTTTTTGTCGTTCTTCCTCGGACATGTTAACACTATCCCCATTAGTTGTAACATCTAATTTATCGCCGTACTTCTTCGGGTTCATCTTTGACAAAACCCATTTACGAGCGTCTATTTTTAATTTAGACCGCTGAATAGCGTTTCCGTCTATCTTAATCGCTCCATCTTCTGAAACACTTACATCAGCGTTGTTTTCGTCTGCTATAGTTAGAATATCATCGAATATTTGCTCCTCTCTAACCTCGCACGCGCGCGCGTAATTGTCAGCAAATCCATCTCTCTCTTTTAACCATTTATAAAAAGTATCTCTGCTAGGAGTATCGGAATAGTTATCTAAGATAAATTTAACAGACTCCCCGCTTTCTATTCTTTTCAAAACATTGCTAAACATTTCGTTCACTTCTTCGTCTGTGTAAGCGCTCATTGTTTTTACTATTAAATAATCTAAATTAAAAAAGGCGCTGACGTCATTTGACATCTAACGCCCTCTTATAACTAACCAACCAACTTACTACAAATATACAAAAATAATTTAGAATGATTCTAAATAATGAAATATTTTTTTAATTATTTTCTTTCAACACTTCTATTGCTTTATCGATTGCCTGTCCTATTAACGTGGGTCTTGGTGGTTTGTATTTTGATGGCACGTTTACATCTCTGCGCCATCTGTTGAATTGTTGGAGTATTTCTGATGCTTCTTTTGTTGTCATTTCCTTAATCTTTAAATTCGTTAAAATTAGTCCAGTCTTTCTCAACACACACAAGCGTTAAGTACCCTATTATATCGGCTACATCGTTTTTATGTAGTTTATCGCTGTTTTTAATTCTTGCTAGTTTATCGTCTAATCTTGTGCCTACTTTGGTTTTGTTGCTGAAAATTTCCAAAGGTTCTAAAGCTGAATTCCCATACTTTTTATTTTTGTATTCAAGTAAATCGGCTAAACTGTTTAATGTTTCTTTGAATTTTGATTGCGGGTTTTTATACTCGATTATTTCGGCGAGTCGGTTATTTTTTGCGTCGTATAATAAAATATCTCCGCCTTTTGCTTTAACCCAAAAATTATTAAAATAAACATGCACACCCTCAATTAGTTCTGATACGTCATAAACATCCCAATCTTCCAAACACCTAACTACTTTCGCATCTTTAAAATGCTCTTTTACTTCTTCTATTGTTTTCATAACAATTCAAGTTGTTTTAGTTCGTTTTGTTTTTTAATATTCAAAGCTGTTTGAAGAATAGTTTTACCCGCTTCATAATCAACTAAATTGCGTGCTATTTTATTTAACGGTTGTTTACCTTTGTATTTTCTAAAATCGTAATCGTGGAATTTGCAAAGTTTATTAACTTCGTCTTTTGCTGTGCTTATACCTATTGTTTTTCTTTCCTTTAAATCATTAGGCAAGTTAAAGTTAGTCCAGTATAAATGTCTACCTCTTTTTTTAGCCGGTATTAGAGGTGTATAGTAAGGGATTACATTTTCTACTACATACTTCCCCTCAAAAAAATTATCTAAAAATATTATTTCTTGGTATAATTTCATGTCCGGGTACTTCATTTTTATTTTATTTTTATTTGAAGTAACCAAACGACTATGCGTAGGGCATGGCGGACTTGTCCATATAAAATCAAATCCCTTGTAATGGTCTAATAGATACTGATGAGCATCTGCAATAATTACTTTATCATTTGGAAATCGCTCTTGATATAATTTAGCTAATTCTGAGTCTAGTTCAACTGCGGTTACTTCGATGTTGTCGTAAACTTCATTCCATTTGTATCTATTACCACCAAGACAAGCGTATAGATTTAAAATTTTGTATTCTTCCATTTTTTAAATTGACTAAAGTTTTTTTGATAAAAAATATATTCCCATCCTTTGGCTCTATCCATAGTTAAAGCCTTAGAGTATTGCATTATCTTTTTTACAGTTTTCTTACCCTTTATTGCTATTACTTCTATTTCTGTTTCGGGTGGTAAGGTGTTAAAGTCTTTTTTAGGCATTAATTAAAATATCTGTTTAAGTCTTTTTCTGTCCATCTAATACACTTTACAAGCGTTTCTGTCGTTATTGATTTGCCTACACTCAATCGGTATAATGTTGACCTTGCTATCCCTATTTCTGAACAAACTTGCTTTTCACTCATTGAGTTTTTAAACTGTTTATTCTTTATATCCATGTTCAGAATGTCCTGCCTAAATACCATCCTTAACGAGTTTTAAAAATTCTGCTTGGTTCATGTTTTTTTTAGTAAAAAAATCTCTTAAAACAAGGCATTTATACAGCTTTTCGACTGCTTTCGATTCAGTTGTTAATCTTGCGCCCTCTCGGTAGGTTTCTGCATACTCTTTGCTTTGCCTTTTTCCGTTTTTATCGAGTTCTTTTAGTTTATTTCGGTACTCGCTTTGAAGAATTACTAAGGCGTTTTTCTTTTTTAAATCGTACCAATTTTGGAACTGTTGGTATGGCTTTAAAAATTTTAATTCGATTAGCGTATCAAAGGCTGTATAATAGTTTTCTTCTACTTTTCCAGACTCTAAAAAACACTCGTGCGCTAATAATAGATTTTCAATAGCGTATTTTCTTTTTTCTTCCAAACTCATTTCAGGCGTTTTAAAAGCGTTTTTCTTTCGGTAATAAGCATCTAGCTCACTTTTCTTTTTTTCTTCGTAAGAACGCATTACACGACCAAATACGACCGCATTAACGCTTTGAGTGACTAACATCGGTTTACCATTTTCGTAAAAATCGCCACGAACGTACATTTCGAATGCTAATTTTATTTCTTGGAAAGTCCATTTGCCGTGTGAGCTGAAAATATGCTTTGCAAGTTCCGTATGGTGGTCTGTTTGGTCTTTTGCGTTCACGCCAAGAAGATTTAAAAGCCATTCAACAAGGTTTACGCAATTTGTTAAGCGCATATCTTCTGGATAATCTCGTAATTTTACGTTTTCCATTGCAACTGCCATTTGTGGCTTGTTTGCCATTTGTACAATCTGAACCGAAACGTTTTCTGGTTTAATTAGTGCTACTTCCATAGATTCTCTCTTTAAATGCTTGTGCGGCTGTTTTACTTTCTTTTTTTGCGGAACTTTTTTCTTTTTTTACGAACCAGTTTTTAAAGTATGTTACATACTCTTTTTCTTTTTCTAAAAATCTGTTTTTGTCTTTTAGGTTTTTTGTGAATTTTTCTAAACCATCAAAAAGTTCATTTTTTGAAATTCCGTTATTATCACAAAAAGCGTTTACCAATTTTTCATTTTTAATGTATTTTTTTTTGAGTTCGTCGACGTCGATTAATACATCATCATCTACATTATCATTTACATTTACATATACATTATCATTTACATTAGGTATTGGTTTGGTTTTTGTTTGGTTATCGTTAGGTTTCTGTTCGGTTTTTTTTTTAGTTGGTCTACCTCCTTTTTTTCCGTTCTCAAACCTCTGATTATTAGAGTCTATCTGCGGTTTTACAAGAGTGAAAATCGCCTTTGCGACTGGCTTTAGATTTTCAGTTGTTTCTCCATTTAAGCTATACTCCATTATAGCTGTGAGCACTTCTCCCTGAATATCTCTCGGCAACTCTTTAATACCTTCATAAAAGCTTCGGTAAAAAATAAAACTGTCTCTTTGCATCTTGGTTATTGTTTGGTTTTAATTAGGTTATTTTAGGTAGTTATTTTCATACATTGTATTAACCTCGGATATAGCTAGTAAGTCTACATTTCTAACTACAATTCTTGTAGTGTCTAAAGACTTTCTTAAATCGTCAATAAATATTTCAATTCCTTTTATATCTTCTTTTATGTCTTTATAAATCTTTAATTGACTTTTGATTTTATTTCTGGCATGAAGCACTGTTGCGTGGTCTATTTTTTTATACCCTAAAGAAGCAGGATAATAACCTATTTCATTAAGTGATTTCTTTGTGTGTTTACAGCATAAAAAAAGAAATACGTGTCTTTTTTCTACAACCTCTTTCTTTCTGGTATTTTTGAGTAAATCCCCAGGACTTAAATCGTAATAAGCATTAACTGCGTCGTAAATTGTGTCTATATCTATTGGCATAACTCTTTAATTAATTTTCTTGCTTTTAATCGTATGGCTTTTAGTTCTTCTCTGCTCCATTTTTTAATGGTACGGTGGTCTAATTCTGCCTTTTTCTTTAATTCGTTAAACCTTTGCTCCCCTATGCGTTTAGGTAGGTTTAATTCGTACTGATTTAAGTTTCCCTCTAATCTTAGATTACACTTTTCACATTGTCCGTGTATGTTGTCAAAATTGAATTTTAAAGAAGTGAACAACTCAGCTTTGTAATAGTGTCCTGCTTGAAAATTACTTTTATAAGGCGTGTTACAGCTAATGCAAGGCTTGTCTTTATCTCGCTTCCTTACGTACTCGTGTACGATTGTTTTTGTGCTTTCTAAGTGAGTAATTAACTTATCTCGGTTCTTCTTTTCTGCTACTGCCTTTTCTAATTCTCGGCGTGGCTTTGTAGCTTTTAAAGTTGCTTTTTCAAGTAAAATCTTCCCTGCATCGGTGTTAAGGATAAAATCTGCATAGCAACTTTGGCATAAACCGTATCTACGATAGATAGTTTCTTTTCCGCATCCTTTTTGCCCTTTGGCTTTTCCTATCCCAACACAGGGTTTAGATTTTGTTTTTAGCATAGTTTAAAAAGGCAAGTCATCATCGTTACTATCGGCTTGTACTGGTGTGGCTTGTGCTTCTTTTTTCTCTGCTACAACAATACTTCCATCAGTCCAGAAGCATTTTCCATTACCTACATAATACTTACTTTTTCCTGCTTCTCTATCTTCTTTAGATTGACTTACCCAAGCAGACAAATTTTGTCCGTAATCGTTTGTTTCGTTGTTTAATGAAACGGTTAAATTAACTCCGTTATCTCCTTTTTTTTCTACTACTTCAAGTAGTTTTTTTAAGGTTTCTTTTTTAATGTAAATACTTGATAAACTGCTCATTATTGTAAATTATAAATGTTAATTCTATTTATTTTTAAACTTTTTCTCATTTTATCTGTAACTTTCTTTAATCCATTGTCCCAAGCGTGGTAATGGTTTTCGCTCCTGGTTAAATATTCAAGGTTACTTAGCTTATTATTAGCTTTGTTTCCGTCTCTATGGTTTACATCTAAATCGCTTTCTCCTATAAAAGCCATAGAAACTAATCTATGTAAGTAAAATGTCTTTTGCTTGTTGTTTTTATAGAGTTTAACTCTGATATACCCGTCTTTAGATTGCCTTGTTTTCATGATTTTATCATCGTACCATCTTTTACCGTAGAATTTTCTTTTAGATTTTATTCTACCCATATTTGATACTTGGTATTTATCTTCATACCCTACAACATCTAACCATTTTTCATCTTTTAAGTTTCTCATTATTAAGTATGTTTATTATTTTCTCCTTTACCATCTCCATTACCAAGGAAATACCATTTATAACATTCTCATCTCTTTTAACACGAATTACATTTAATTGAAGCTCATCTATTAAGTCCGGGTCAAAAGTTATATAGTCGCACCATTCTCTGTCCGTTATCCATAAGTACCCTTGTATTTGATAAAAATGGTCTTCGTTATATATTTTATTCTCTAAAAGACTGTATAAGTGATTACCGCCATTCCAAGGGGATTTAACTTCTATCAAACCATCATCGTTTACAAAACCATCTGGAGTACCTCCTATAAATTCATCAAATCGGATAAATTCCTGTGCTGATTTTACTTTATTCCCTGTACGCTCTATGTACTTTTCAATAGCTTTTCCCTCATAATCGTTTCCATGCTCCATCTCACGGCTTGAAATATTTAATCTTCCAAGTCCGTTAGATATATTTCCAGATTTTAAAAGTCTTTCCCAAGCTATTTTATAGATTAGTGTTTGTGCTGTTTTATTCGTTGATAAAGTGAAGCTTTTACGGTCTTTTGACTTAACTACAAGCTTACCGAAGTTTGAGCCTGTAATCATTCCAAGTCTTTTAACCTCCCAACTGTCCTCATCAACTTCTGGATTTTCTACTATTGGAAAATCTTCATAAGTATCTTTTCCTATTTCATCTATCCAACTCATAATGTTTCATTTCTATTTAAGTGTGAACCAAATAATTTTCCTATTTTTTTAGCCGCGTTATTAACTGCAAAACTCATAGCTGCAGGAACATTTTTATGTAGTGCTTTAGAGTTTATTTTCGTCCAATCGGTTGGATGCGCTCCTTTTTGAACTTCAACAGGAACAGCACCAATTCCAGAATACGTAAGCCATTGCCCTAAGATTGGATGATAAACTTTTAAGTTTACGCTAATTACCACGCTGTTACCTATAAGTTTCGGCTCTCCGTGCTGTTCTACTTGCCAAAAAGGAAATATTTTACTTAATAATTCTTCCGTAATTCCAATAGGTAAATATTTAGCGTTGTTTGCGTATGGGTTTGCTTTTACCCAAGCGTTTTTTGGGTTCGTTCCCACTATCTTTTTATAACTCTCAAGTGAGTTATATAACTGCTCTCCTTTTTCGTTCAAAGGAAGTATTTCGTCTGTGGTTATTAATTCGCTCATCGGTTTAGTTATTAATTATATTTCTGTTTGTTTTTAATTCAAGGAAATAATCGTTTAATCTCCTTTTCTCGAATAAATTCTGCTCCTCGAAAGTGTTTGCGTTTACAGTCCACTTTCCGTTGATTACTTCTGTTTTCATCTGTGATTGATTTAGCTATCTCAATAGTTACTATTGCTATAATTACACATAAGGCAAGTATTATTGAGAAGATTAGTAATGCGTTAATTATCATTATATCTCTATTGACTTTTCTTTTATGTAATTACTTGTTTTATTCAATAGTATCTGCACCTGCTTCAATACTTCTTTAGCTTCTTCGCTCTTAACTTCTGGTAGTTGAATTTTTAAAATGTTCAAAGCAAGCTCTTGTAGTTTTTGTTTGTCTGGTGCTAATCTTGCTTCTTTTTCAGCTAAAACTCTTGCTTCTTCTTCTTGCCTAGCTTTTGCTTCTAATTCTCTTTTTGCTTTTTCCTCTGCTTGTTGCTTAGCTTTTATTTCAGCTTCTAACTTCTTTTTAGCTTCTCTTTCTTTTTTAAAAATAGCTTCTTGTTCTTCCTTTTCCTTTTTAAGACGCTCGTTTTCAATCCTTATTCTTTCTTGCTCTTTTTCATAATCTCTTTTTGCGTTGGATAGAGATTTTAAAAGGTTCTCAAAACTCTCGTCGCTCATATTTCTTAAATCATTTGATTCAGAAACAAATTGAGCATAAGGCGCTATTTGAATTTTTCTTTCACTTTCTAATGCGTTTAGCCTTTCATTTTCGATTCTTAACGCTTCTAGTCTTTTTTCTTCTTCCTTTGCTTTTTCAAAAGCATTTTTACTATTTTCTAAAAGTTGCAAATAGCTTTCCTCTGGCATTTCTTTTAAGTTGTAGAAAGAAGAATCTACATCGTATTTTAAAAGTTCTAATTCTCTTTTTTCTTTAAGTTCTGCTTTTTGCTTTTCTTCATGTATCTTTACGAAGTCCTCTTGTTCTTTTAAGTGGTTTTCTATTGGCTGAATTAGGTATTTAATAACATTCGCAACACCATCTATTGCCTTGCCTTTTCTTAAAGATTCTTCTTTTAGCTCTTTTCTCTTTTTCTCTACCTCTACACGAATATTTTTTAAAGCTAGCCTTGCTTCTCTAGCCTGTTGCATTAATTCTGTTTCGTCAGCGCTTTTAACGATTATCTTAAAAGCCTTTTCTTTCCATTGGTCTGCTTGATTGAAAAACGGGTCAAAAGTTTCTTTAAGACTTAACTCTGTTTCTTTAGATATTCCTATTTCTGCTATTTCTTTTGTTAGTGTTGACATGATTATGTTTTTTAGTGATTAATTATTAATTGCATACGCTGCTGATTTACCTAAGTCTTTTAACTTCTCGTGCAAAAGCTTTAAGAAGTTGCCTATTTGATTCTTCCAATTCTTTAATTTTGTTTTCATAACGTTTTGACTTTAGAAACAGTAGAACATTATTAATAGTTATTAATGTGAGTAGGATTGATATTAATACGTGTTCTAGTGTCATGGTTTATACTGTTCTTTTAAATTTTGATTGGTAATAAGCTTCTAAAAAACTCTCTAAGTAAAATCGGTCTTTAATCTCTGGATGGCTTTTAATTTTCAGCTTCTCAATCCATCTGTTAACCGTTGTATATCCTTTGCCCTCTATTCCGAGTTTCTGCTTTATGTAATCTCGACTTACAAGTCCTTTTGCTTCTTCTCGGTTGGCTATTGATAGCAGGAATTTCAAAGTTTTCGTATCGATAATCTGTACATCGTTTTCCTTTAAAAAGTCCTCTATCGTGGTTGTTTTGCCTACTTTAACTGACTGGTTCATGTTGGTTTTTTAATCGCTTTGTTAGTTCTCTATCTACATCGCTTAAAAATTCATCTGGAATTTGCATTCCTGCGCCAAACCAATGATTTCTAAGTGTGTTATAAGTTCTACCTACCTTTTCAGACAAGTCGAGTAAAAACTTTGTCTTTTCTTCTAATCGGTAGTATTTCTCTCTGATTTCTCTTTTCATTACGATGCTTGTTTCAGTTGTTCGTTATCTATTCTAAATCCGTACTCTAATTCGATACGTTTTTGTAATACTTCTTTCATCGGGATAAAGCTTCCATCTGCTCCGTAATCGTTCATTGCTGTAATACAGTCAATGAATATCCATTCGCCTTTTATCATAAATTCAAGACTACCAGAGCAGTAGTTTGGATACTGCTCAAATTTCACTCGGTAGTTTAAAGTTGCTCTACCCTCTGTTAGTACATTTGCTTTCATAGTTGATTGATTTTTTATATAAACATTGCTTGTGATACTCCGTACATGCTATAAGTGTCGCTTTCGTATTCTGATTCAAGTTGCAACTCCTCTTCTCTTCTCATTTCCTCTTCTTCTTCAATCTCTTTGAATTTGTTGTCTGCTATTTTTTGAAGTTCTTCAATTTGCTTTTCCGAAAAGTTTATATCTAAGTAGTTATCTCCTTGCTCTAAGTACGATTGACGTGTTTCAACTTTAAAAGGAACATCATTGTATTCAGAAGCAAAAAAGTCTAATACGTAATTCTCGTATGAACTTGTAAAGGCTACACAGTTATAATCCTCGTCAACATACTCTAACCTATCTACAAGCTCTCTAAAAACCTTATTTGAAATCTCTACACTTATTTTGTCAATTGTTTTCATATCTTTGGTGTTATTGTTTGTTGTTGTTGATACAAATATATGCACATTGTTCGTATCTACCAAATATTTTATGCATAAAAATGCATATTGTTCGTAAATAATTTATAACTAACTGACTTTGAACGCGATAGAAATAAAAAATAATCGAAAAAAATTAGGTTTAAATCAAACCGAATTTGGAGAATTGCTCGGCGTAAGCCTTAGAGCAGTACAGTATTGGGAGAAAAGCGAAAGAGAAATGCCAGAAGCCACCCAGAAATTACTCCAATCTATTATGAACGAACAAAGTTCACATAATACTAATGTGCAAAATGTGCATAATACACAACCAGACACCAAACCAACACCTTATTACGATATAGATTTTACTGCAAGTTTTTTAGAAGTGGAAAACAACCTACAAACTAAACCAGACCGATACGTTACGCATCCGTTTTTTGAGGGGTGCGACTTTATTGTTAGAGCTTCAGGGCAATCAATGGCAAAACTAATTAGGCACGGCGATGCAATAGGACTTATAAGAATACCTAATTGGCAAGACTTTTTGCCTCTTGGAGAAGTTTACGCAATAGTTACTAAGAATGGTTTCCGTATGATTAAGATAATTACAAAAGGAAGCGACAAAGAGCATTATACATTAATTAGCAAACCGAGCGACAGCAAAAAAGACGAGTTTCCACCGCAGGAAATACCGAAAAATCAAATATTACACATTTATAAAGTTCAAGCATCAAGTCATTTATTCTAAAACAACAACCAATGAAGAAACTATTAATACTATTCCTTATATCATACATAGGTAATTCGCAAGAATTTAAGTATGATGAAAACGGATTCATAAATAAAGAAGTTGTTAGAACTGTTAATCTTTCTGCAGAAGAAACCCAAGAAAAAGTAAGTGAATGGATCGAGTATTATTATAAAAATCCAGACTTTGTAAAAAAAGGAAGTGTTGACAGCAAGTTTCTACGTTTTAGCGGAATGAGAGAGTATGGAAATAAAAAGATTGGTATGGGTGTTGTTGTTCCGTTTAACTTATATTATACACTTAGAGTAGATTTTAAGAACGAAAAATATAGATTAGTTGTTGAGCAAGCTGATTATGTTCCAGAAGGAACAGCTGTAATTTCTAAACAAAAAGTAAAAGGCGGAAAGAAGTTAAAGCAGGCTTATGAAGAATATTATACGGACGTAATTAATGATATTAATTCAATAGAAATTTCACTTTACAATTATGTTTCTGGAAAAGAAAATTTAACCTCTGATAATTGGTAATACTTAAACTATGAAGAAACTACTTTTAATTTTATCGATAACGCTATTTGTTTCCTGCTCGTCGGATGATGATAGTAATGAGAATAACGATAATTCTATTTACGGAACTTGGAAGCCTTATGCAAGTCAATCGTATAATCCAGAAACAGACGAAACAACAGAATTAACTTATTTTACTGATTGCGCTCAAAATTCAAGATATACATTTAAAAGTAATGGAGACCTCATAATAACATCGTACTCCAGAAATGTAGACAACGAATGTATTCTAAGAAGTGAAAACGAAGTTATAGACTGGCGAATAGTAAGCGAGGGAGTTCTTTATATTGAGGACTCCGATTCAGACTTTTACTACCAAGTAAACGAAAACGAATTAAGGATTGAAGAAATAGACGACTATAACGACGATACAAACGATATAGTTATTTATAAAAGAATTTAACTTTATTTAGAATTATTCTAAATAATTTGTTATCTTTGAATACAACTGTATTTAAGCCTATCCGAAAGGATGTTTAAGTTTTAATTTTTCATAAAAAAACCCTATTATTCCAGAAATAGGGTTTTACTTTTTTAGTTCCTCGAATAGTTCATCAGTCAATTCCTTATCATCTATCCAAGTGTTTAGTTTATTGATTACATTCGTTAAGCGGTCTTTCCAAGTGGTCAAATAACGTAAGCTCATAATTCTTTTTGTCTTTAGGTTGTATGTAGGTTTTCTTTACGTGAATTGTAAACTGTAATAATGATTTTACAACAGCTTTTAACTCTTTAGTGGTTTGGTTGATTGAATTATTAAGATACGAAAGAAATGCAGTAGTAACAACAGTAATAGTAAGTAGTATTAAATAGTAATACGTCATGTTCATATCCTCTTTTGAAGCGTAGATAGTCCATGTAATAAAGAATACTCCAGTTGCCGTAAACAAATGCGAAGCAACTAAAAAAGGTCGTTTAAATTGCGCTATAATGTTGAACGAAACAAATCTACAAAGCGTACCTACACAAGTTAACGTAATTGGAAACCCTAACGCATACAATAAGGTAGATAAATAAGTAAATCCGTAGTTGTTTATCTCAATGTCGTTTTCACGTAAAAAAAAGATGTGAAAAAAAGGAGCAAACGCTCCTATGATAATCGTTGAATAAAGAAATAAATTCTTAACCTCTATCCCCTGGCGGTTTAATTTTGTCTTTTTCGATTCCATATAGTTGAGTGGTTTTGTCGGCTGTATCGTGGTCGCAAGATTGAAGTGTTACTGCTCCAAGGATTAAAGCCATAATTAATACTAACTTCTTCATAATAACAAATTTATAAGGTTATACTTGTTACAAATATAAATTATTTTTGTTACTATTTAGAATGATTCTAAATTATTTTGATGTTATTTTATTTAAGTGATTTTCTATTTGATTATCAATACAGCTTATTTGTTCTTCAATAATTTGTTTTTCATTTAAGAAATTAATGCTATTTGCGTCAGTGTTTTTAATTCTATCTACCAAACCTGCTCTTTGTTCAGTTAGTCCGATTATTAGGTTTTCAATTATTTTTTCCATTTTCTTTTTCTTTAGAAGTTAAATCTTTTTTTATTTCATTCGCTAAATGTTCGGCGCCATCTTTAAAACCTTTGATGTATTGTTCTTTATTGCTTTTATAAGATATTAAAACCATTGCTAAAATAAGGAATACCCATCCTAACATTTGAACCCATCCGTGAAGTTTGAAACTAAAAGGGTTAAACTTAATTTCTGGTTTCCCTATAAAAATAAATAACATTAGTAAGGAAATAATTAAAATTAATGTTGATTTCATAATTACTATTTTTGATTATTATAAATTTCGTTAAACTTTATTATTGCTTGTTTCTGTGCTTCTTGGCGGGTTTCTAAGTCTATTAAATCAAAAATAAACTCACCTTTTTTGTTGTAACAAAGAACACAAAGTGTACCATCCGTAAGTAATAAGTCTATTCCCATTTCACCTAATGCTGTATATGGGTGGATATAAATTTCAAATCCCTTTGAGTCAGCAAACTCTTGAATTACTCCGAATTGCATTGGTGTTGGTAAATCATAGAAATTCACTAAAACCATACCTACTCTTAATGCTAATTCACCTAAGAATGTTTCAAGTGTATTATTTTCTTTTGCCCAACTTGCAAAATCTTCCTCGCATTGTCCGTTTAGTGGTTTCATTCTAATTCAGTGTTAAGTATTGCTCTTTTACTTCGTCTAATAGTGTCATAATTGTTTAGTTTTATTAGATTTAAGAACGCCACGCATTAAGTAAGCCCTTTAATTCGTTTTGTTGTTTTCTCCACTTATAAATCGCCATATTTAAGCAATCGTATTTTATTCGAGTTATTCTAAGTTCTTCTTCAAGTTTGTGTTGAGAGTAAAAGCTTATCTTGTTTTCTAAGTCCTTTACTTGGTGTTCGTACCTTTCAATTGTTTCTTCGCTATCGTTTAATATTTCTTCTAATTTATCATCCATAATCATTTACTTTTTGTTATTAATGTATTTGCATTATATATGTTTGTTAGCAAACATTACTACATTCGGTTTTAAAGCTATCTAAAGCATAATTAAAAGCAGTTTCATCTTTCAATAGTTCGTTACTTATCATCTGTGTGTTCATAACACCACGCTTTCTATAAAACAACATAGACAAACCTCTTTTTTCTAAATCATCTGCATTTCTGAAATCATAGTCTGTTATATAAATGTCATCGTATTTTGTTTTATAAAAGCTACAATCTAAAACAAAACTCATTCCTTCGTGAAGTTCTGTTTTTTTAAATCCGTAACGTTTGCTAACATTGTGTATAGCAAATGCCTTAATGTATTCTTGGTTATTTTTACTCATAATTTTAATATTTATGTCTTTTAATTAGGTTATGTGTAGGCACTTGCCATACACTCGTCCGTTATGTGGCATTATCCAAACAACGATAATCAATTGAATTAGGTAAGTTATCTAAAGTGTAGCAATGCGAAAAAGCATCTATGTAAAAGTTTGTTACTATTCCTTTATAACCTACTTCGTAGTCGTTTTGTGCTTTAATAACAACAACTTTGTTGCCTTCTTTAAACTTTGGCTTATCAGTTTTGTAGGCACTATTTTTTGGCATTTTTGCTATGTAACCCATTTTACCATAATTAATGTACATACTGCTATTTTTTTCATAAATCATTTATGTTAATTGCTAGATTATTTGGTATTAAATTGAATACATCGAAATGCCATTCGAAAAGTTTTGATGTTACAGAATGTAAGTCTGACCAGGTAGTCCAAGAATCTAATTTAAAATGTAATAATTCTGGGTTATGATTCAATTCGAAGCTTCCGAATAAGTTTTCTATTTCAGCTTCTGGGATAAACCTCCTACCTTTGTGTTCTATTTCTTTTGTTAAATCACTTAAAGGTCTTAGAATTGGTTTTATTTTGTCTAGTGCAATGTCTTTTGATAGAATACCTTCGTTACAGATTTCTGCCTTACCATAAGAAAACCCCATTAAATCTAAAGGGTTAAAAAATTCATATGCATCATATCTATTTACTTTAAGGCTATAAGGCAAATAAGGTGCTAAATGTTTTAATTCTAATTTCATAATCTTAATTATTAGTGTTGTTTAATATCTAACATAATTTACAATATTTTTTTTCTAGTTCATTGTATGCAGACATAGATAATGTTTCTTTTAAATATCCTTTTTCAGTTTTTATAATTCTATAATCATACAATAAACTTCCATCTTCATTTACTAAAAACATTCCAGGAATACCTTTTAATCTAATTACGCTTGGCTTATACCATCCGCTATTTCTTCCACATTCTAAATTGATAGCAGTTAAACAAGGCTCTATGTTTTCAAAAGTTGTGTTTCCAACCCAGTCAGTCTCATTTATTGTTTTAAGTATTTCTGTGAAAATTTTATTTTCTTTTGTGTTTTTTAAAGCTGTCATAGTTTATATTATTGTTGTTACTGTGTAGTTTTTCATTAATACTTTAAACCCTCCGCTTGGATAACCTCCTGTACCTCCGAGTTTCTGAACTAAAGAAACCACTTCGTTCGATAGTATCTCGTTTTCAATTTCTGAAATGTCATAGCCTTTTACCCTTTCAAAGTATCGTATAATTGCGTGTTCGCTTACTTTAAGAGTATTACTACTGTCAAGGTTACTAATCTTTTCTTTAAGGTTTTTAACAGCTTCTAATTTTGATACGTACTCTTTTTGTTTGTTGCTTAATTCAAGTTTTAAAATTTCCGCATCCGCTTCAAGCGTCTTTAATTGCGACTTTAAACCTTTTATTATTCTTACTTCTTTCATTTATGATTGAATTAATTACATTACAAATGTAGTATAAATTATTATATAAACGTAATATTTTATAATAAATATATCATATTTAAATAAAAAGACTTATATTTGTATTATGATAAAGCGATTATTACATAATTTTAACCCTATGGCTATAGGGGAAGAAATAAGACGAGCGCGCAGAGCAATGGATTTGACTCAGAAAGATTTAGCGACTAAGGTTTCCGAAACGCAAGGGGTTAAATTAAGTCAAAGAGAGGTTTCGCAACTTGAAAAAGGAGCAGGAAACCCTACTCTAAAAAAGTTAGAAGCGATAGTAAAGGTTTTAGGTAAAGAATGGGTATTAAAATGAAAAACTTATCATTATACATAGCAGTTTTAGTTATGATAGCATTAACTATGTACGTTAGATTTTCAAATCCAGAATTAACAGAAACGCAATTACTAATTCAGTATTGGTACGTGTATCTTGTATTGTTAATTACCGTAATTGCGACAGTATTTAAATCTGAAAAAAAATAAAGTCCTTTGATTGAAGATAAACGCCGATGGATTGAGGTTTCTCGGTCGAATGGCAAACTGTACTAGCAGTTGTGTTTATTGTAAATGTAATACGTGGTAAGGTCGTTGTATTGACGTAAAGGCTCCCCCGCTATTACCCTACTAGAATTTAGGCAAAGGACTTTTTAAAATTAACTAAAGCCGAAACAAAGGTTAAGAAACGAGTTAGATATACAATGCGAGAATAAAGCCTTAATCGTAGCTCTCCTGTAAAATCGTAAGGGAACAGGCAAACACCCAACAGGCGTAAGGAAAAAGTATTGACACCCTCTCGGTTTTTATTAAAAAATCAAATCTAAAACCTTATCATGTTCTTTATCTTGAACCTCGTAAGGAATATTGCCTTGATACCCGAATGTAGTGCCCTCTGGAACGTGTCCTTGTATATTCATAATAATAAGGTCGGATAATAGCAACTGTCCTGCAAACGTTCTGAAAATGTATCTCGGTGTTTTAGTTGCCAATGCTCCTATACCTAATTTCTTACTAACTGTATTTAACGACTTTCCTACTCGACTTCTGTACATTGTGTACTTCTTTGTTTCTGGATTAGGAATAAAACTAAAAATACGCTCGCTTTCTTTATCTCCGTATTTGTCAATTATCGACAAGGCAAATTCTGACAATTTATTATCTACTAACGGATTAGATACATTTTTATTTCGCTGTTTAAATCGTTTGAATTTAATTCTGTCTTTGTGTATGTTGGTCCATTTTAGATTTGCTATATCTGCGTAGTCGTGTCCACCTATTGCTATTTGAAAAAGAAATATCTCTATATTTCTGGTTACCTTGTACATTTGATTTTTTGGGGTGTACATGGATTCATAACCAAACAGTTTTTTTATATCTTCGGGCGTGTACGTATCAAGTTCTTTCCCTTTGGAACGTTTTATACCGTGTCCGACAAAAGGATTATCTTCTTTTGTTTTTTTACGTTTTTTAGCTTGATTCCAAACGATACTTGATGTTCTAAGGTAGTAAGATAAACCACCATCATTACACCCTGTACGACGCTTATAAACAATGAATTTACTAACCCATTCAAAAGTAATATCTGAAAGTCTTAACGGCTTCATAACCTGAAACGGCTTAAACTCTCTTATTATATCTTCGTAGGCTTGCGTACTCTTTCCCTCTAACCTTTTTTCTTCAGCTATTTGCTTAATGAATTTAATCCAATCAACGCTATTACTTTGCTCTAACCTCTCTAATTTATGTTTTAGTACAATTATTTCCGTTTCTTCTGTTACTCCTCCCTCGATTACTCTTAATGAAGTTTCAAAATCAAGCTTATTATCATTGCAGTATTTCAGCTCTTTTATTAGATTCGCATTACGTTCTATTATAGTAGCTGTTTGCTTTAATTTTTTTGTTTGGCTGTAAGTGTATAACGGTATAATTTTATCGTTACGTTCACTATCACGAACACGAATTTTAATTGGATAGCCGTTTTTTGTCTTACGCCTTGTGTCTACTATGATTGTGGCTTTTATCATTGGTGGTTTTAAAATGTTAAAAATTTGCACAAAATTTGCACACAAAATAACTAAAAATATGCCAAAATATGGTAAAATTCGATAAAATAATGAGTTTTAAAAAGGGCAGTAAAATGCTCTAACCCCGCAAATACAGGGTTTTCGGGATGTAGCTTAGTCCGGTTAAAGTGCACGTCTGGGGGGCGTGAGATCGGAGGTTCGAATCCTCTCATCCCGACTACATTACAATATCCATACAATTAATCCTTTAATTGTAATCAAACAAAAACCCTTTCAGAAATAAAAGTCTGAAAGGGTTTTATCTTTAGTAGTAATGGTAACGAACTACTAAATCGAGAAATGAAACCTTATTACTTTACTGAAACTATTAAAGTCATAAGTAAGAATTAATCCTAAAAAGTGTAAGAACGGGGGAACCTACTAACACTATTTTTCAAATCAATAAAAAGGGATTAATTCCATCCACCACCGAGGGCACGGTACATATTTACCATCGCACTCATTTGTTCTTTTTTGGTTTCAACAAGCTCGAATTTCGATTCCAACGCATCGCGTTGCGTCATTAAAACCTCCATGTAATCTGCTCGAGCAGATTTAAAGAGAATGTTTGAAATTTCAATAGACTTCGTTAAGGCTTCAACTTCTTTATTTTTAAGTTCATAACTCTGTTTGACGTTTTCAATTTTCGATAACTGATTTGCAACTTCCACATACGCATTCAAAACAGTTTGCTCGTAATTGTAAACTGCTTGTATTTGCTTTGCGTTTGCACTATAATACGTTGCTTTAATAGCGCTTCTGTTAATTAATGGCGCTGTTAACTCTCCTGCAATATTGTATAACAACGACTCCGGAGAAGTGAATAAATACTGCGTATCAAAAGCTTGATAACCTATTCCTGCTGAAATATCTAAACTTGGATAAAAACGTTTTTTAGCGGCTTTTACATCTAGTTTTGATGCTGCCAATTCTAATTCGGCTTGCTTGATATCCGGACGATTTTCCAACAATTGTGCTGGTACTCCTGCATGAATAATATCTGGTGTTAAAGTTGCAAATGTTGCGACATCTCTTTCGATATGCTGAGGATACCTACCCAATAAAAAATTGATTTTATTTTCGGTTTCTGTTATTTGCTGCTGAATGTCGTACTGTAAACTTTTGGTATGCAGAACTTCGGCTTCAAATTTTCGCACTGCCAATTCGGTTGCCTTTGCTGCTTGCTTTTGAAGTTTTACAATTCGTAAGGCATTGGATTGAATTTCTACATTCTGACTAACAATTTCCAACTGATTATCGAGTGCTAACAACTCATAATAAGAGTTTGCTATTTCAGCAATTAAATTGGTAATAACAAAATTTCGTCCTTCAACAGAAGACAAATACCTACTCACGGCTGCTTTTTTTGCATCGTGTAATTTACCCCAAATATCTACTTCCCATGAAGCGTGAGCTCCCAACATAAAATCTGGTAACGGATCGGGCATTTCCTCTCCTGGTCTAATTTCGGTTGTAGCATCATTGGCACCCAGACTGGTATAACGTGCGCGCTTTTCCAAGCCTGCTCCAGCACCCAAACCTATAGAAGGCATATACTCCCCTTTTTTGGCTCGTACTTCACTTTTTGCAATTTGGATTTCTTGCAATGTAATATTAAGCTCTTTATTGTTTTGTAGTGCTGTTGCTATTAACGAATCCAAATACGGATCTTTAAAATAATCTTGCCATTTAATAAGTGCTGTATTTACGGTATCTGTTGTTTCAGAATTAAATTGTTCAGGCACCGAAGCATCTGCTTCCAAACTTTTTACAGCAGGCACACAAGAATAAAGACTTGTTGCAGCAACAAACCCAACAACGCCCAATTTTAGTGTTTTGTTTAGTATTCCTTTTTTATTTTTCATCCTTGTTGCTTTTCATTAATTTTTTCAAGAGTCGGTTCATGCCTCTTAGCTTCACCTCAACATTATTTTTTGCTTCACTCTTTCTCATAAACTCTTCTGAAACAGGTTCGGTATTTTCATCTTTTATAAGCGTTCTACCGTCTGCCATTTTTCCGAAGATAAAATACAATCCAGGAATTATTAACACTCCTAAAATTGTTCCGATAAGCATACCTCCCATTGCTGAACTACCAATCGTACGGTTTCCAATAGCTCCTGCTCCTGTTGCAATTACAAGAGGAATTAATCCAGCTACAAAAGCAAAAGACGTCATTAAAATTGGTCTGAAACGCACTTTTGCACCTTCTACAGCGGCTTCTAAAATTGTAGCTCCTTGCTGCCTTCTTTGCACAGCAAATTCTACAATAAGCACCGCATTTTTACCTAGTAAACCTACCAGCATAATCACTCCAATTTGGGCATATACATCGTTGGCTAACCCTGTTAATTTCAGCAATAAAAAAGAACCAAAAATTCCGACAGGTAAAGAAAGAATAACTGCCAACGGTAGCAGGAAACTTTCGTATTGTGCAGCCAAAACTAAATACACGAAAATGAGAACAACACCGAAAATGTAAATCGATTCGTTACCGCGTGAAGCCTCATCGTACGACAAGCCTTCCCAACCAATATCGTAACCTCTAGGAAGCGTTTGCTCGGCTACTTCTCGAATGGCTTTAATTGCATCTCCACTGGTATAACCTGCGGCTGGTAAACCTCGAATGGCCGCCGAATTATACAAGTTATAACGTGTAATTTCGTTTGGCCCTAAACGTTTTTCCATTTTCATAAATGCTGAATAAGGTACCATTTCCCCTTCATCATTTTTGACAAACAACTTCTCTAAATCCGATGGCATTGCTCGGTACTCTGGTGCTGCCTGTGTGTACACTTTGAAGAATCTTCCGAATTTGATAAACCCTTGCTCATACGTACTACCAATAAGGATGTTAAGGTTTTCCATGGCTTTACCAATAGAAACTCCTTTTTGCATGGCAGCTTTGTTGTTTATTACCAACTCATACTGAGGGTAATTTGCAGCAAAAAAGGTAAACAAGCCTGTAATTTCTGGGCGTTTTCTCAAGGCTTCCATAAAGTTGTCGTTTACTTTTTCAAACTCATGGAAATCGGTAGAACTTGTTTTATCAAGCAAACGCACCGAAAATCCTCCTGAAGAACCAAATCCTGGTACAGCTGGCGGTTCAAAATACTCGATGACAGCTCCTAAATCTTTGGTTTCCTCTTCCAATTCTTCCATGATTTCGTGTACGCTATGTTCGCGTTCCGACCATGGTTTTAGGTTAATCAAACACGTACCTGCGTTAGAACCACGCCCTTCCGTCATGATTTCATAACCTGCTAAAGAGGAAACCGATTGAACACCTTCTGTTTCTTCACATATTTTCTGAAGTTTTCTGGCAACTTCATTGGTACGCTCGAGCGTTGCCCCAGGAGGCGTTTGAATAATTGCATAAATCATTCCTTGGTCTTCATTCGGAATAAATCCAGAAGGAAGCACTTGGTTGGTCACAAATATTCCTACACAGAAAGCTCCCAACAATCCAAATGTTACCACTCTTCTGTTTACAATCAGTTTTAAAACCTTTACGTATCTATCCGTTAGTTTATCAAATTTGCTATTAAACCAATCGATAAACTTATCGACTATTGATTTTTTACGTGCTTTTCCGTGGTTATTTTTCAAAATCATAGCACACAAAACTGGTGTAAGTGTAAGTGCTACAATTGCTGATAAAATAATAGCTGCCGCCATTGTTATGGAAAACTGACGATAGAAAACCCCTACTGGCCCCGACATAAAAGTAATCGGGATAAATACAGAAACCATCACCATTGTTATCGCAATGATGGCTCCTCCAATTTCACCTAAAACTGCATACGAAGCTTTATACGGACTCAAATGTTCTTCTTCCATTTTAACATGGACGGCTTCTACCACAACAATGGCATCGTCGACCACAATTCCGATTGCCAATACCAAGGCAAAAAGTGTAATTAAATTGATGGAAAGTCCAAACATTTGCATGATAAAGAATGTCCCAATCAGCGATACAGGCACAGCTATAATTGGGATTAACGTAGAGCGAACATCCCCTAAAAACAAGAATACTACAATGGCTACCAAGATAAAAGCATCTCTTAGCGTATGCACCACCTGCTCTATCGAAGCGTCTAAAAAGTTAGACACATCATAACTTATTTTATAATCTACACCTGGCGGAAGATCTTCTTTGAGCTCTTTTAATTTTTCTTTTACCGATTCGATAACGTCTTTACCGTTACTTCCAAAGGTTTGTTTTAATACTATGGAAGCCGAAGGATTTCCGTCGAGATTGGAATAAATATCGAAAAACTCGCTTCCTAACTCAACATCGGCAATATCTTTGAGGGTTAAAATCTCTCCATCTTCATTGGCTTTTATAATGATGTTTTTGTAATCTTCAGGTTCGTTATATCGTCCTTTATAAGTTAAAACATACTCGAGCGCTTGGGCTTTTTTACCAGAGCTACGCCCTAATCTTCCTGGCCTTGCAATGATACTTTGCTCGTCCATTGCTTCTAAAACTTCTTCCGCAGAAACTTTATAAGCACGCATTCTATCTGGTTTTAACCAAACACGCATCGCGTACTTTCGGCTACCTAAAATTTTGGCACTTGCAATCCCTTTGATACGCTGAATCTCTGGAACAATTTTAGTATAAGCGTAGTTGTATAAAAACTTCTCGTCGCTGTTTTTATTTTTACTGAAAAGGTTTACATACATCAACATACTCGGTTGAACGGGAGTAATGATTACCCCTTCCCTTTGAACCAATTCTGGCAAGAGTGGCATTACTTGATCGACTCTCGTTTTCACCCTCACTACTGCTTGGTTTGGGTCGGTTCCTGGTTCAAAAATAATACGCAATGTACCTTCTCCTGCACTGGTAGCATCCGAAGCAATATAGCGCATGCCTTGCACTCCATTTATTGAAGTTTCTAACGGAATTAAGGTTGAATTAACAAGCACATCGGCACTTGCTCCAGGATAGGCAATAAAAATATTTACGGTGGTTGGTGCTATTTGTGGAAACTGGGATATTGGCAACTGCTTCATAGCGAGTAAACCTGTAAACACAAGGACTACAGAAATTACGATTGCCAACACCGGTCTTTTTATAAATTTACTAAACATGGTGTTGTAGTTTTAAGTTTTAATTATTCGGCATACATCTCGAGGCTAGCAATTACCGCTGCTGGTTTTTCTAAATCGTAATGGATTTCCTCTCCATTTTTAACCATTCGGATACCTTCTAACAAGATTTTATCATCTACCGAAAGTCCTTTTTCAACAATAAATAACTGAGGTAATTCCGCAGCAACAGCTATTTCCCTTTGCTGTACTTTATTGTCTTTATCTACTACAAACACATATTTTTTATCTAACACTTCGAAAGTTGCTTTTTGTGGGATAATCAATGATTCTTCGTATGGAACTTTCATCAAAATACTCCCTGTTTCTCCGTGTCTTAAAAGTCCGTCTGGATTTGGAAATGTTGCTCTAAACGGAATGTTTCCCGTTTCATTATTAAACTCAGCCTCGATAGTTCCAACCTTTCCTTCGTGTGGAAATATTTTATTATTTGCCATCAGTAAGCTTACACTTACAGGATTTTCTGGACTCACATTGGTTGTGTAATTCAAATATTCGGCTTCCGGAACGTTGTAATACACCCACATTTGGCTGTTATCAGACAAGCTAGAAAGCAATTCTCCTTCGTCTATCAAACTCCCTTCTCGTACATGAAAACGGTCTATAATTCCATCGTAAGGCGCTCTAATTTCTGTAAATTGTAAATGTACATTCGAAAGCGCTAATTCGGCTTTTGCTTTATCAAATTTGGCTTTTGCCATTGCCAATTCGTTGGGCGCAACAATGTCGTTATCGGCCAAATTTTTAGTGTTTTTATATTCTATTTCAGCAAAATTAGCTTCGGCTTTAGCCTTTTCTAATTCGGCTTCATAAAGTGTTGGCATAATTTGAAAAAGCAAGTCGCCTTTCTTTACATGCTGTCCTTCATCAACATAAATTTTTTGAAGATAACCACGCTCCTGCGCTCTTAATTCAATATGTCTAATGGATTTTATTTGACACACATAATCTTGTGTAATAATGGTGTCTTTAATAATAGGTGTAGTAACCGAAAACTTAGTTTCTTCTTTGGTTTCTTTTTCTTTTTTTGACGAGCAACTTGTATGGCTAACCAAAGCACACAAGCTCATCACTATGAACATCTTCTTCATAATAATTTTGCTTTTAAAGCGTAAGAATTTATTAATTGATTTTTCTAAATTGAATAAACACAGAACCCCTATCTAGCTGCCGTAAAGCAACTAAAACTTGTGTTTAATTTTAACATTGCGGATGCAATACGAAGGTGTAAGGTTTACCTTCGGAATACTTTAAAATCAAATTCGAAAGACGCGGAAAATCACGTACAATCTGTAAGCAGCTATTTGTAAATACTGACTTACTTGAAAATTATGTTCTTTTTGAAAAGGTAAAAATGCAGCAAAGGCAAACGAAAGCACCGTTGTACCTAATAAACTTTGGTAAGCTACACTTTTTTTATGAGGAGTTAATTCTTCTTCTACTTCACTTTCTACAACATGAATTTTATGACTTTTCTCTGTTTTTTCAGAATAAACAGCTTGGTCAAAAAAATGTATGTTTTGAAGTAAATTTACATGTGTATTTTCAGAAGCATAAATACTTTTTAAAACCGAAGCATTGCCAGAAGCTTCTACACTGTTTGCGTGTAAAAGTCCATATCCACTAATGAGGATAATTGCTAGCGATAAAAAAAGCTTTAAAAATCGATTCATTACAACATCAATTGGTTTTTGATGGCTTGCAGAACACTTTTCCTTACATGTAGTTTCAGAAAAAGTTATTCAGTTTAGGGCGATAAAATTAAAAAAGACATTGTTTCTGACAAAAAAAGATGCGTTAAAAAAATGATATCTTTTAAAAACAGTTAGTCCACGGCATCGTAAATACTATGAATACTACATAAAAAGAAACTAATTTCTGAAGTGTTCATATTTTCTGTTATATTTCATACTCAAAATTTATATTTTTGTAAAAAATAAAACGAATATGCTCATTATCGGTATTGCTGGAGGAACTGGCTGCGGAAAAACAACTGTAGTAAATCAAATAGTGAATGAACTTCCAGAAGACGAAGTTGGTGTTATTTATCAAGATTCGTACTACAACGAAACTTCTCATTTAAGCTACGACGAACGTACAAAAATAAATTTCGACCACCCGCGGGCTATCGATTTTGATTTGCTGTACAACCATTTGGTAGCACTAAAAAATGGCGAAGTTATTGAGCAACCTGTGTATTCTTTTGTAAAACACAACCGTACAAAAGATACTATTTTAACACACCCTCGAAAAGTAATGATTGTAGAAGGAATTTTAATCCTTACCAATCCGAAAGTACGAGAGCTTTTTGACATTAAAATATTTGTTCATGCCGACTCCGACGAGCGTCTTATCCGAAGAATAAAAAGAGATATTACCGAGCGCGGACGCGATATTGAAGAGGTACTTTTACGTTACCAAACCACCTTAAAACCTATGCATCAGCAATTTATTGAACCTACAAAAGAATTTGCCGATATTATCATCCCGAACAATAGATACAATACAGTTGCCGTTGATATTGTTCGAACTATTATAAACGAACGTTTGTTATAAGCATGAACCTCAAAGAAATTAGAAAATCAAAATGGTTTAAATTTTTCAGCAATATTTACGTGCTGGTGCTTACTGTATTTGCTATTTGGATGTTGTTTTTCGATGCCAATTCGTGGTGGTTTACACATCGAGAATTGAATAAAGAAATTGAAAAACTCGAAGAACAAAAAATACATTTAAGAGAAGCTATCGAGAAAGATAAGGCGATTCTTAAACAACTAAACTCTCAAGAAGAAATAGAAAAATTTGCCCGAGAAGAGTATTATTTAAAGAAAGAGGACGAAGAAATTTATTTAATTGAATATGCCGACAGCCTAGACAATGATTAATATTTTTTTCTGAACCACACCAAACCAAAAAACACTCTTTAGCCATGAAAACCGATTCACTTTTTAGCGAGTTTCCAGAAATCTCTACAAAACAGTGGAAACAAAAAATACAGTTTGAATTACAAGGCGAAGAATACAACAAAACACTTGTAACAAAAACTCCAGAAGATATACATATAAAACCTTTTTATACTTCGGAAGATATCCCTTCGGAAGCACAACCGCAAATAAACCCAACATGGAATATTTGCGAAAAAATATACATTGCAAAAGCTGTTGGCGCCAATAGTAGAGCGTTAAACAGCATCAAAAAAGGAGCACAAAGCATCTTGTTTTATTTCCCTGAAGAAACTGTAAACCTTTCTGATTTATTTAAAGACTTTCCTTTAGAAACTGTCGAAATTCATATTGAAACCGCATTTCTATCGGTCGATTTTATTTCAAAATTAATTGCTCTTTTTAAAGACACCACGGCTAAAATTCACCTTCATTTAGACCCAATTGGTCACTTGGCAAGCTCAGGAAATTGGCACAATTCCCTATCAAAAGATATGGAAACGTTGGGGCAAATTCAGCAGAAATTACTTACGCACACGCAATTTAAAACTTACATCAGCGTAAATACAGCTTTATACCAAAATGCAGGCGCTACAATTATTCAACAATTGGCTTATGCTCTAGCACACGCCAACGAATATCTAAATGCGTTTACGCCTCCAACAATTACTTTTAAAATGGCAATTGGAAGTAATTATTTTTTCGAAATTGCCAAGCTTAAGGCGTTGCGAACTTTATGGAATACCATTGCTTCAGAATACCAAATTACAAGCGAGTGTCATATTTTTTGTATGCCTACAGAACGTAACAAAACTTTGTACGATTACAATGTTAATATGCTTCGTACAACTACCGAATACATGAGTGCCATTTTGGGAGGTGCCAATACAATTTGCACTTTACCTTACGATGCTTTTTATCATAAAAACAATGAATTTGCCTCGAGAATTGCACGCAATCAGCTTCTTATTTTAAAGCACGAAAGTTACTTCGACAAAGTAAAAAATCCGTCGGATGGAAGTTATTACATTGAGTCGATTACAGATGATTTAGCTGAAAAAGCACTCTCCATCTTTAAGCAAATTGAAGCAGGCGGAGGCTTTTTAGTTCAACTAAAAGAGCATATCATTCAGAAGAAAATAAAAGAAAGTGCCAATGCTTCTCAAAGTGAATTTGATGAAAAAGAATTGGTTCTTGTAGGGTCAAACAAATACCAAAACAAGGAAGAGAAAATTCAGGAAACCTTGGAACTCTACCCTTTTGTTAAAACTGAAGTTCGTAAAACACTTATCGAGCCAATTATTCCACGTCGACTTGCAGAAAAAATAGAACAGGAACGCCTCAAAATGGAGACTAAATGAAGCGAAAAGACCTACAACATATCAGTTTAAAAAAATCGGTTTCATCAAATCAATTCGAATCTAACGAAGTATTTGAAACCGCCGAAGGTATTGCTGTAAAATCGGTTTACCAACCGAAAGACCTTTTGCCTATAAAACATTTAAACTTTGCTGCTGGATTTCCTCCATTTTTAAGAGGTCCGTACACAACCATGTATGTTAGAAAACCATGGACAATTAGGCAGTATGCAGGATTTTCTACTGCGGAAGAAAGCAACGCTTTTTACAGAAGAAATTTGGCTGCTGGACAAAAAGGATTATCCGTTGCCTTCGATTTGGCAACCCATCGCGGTTACGATTCAGACCACGAACGTGTTATTGGTGATGTAGGAAAAGCGGGCGTTGCCATCGATTCGGTTGAAGACATGAAAGTGCTTTTCGACCAAATTCCACTCGATAAAATGTCGGTTTCCATGACTATGAATGGTGCTGTACTCCCTATTATGGCGTTTTACATTGTAGCAGCGCAAGAGCAAGGTGTTGCTTTAAAAGACCTTTCGGGAACCATTCAGAATGATATTTTAAAAGAATTCATGGTGAGGAACACCTATATTTATCCGCCAACGCCATCCATGAAAATTATTGCTGATATTTTTGAATACACCAGCAAAAACATGCCAAAATTCAATTCCATTAGTATTTCGGGTTACCATATGCAAGAAGCAGGAGCTACGGCCGAAATTGAACTTGCTTACACCCTTGCCGATGGTTTAGAATATATAAAAACAGGGATAAAAGCAGGGATGGATATCGACACGTTTGCTCCTCGTATTTCTTTTTTCTGGGGAATTGGGATGAATCATTTTATGGAAATTGCCAAAATGAGAGCTGCTCGAATGCTTTGGGCAAAATTGGTAAAGCAATTTAATCCGAAGAATGAAAAATCGTTATCACTTCGTACACATTGTCAAACTAGCGGATGGAGTTTAACCGAGCAAGACCCGTTTAATAATGTTGCTCGTACGTGTATTGAAGCTACCGCCGCAGCATTTGGCGGTACACAATCGTTACACACCAATGCTTTGGACGAGGCCATTGCACTTCCAACCGATTTTTCGGCAAGAATTGCACGAAATACCCAACTTTTTTTACAAGAAGAAACACAAATAACCAAAACAGTCGACCCTTGGGCGGGTAGTTTTTATGTAGAAAACTTAACAAATGAAATAGCAAACAAAGCTTGGAAACTCATTGAAGAAATTGAAGCTTTAGGCGGTATGACCAAAGCTATTGAAGCTGGTATTCCGAAAATGCGAATTGAGCAAGCTGCGGCCAAAAAACAAGCACGAATTGACAGCAATCAAGATATTATTGTTGGGGTCAACAAATACAAATTAGCCAAGGAAGATTTACTTCAAATATTGGAAGTAGACAATCAAACAGTTCGAAAGCAACAAATAGAACGCCTTCAGCAATTAAAATCTACAAGAAATGAGGAGGCGGTAAAAGCTTCGCTCTTAAAATTATCACAATCTGCTGAATCGGGAGAAAATAATTTATTAGCTTTAGCAATAGAAGCAGCCAAGAACCGAGCAACTTTAGGAGAAATTTCATCTGCTTTAGAAGCTGTTTTTGGAAGATATAAAGCAAAAATTCAATCGTTTAGCGGAGTGTATTCAAGAGAAGTAAAAGAAGATAATAGCTTTGAAAAAGCAAGAGCACTTGCCGATAAATTCGCAAAACAAGAAGGACGACGTCCGAGAATTTTAGTTGCGAAAATGGGACAAGATGGACACGATCGTGGTGCAAAAGTGGTTGCGACTGGCTATGCCGACATCGGTTTTGATGTAGATATAGGTCCGTTATTTCAAACCCCGCAAGAAGCTGCGAAGCAAGCAGTGGAAAATGATGTTCATGTATTGGGCGTTTCCTCTTTGGCAGCAGGACATAAAACACTGGTACCAGAAGTTATAAAAGCGCTACACTCGTATGGACGCGACGACATTATGGTTATTGTAGGCGGTGTAATTCCGAAGCAAGATTACAGTTATTTATTCGACGCTGGCGCTTTGGCTGTATTCGGACCTGGAACAAAAGTAAGCGATGCTGCTATTCAAATTTTAGAAATTCTGATAGATGAATCAGCATAAAATTTTTAAAGAAAAAACACATGAAATACACAGATAAAATGCTCCGTGACGGTGCACTTGAAGGAAAAACAATAGTTGTAACTGGTGGCGGAAGCGGTTTAGGAAAAGCCATGACCAAGTATTTTTTAGAACTTGGTGCTAAAGTTGCCATCACTTCTAGAAGTTTGGAAAAATTAGAAAACACCGCCAAAGAGCTAGAATCCGAGACTGGAGGAACTTGCTTGGCAGTGGCTTGCGATGTTCGTCATTACGACCAAGTTGAAGCGATGCGCGACAAAGTTATTGCTGAGTTTGGAAAAGTAGATGTATTACTCAACAATGCAGCTGGGAATTTTATTTCTCCTACCGAAAGACTCTCTGCTAATGCATTCGATACCATCATCGATATTGTGTTGAAAGGAACAAAAAATTGCACGCTTGCTTTTGGGAAACATTGGATAGACACCAAACAAGAAAACACCAATGTTTTAAACATTGTAACTACCTATGCTTGGACAGGTTCTGCTTACGTAGTTCCATCGGCTACAGCAAAGGCTGGAGTACTGGCACTCACACGAAGTTTGGCTGTTGAATGGGCAAAATACGGCATGCGTTTTAACGCCATCGCTCCAGGTCCCTTCCCTACCAAAGGTGCTTGGGACAGACTTTTACCAGGAGATTTAAAAGAGAAGTTCGATTTGGCTAAAAAAGTACCGCTAAAACGTGTTGGTGATCATCAAGAATTGGCAAATCTGGCTGCGTATATGGTTTCTGATTTTGGTGCATACCTCAATGGAGAAGTAATTACACTCGACGGTGGTGAATGGCTTAAAGGTGCGGGACAATTTAACTTACTTGAAGCAGTTCCTGAAGAAATGTGGGACATGCTAGAGGCTATGATTCGAAGCAAAAAGTCAAAGTAATCATTTTGAAAAATTGTTAAGTTGTTTAATTGTTAGATTGAGTATCAACACTGAAGTTTTTTACTGAATACTAACTATTGAATTTTCATTTTAAAAATCTTGAATTTCAAATAGCTAATGAACTCAATTTTCATATAAAATTGACTGTTGAATAACTGTTAACAAAATTCATTTTCAAAACTCGCAAATAGTTGTATTTTTACCTAACAAAATTTACCTTACTTAAATCGAATTTTAAACATGGGCAAAGTCATTGCTGTAGCTAATCAAAAAGGTGGTGTTGGAAAAACTACAACATCAGTAAACCTAGCTGCTTCCTTAGGAGTACTAGAAAAGAAAGTACTGCTTATCGATGCAGATCCTCAGGCAAATGCTACTTCTGGTCTTGGAATAGATGTTGAATCGGTTGAAGGAGGTACATATCAATTATTAGAGCATTCTGTTACAGCAGAAGAAACTATTATCAAAACGGATTCCCCAAACGTTGACTTAATACCTGCTCATATTGACCTTGTAGCTATCGAAATTGAATTGGTAGACAAAGATGCAAGAGAGTATATGATGGCTAAAGCTATAGAAAAACTAAAGGATTCTTACGATTATATTTTAATTGATTGTGCTCCTTCTCTTGGGTTATTAACCCTTAATGCTTTAACCGCATCCGACTCGGTAATTATTCCTATTCAATGTGAATATTTTGCATTAGAAGGACTCGGGAAGCTATTAAACACCATTAAAAGTGTTCAGAAAATACACAATCCAAATCTAGACATTGAAGGTTTACTTCTTACAATGTACGATTCGAGATTAAGGCTTTCTAACCAAGTGGTAGAAGAAGTGCAAAAACACTTTAGTGAAATGGTTTTTGATACCATTATCCAACGAAATGTTCGTTTAAGTGAAGCACCAAGTTATGGAGAAACGATTATTAATTATGACGCTACAAGTAAAGGAGCTACAAACTACCTAAGCTTGGCGCACGAAGTGATTAAAAAGAATAAGCAAACAGTTTAGATGGCAAAGGCAACAAAAAAACAAGCTTTAGGAAGAGGATTATCTGCTTTATTAAAAGACCCAGAAAACGATATCAAATCGGCTTCTGATAAAAATGCAGACAAAGTAGTTGGTAGTATTGTAGAATTGGACATCGATGCCATCGAAGTCAATCCGTTTCAACCGCGTACAAATTTTAACGAAGAAGCATTACAAGAACTTTCTATTTCGATTAAAGAATTAGGGGTAATTCAACCAATTACCGTTCGAAAAATGGAATTCAACAAATACCAATTGGTATCTGGTGAACGCCGTTTAAGAGCTTCTAAACTTGCTGGTTTGGAAACCATTCCAGCGTATATCCGAATTGCAAACGACCAAGAGTCGTTGGAAATGGCACTTGTTGAAAACATTCAACGCCAAGACCTCGACCCTATCGAGATATCTTTATCCTACCAACGTCTTATTGATGAAATTAACATCACGCAAGAGCAATTAAGCGACCGTGTAGGAAAGAAACGTTCGACCATTACAAATTACCTACGTTTACTAAAACTAGATCCAATTATCCAAACAGGAATGCGCGATGGTTTTGTAAGCATGGGGCACGGTAGAGCTTTAATTAATATCGAAAACAAAAAAGACCAGTTGGCTATTTACGAAAAGGTAATTACCAACAATTTATCAGTAAGAGAAACTGAAAAATTGGTACGCGAATACCAAACTGGGAAAGAACAAAAAACTGAAAAAGCTACCACTTCTGATGTTCCAGAATACATCTCGAAGAATATTGAAGAGCTTACCGAATACTTTTCTTCTAAAGTAGACGTTAAAGTAGCTAAGAATGGAAAAGGTAAATTTATCATCCCATTTCATTCAAAAGAAGACTTTATACGCCTCACAAAACTTTTTAAATAGTGTTTAAAAGAAGTATTGCCTTTTTATTTTTATTGCTTTTTCATTTCATTTCAACAGCGCAAGAAAAAGCAACCGATTCAGTATCAAAAAACACTGAGTCTGATGCAATGCATGAAATGACCAAAAGAGAAATCCAAAAACTTCAAAAAGAAGCACAAGATTCTCTTCAACAATACGAGATAGCAAATTCAGCTAAAATTGTAGATACCGACACTCTTAGCAGAAGAGAAAAACGAAAAATAAGAAAGCAACGTGAAATGGATAGTTTGGCGAGTTTAAACATCGACATCGATCCGCTTTCGCCTGCTAAAGCTGCTTTTTATTCGGCTATTCTTCCTGGACTGGGACAGATATATAACAAAACCTATTGGAAGGTTCCTGTTGTCTATGGAGCAATTGGTACAGGGATGTATTTTTATATTGAAAATACCAAGTACTACAATCAATATCGAGACGCATACAAACGCAGACTTGCAGGCTATCACGATGATGAATTTTACGATATTAATGGCGATGGAATTGTTGTTGGAACTCCCGACGTTAGTGACGAAGCGCTTCAAGACGCACAAGAATACTATCAGCAAAATAGAGATTTATCCCTCTTAATTACCATTGGACTTTATGCTTTAAACATTATCGATGCCAATGTTACAGCGCATTTAAAGCAGTTTAATGTAAATGACAAACTGGCTTTAAAACCTTATTACGAATACAATCAGCTTGATTATACACCTAACTACGGAATGAAATTAAGTCTGAATTTTTAATACCTTTTCAATAAATCAACAGATGTCTATTTTACAACTTCAACCTAAAAAATAGCATCTCACTCAAAAAAATACACAAATGAAAATAGCGTTACTTGGATATGGAAAAATGGGAAAAATGATTGAGCAAATTGCTATTTCCCGCGGTCATGAAATTGTAGCCAAAGTAAACGAAGAAACTCAAAATTTCGACATCAAAACTGCCGATGTTGCCATAGATTTCAGCATTCCATCGGTAGCATTTAAAAACATTTCGCTTTGCTTAGAAAATGGTGTTCCTGTAATTTCTGGAACCACAGGTTGGTTAGAAAAATACGACGAAGCTGTTTCGCTTTGCGAAGAAAAAAATGGTGCTTTTATTTATGCTTCTAATTTCAGCTTAGGTGTAAATGTATTTTTTCAGCTGAACGAATACCTCGCTAAAATGATGAAAAACTTGTCGGAATACAATGTAAGTATTGAAGAAATTCATCACACGCAAAAACTAGACGCACCAAGTGGTACTGCTATTACTTTAGCTGAAGGAATTATAAATAACACCGACAAAGAAGGTTGGAAATTGGATAATGCACCTGCAAACGAAATTCCAATTACAGCGGTTAGAGAACCAGAAGTTCCTGGTACACATACCATCAGCTACCAAAGTAAAGTTGACACAATCGACATTAAACACACCGCTCATAACCGCGAAGGCTTTGCTCTTGGCGCAGTTGTTGCTGCCGAATGGATTATCGGAAAAAGTGGAGTTTTCAGTATGAAAGATGTGTTAAACTTAGCATAAATAAGGCTATTTAAGCACTTTAAAAGCTAAGCCGTTAGCAATAAAACCAAAAAAAATATATTTTTACCGTAACTAAAATCCTATTAATTCGTCTGATAGACACAACACTTAGGAACAAAGCATATAATTATGACGCTTACAGAATGGTTTATTTTCTTTATCGTAATTCAAGTTATTCACTTTTTAGGAACTTGGAAACTTTACGTTAAAGCAGGAAGAAAAGCTTGGGAAGCAGCTGTACCAGTTTACAACGCTGTAATTTTAATGAAGATAATTAATCGCCCATGGTGGTGGACTATCTTACTTTTCATCCCAATTATCAACCTAATTATGTTTCCTGTAGTTTGGGTGGAAACCATTCGAAGCTTTGGAAGAAACAGTACAACCGACACTTGGTTGGTGGTTCTTACCCTTGGATTTTACATTTTTTATGTAAACTACGCTTTAGACGTAAATTATATCGAAGACAGAAGTTTGAAACCGCGTACAGCAGCTGGCGAGTGGATTAGCTCCATTCTTTTTGCAGTTGTTGCAGCAACTTTGGTTCACACCTATTTTATGCAGCCGTACGTAATTCCAACTTCTTCTTTAGAAAAAACATTGTTGGTTGGCGACTTCCTTTTTGTAAGTAAATTTCACTACGGAGCCAGAACACCTATGACAACGGTTGCCTTCCCGATGGTACACGATACCATTCCGGTAATCAACACAAAATCATATTTAAAAAAGCCACAGCTTCCTTATTTCAGACTGCCAGGCTTACAGAAAATAAAAAGAAACGACATTGTTGTTTTTAGTTGGCCTACAGACACTGTAGAACGTTTTTTTGTAAAAACTGACAAAAGAATTCGTAAGCCAATCGATAAAAAATCGAATTACGTAAAACGTTGTGTTGGAGTTCCAGGAGACTCTCTCGCTATTAAAGATGGCTTTATTTATATCAACGGAAAGCAAACTGTTTTACCTGAAAGAGCAAAACCTCAGTTTTCGTATTACGTAGAAGCAAAAGGACAATTATCGCCACGCTACATGTACGAACGTTACGGTGTAACGGGAAGATTCGGACAGGTACGCCAAGGGGTTTATTTCTTTAGCGCTATGACTGCTGAAGCGGCAAAACAACTTGAAGACAACCCAAATGTAATCAGTGTAAAAAGAAATATTGAGGCTGCAGGGAGCAACAATATGGGTGCTGTTTTTCCAGATGCTACCGATTATAAATGGAATCAAGACCAATTTGGACCTATCTATATCCCTGAAGCTGGTAAAACTGTTGCGTTAAACTTAAAAGTACTACCGCTTTACAAAAGAATTATTGAGGAATACGAAGGAAATACACTGTCAGTAAAAGGAAATCAGATTTTAATAAACGATACTCCAGCCGACTCTTACACTTTCAAACAAGACTACTATTGGATGATGGGAGATAACCGTCATGCCTCTGAAGACAGTCGCTATTGGGGTTATGTTCCTGCAGACCATATTGTAGGAAAACCTGTTTTTATTTGGTTTAGTTTTGACAGTAATGCAAGTGGTCCTTTCTGGAATAAAATCCGTTGGAACAGAGTCTTCACTACCGTTGGAGGCGATGGCGAACCACGCTCCTATTTAATTCCGTTTTTGGTAATTATAGCAATTTGGATAGGTGTTAGTCAATTCAGAAAAAGAAAAAAAGAAAACAGTTCATTGTAGTATAAAAAGTATCGCTCGCGTTAACTTTTAAATTTACAAATTCAAGAATGCAAACAGTAATTCATCCTACATATTTTCCATCGGTTGCTAATTGGGTTGCCATACAGCAAGCTGATGGAAATATAACTTTTGAAAAAGAAGACAATTACCAAAAGCAAACTTACAGAAACCGAGCTTACATTTACAGTCCAAACGGGGTGCAAATGCTGTCTATCCCGATAAAACACAATAAAAACAATGTGCATCAAAAATATAAAGATGTAATGTTGGAAGATAATTTTGATTGGAAAAAACAGCATTGGAAATCGATACAAACAGCCTACAGAACATCTCCTTTTTTTGAATTTTTTGAAGATGAATTTGCTCCATTCTTTGAGAAAAAACACAAGTTTCTTTTTGAAATGAATATGGAAAGTATCGAACTTTTAGCAGATTGTTTTCAGTTAGATTTAACTCCTTCTTTCACTTCAGAATATATAAAAACCGAAGACGAAAGCTTTGTAGATTACAGAGATTTGGCAAAAGCTAAAGGAAACAAAAACTACACTTTTGAAGCCTATACGCAAGTTTTTGACGACAAACATGGATTTTTAAACAACTTAAGCGGATTAGATTTACTTTTTAATGAAGGCACAAACGCATTGAGTTATTTAGATGCTCAAAAATTATAACATTGTTACGCCCATTTGTACACTACGGAATCCACTTTATTGTACCAATTGTAATTGCCTATTTTTTTTTCAGAAGCAACTTCAAAAGCGCTGTGATTATTTTACTGTTAGGGATTTGTATAGACATTGACCACCTTTGGGCTACGCCTATATTTGATGCAAACAGATGTAGTATAGGCTTTCACTTTTTACATCAGTACTATGCAATTGCCATTTATATTTTACTCCTTGTTTTTAAACGTACACGAATTTTTGGCATCGCTTTACTTATTCACATTTTGGCAGATATAACCGATTGCTATTTAATGTCGAATTAATTTCAAACAACTCTGCTTTAAAGCTGAACACAAAGCCTTTTAAGCGCTTTAAATTTTCAGCTGAGCAATTATCGGGTAATGGTCGGAAAGTTTCTCGTAGCGGTTTTTATGCGACATTACTTGTATGGTTTCATCAACCAACACAAAGTCAATTCTAAAAGGAAAATATTTAAAATAATAGGTTTTTCCTGTACCACTCCCCTGCTCGTCAAACGTATCAATATCGTCGCCTTTAATTTGTTTGTAAATTGATGAATATTGATTGTTATTCAAATCGCCACAAGTAATGGTTTTGTATGGGCATTTCTCTTTATGCGAAACAAAAATTTCGGTTTGAATTTGTTGCTTCGAAAACACAGCGCCCATTCGTCTAGCTAATCGACTAGAATTTTCTTGTGATATTTCTTCATTCACAGGATTTATATGAAACGATTGCATGTGCAAATTGTAAACCCTTACCGTATCGTTACCACGAACAATATCAGCAAAAATGGCATTGTTTTGGGAGTTCGGAAAATTCAAAGACCCTTTATTCACAATAGGATGTTTCGAAAAAATGGCTTGCCCTGTACCTTTCGCTCGGTATTTTATAAATCGGTATTTATAATTGGTAAAAGCACTTTTCTTTGCTTCATGAAACTCTTGTAAACACAAAATATCGGGATTTTCTTCGGAAATCATTGAGAGAATTTCTTCGGAAACTCCATCACGGCCCAACCATTTATACAAATCGAAAATTCTAACATTGTAGGTCATTATTTTCAATGAATTTTCGCTAACCACATTTTGAGTTCCTGAGAATTTATAAAGCGATGAAACTTGCTGAAACCCCAACAATAAAATAACAAACGACAAAAGCCATTGGCGTTTCCATTTTACTACCCAATACACCAAAAAGAAAACATTTATAATGATTAAAACAGGCGTTGCTAAACTGAAAATTGCGGTTTTTGGAAAAGATTTTATAGGAATAAAAGGCACTAAAAGACTTAGTTGCAATAAAAATGCAAAAACTGTATTCACAAAGAAAATACCTTTATCAATCCAGTTTAATTTTTTCATCTCTTCCTTTTTATTGTTTCTGTAAAACTCTCATAAAGCAGTTTTATTGTTTACACCACCTTACTAAAAGTCTTTAAAATTTATGCCAAATTAGTTCAAAATCAAGCATCTTTCCCTGCTTTAAACAAAAAGTCTTTTTCTTCTTTCGATAAACTTTCGTATCCACTTTTGCTTATCTTATCTAAAATGGCATCAATTTGTTTTTGATGTTCATTTTTAGAAACTTTTTTAGTTGCAGTTTGATTGCTCTTTTTATGAACGGTTTTTAAGGGAGATTTTTTATTCGGTTTAAAAATACTGGAAATTGAACTTAATACACTGCTAAATCCTTCGCCAATATCCTTACCTTCTTGCAATTTTTTTGCGTACACAAACCCCAAAAGTGCACCGCCCAAATGAGCTATGTGTCCGCCAGCATTTCCTAACGGAAGCTGTACCAAATCTAATAAAACAAATGCAACTCCCAAATACCAAAGCTTAATATTAAAGAAAATAAGGCGAACTTCTTGGTTTGGAAGGTAGGTACAAACAAAAATTAAAATTGCCATGATTGCTGCCGAAGCACCAATTAAAGGCGAATTTACTCTAGAAAATACTGGGAAAATATTGTAACTAAGTAAAAAGAAAACTCCTCCTAAAATAGCTCCTAAAAAGTAAACATTTAAGAAGTATTTTTTACTGAATAGATTTAAAAATATTCTAGAAGAAAAATACAACAGTAACATATTCCAAAACAAATGCATAATACTTCCGTGGAAAAATGCATAGGTAACAATAGACCATGGTTGCATTAAAAAATCGAGAAAACCCTTTGGCAACTGAAACCATTGCATCAATACATTTGGCGCCAATTGCAGTAAAAAAACCAACAAAGTGTTTAAAATAAAAACAACAACATTTACCACTATAAGCTTTTCTGCTATGTTGAGTGTCGAGAATTTATATTTTAAATCGTTTGTAATGCTCATTCTTTATTATTTCTGGTTTGGAGATTTTGTTTGAAGTTTCTGGTTTCTGATTTTTTGTTTGAGGTTTTTTGTTTCTCGTTTTTAGTTTTATCCCTTTATCACTTATCCCTATTTCCTTTTCACTTTTTTCACTTTCATCTAAAAAACTAATCCCAACGATTGTTTTTAAACTGATTTTTCTTCCAATACCACATCATTATAAATCCAAACAAAGCGCCTCCAATGTGTGCAAAATGCGCAATTCCTTGTCCGAAAATAGAATAACCTGTAACTCCAGAAAACAAATCTAACGCGATTAAAACTGGAATAAAATACTTTGCTTTTATAGGAATAGGTAAAAATATCAAGAAAAGCTCGGCATTAGGAAACATCATTCCGAAGGCAACCAAAACACCATAAATAGCCCCAGAAGCCCCCACAGCAGGAGTCATATACGAGCTTAAAAAGTTTTGTAATGTATCTTGCGGAATCTTATTCCCCCAGGTGGTATTATATTTACCTTGACTGAGTGTATCCATAATTTCGGGAACTCTATATCCTTCAGCAACTAAAGCATTCATCCCCTCACTAAAATAATAATAATTAACCAACGTATGGATTAAAGCCGCTCCCAAACCTGCGGAAAAATAAAAGAAGAAAAACTTATTTCGTCCCCATATTTGTTCCAATGGCGTCCCAAAAGCCCATAACGCATACATATTAAATAGAATATGCATAAAACCGCCATGCATAAACATATGCGTTACGATTTGCCACAATTGAAAATGTTCGTTCTTCGGAAACCACAACGAAAACAAATCGTACATCTGTTCCCCAAAAAGCTGTGTTGCAATAAAAAACAACACATTAATAATTAGTAAATGCTTTACTGCATCGGTTATTCTTCCCATTCGTTGAATGTTATTTTATAAAAATCGTTTATCTATTTCTTCAACCGACATGGTAATGTACGTCGGTTTATTAAAAGGCGAAACGGTAGGCTCTTTAGTTGCAAATAAATTGTTAACTAACGCTTCTTGCGATGCCACATTTAACACTTCTCCACTTTTTACTGCCAAGGTTTTACACATGGCTTTTGCCAAAATATCGGCTTGCGAGAGCGAACTTTCTGGCACTTCAGCTTGAAAATCCGATAAAAGTTGGTCGATTATAATACCTACTTCACTTTCAGAAACATTCAGCGGAATACCACTTACTTCAACCTCGTCGTTTTTAAAGTTTGAAAATAAAAATCCTGTGTGCTCCAAACTCTCTTTTAAATCTTTCAGCAAAGCAATTTCTGTAGTTGAAAAACTCAACGTTAGCGGAAACAATAATTGCTGACTCACACCTTTATCAACTGTAATATTTTTTAAATATTGTTCGTACAACACACGTTGGTGTGCGCGGTGCTGATTGATAATAACCATTCCAGATTTAATGGTGGTTACAATATATTTTTTATGAAGCTGATAGGTTGTAGCCGTAACTTCCTCCTGCGTTTCTGAAAAAAGTGAACCTGTAACTTCTTCTGATTCTAATTCGATAGCGCCAAAATCGGACTTTTTTTCCAAGCCAACATACAAACTCTCCCAACTAGCGGTTTGTTTTTCGCGTTTTGGATAACTCACAGAAACACTTCCTTTGTTATCATTTTCAAACGGATTAAAACTCGCGTCAACTTCAACTGTTGGGAAGTTAGCATTTTTACTCTGATAATTATAAGGTGTATCTAAATTTGCATCGCGCTCAAAATCGAGTACTGGCGCTACATTAAATTGCCCCAAACTATGCTTTACAGCTGCTCTTAAAATGGCGTATAAAGCATGCTCATCATCAAATTTAACTTCGGTTTTTGTAGGGTGAATATTGATATCGATTCCTGAAGGGTCTACCTCTAAAAACAAAAAATAACTCGGGTGTGTTTGCTCTTTAATCAAACCTTCAAAAGCAGCGCAAACCGCATGATGCAAATACGAATTTTTAACAAAACGATTGTTCACAAAGAAAAACTGCTCGCCCCTAGTTTTCTTAGAAAATTCAGGTTTACAAATAAACCCATCTAACTTTACAACTTCGGTATCTTCTTCAACAGGAACCAATTTTTCGTTGGTTTTCCCCCCGAAAATATGAACAATTCGCTGCCTTAAATTTGAAGCAGGCAAATTAAAAAGTTCACTTCCGTTGTTATAAAAATCAAACTGAATATCTGGATGCGCCAAGGCTACACGCTGAAATTCGTCGATAATATGCCTTAACTCTACAGTATCAGATTTTAAAAAGTTTCTTCGTGCAGGAATGTTAAAAAACAAATTCTTTACTGAAATGGAAGTCCCCTTAGGCGTAACAGTAACCGATTGGTCAACAATTTTACTTCCTTCAATTTTAAGTTGCGTCCCTACTTCGTCGTCCTCTTGACGCGTATTCATTTCCACATGTGCAATTGCGGCAATAGAAGCCAATGCTTCCCCTCGAAAACCTTTGGTATGAAGCTGAAACAAATCTTCGGCAGCTTTAATTTTGGAAGTCGCATGACGCTCAAAAGACAATCGCGCATCTGTAACACTCATTCCTTTTCCATTATCGACCACCTGAATAAGTGTTTTTCCGGCGTCTTTTATAATCAATTTTATAGAATTGCTTCCTGCGTCGACGGCGTTTTCAATAAGCTCTTTAACAACAGAAGCGGGTCTTTGTACCACTTCACCTGCAGCTATCTGGTTTGCAACATGATCTGGTAAAAGCTGTATTATATCTGCCATTAAAGTATTGTATCTAAATTAATATATCGTATAGCGACTATTGCAAACATCAGCAAAAAAATAAAAATCACTATCAATCGAATTCTTGTATTTCTGTTTGTTGTAGTAGAACGAACGGTTTTCCAATCGTCTCGGTAAGATTTACGTCTGCGATAGCCTTTTACATACTCATCGTCGGAGCGCGCTTCTTTACTTCTTTTTAGCTCTTCTAAACGCTCTTTTCTTTCATCATAATACCTCGGCGTATAGTTATACGACTTGTTTGGTCTTGGCTTAAAAAGTGAAGGAAGTCTCACAGTTATTCTTGTTTTTAGATTGAATGATTATTCGTTTTACAATATTGCCTTTTATTTCTTTTAAATGATTCAAGATGATGAAGTCATTTTTTGTGTTACTGAAGTAATTCAGCAAAAAGGCAAATTAGCACACCGTTTTAAACCGAAAAGTTTAAATACTTTTAGATTTTTTGGGTAATACTGCTAATTATCAAAATTACTTAAAAAGGAATAGACTTACCACCTTAAAATACTAAAAGTTGTTAAGAAAAGCCTTTGTAAACTCATTTCTTAACAACTTTTAATCTCTTTTTGAAGTTTTAATTTTTTAACAACTCGTATCGAGAATTATTAAAACTGTAGAATTCAATACAATTTTGATATGCAAATGCTAGAAAATATCGTTTCCTAACGCTGCCATTTTTATAGCTGCAATAGCTGCTTCTGCACCTTTGTTTCCGTGTTTTCCTCCACTTCTATCAATAGCTTGTTGCATGTTATTATCTGTCAAAACACAAAATATAACAGGCGTATCGTATTGAACGTTTAAATCTTTAATTCCTTGAGCGGTGGCGCTACAAACAAAATCAAAATGTTTTGTTTCGCCTTGAATCACACTCCCGATAACAATTATAGCATCTGGCTGATGCTTTTTAATCATTTTTTTTGCGCCATAGGTAAGCTCAAAACTTCCAGGAACATCCCAGCGTAAAATGTGTTCTTCTACTGCTCCACAGTCATACAAAGCCTCTAAAGCACCTTTGTACAAACCTTCTGTTATTTCTGAATTCCATTCAGAAACAACAATCCCAAACCGAAAGTCTTTCGCGTTTGGGATTGTTGCTTTATCGTAAACGGATAAATTTTTATTTTCTGTTGCCATATTTTTTATGCAAAGTTAATCAATCGTAATCAAATTTCATGAATACGATGAATAACCAATTACTTTTTAAGCGTTTCAGCTTTTCCGATGTAAATATCTATAGTTCTTCCTTCTTCAGAATCGCTATATTCATTTTTCACTCTGTTGAAATATTTAAGAGCTTTATCGGCATCTCCTGCTTCTAAAGAAACAACACCCGCTTTAAATAAAAACTTAGGCGTAGTGAAAGCATTTTCTGAAATTGCAATTGCTTTTTCATAATACTCTAAACCATCTTTATCTTGCCCTAATTGTACAAAAGCATCTCCGATACCACCTTTAGCTAGTGCGTTCAAAATAATATCGTCTGATTTAAAATCTTGTAAATACTTAATAGCCTCGTCGTATTTTTGAGTATTTAAGTACGCCATTCCAGCACTGTAATGTGCAAGATTTGCTGCTGGAGTTCCGCTATAATTATCGATAATATCTAACAATCCGTATTTTCCATCAGCACCGTTTAAAGCAATGTTGTACAACGAATCTTTCGCTGTGCTATTTACAGCCTCGTTAAAATACTGTTGTGCGTAAAATATTTCGTTATCGGCTTCTAAAGCTTTAGGCTTTACCACAAATTGTTGATATCCTAAGTACCCTAAAACTACAAGAACGATAGCTCCAATTCCTCCTAAAATATATTTTTGATTGCTAGCAACCCACTCTTCCGTACGGCTTGCGCTTTCATTTAATGTATTAAATACCTCTTCGGTTGTACTCTCACCATCGTATGCTACTTCTGGTTCTAAGAAGTCTTCTTCTTTCTTTGTTGGTTTTTTATAGCCTCTTTTCTTATACGTCGCCATATCTATATTTTGTTAAGCCTCGCAAAAATAAAATTTTTATTGAAAAAGGAAAGGAAATTTATTTTAATATTTTTATGCGTCTTCTTTATTTTAGTAATTTCGTCAATTGGAAGCTCATTAAAGTACAAAGTAGTGTTTAATGAGTGTTTATTTGCTATATTCCATCAATATAAATTAATCCCGCACAACACAATACATGCAGTTACAGAAATTATCGCTTATAAATTTTAAAAACTTCGACTCTAATACTTTCGAATTTGATGCAAAAATTAACTGCTTTGTAGGTCAAAACGGAATTGGAAAAACCAATGCGCTCGACGCAATTTATGTGCTTTCTTTTGGCAAAAGTTACTTTAACCCTGTTGCATCGCAAAACATAAAACACAACGAAAGTTTTTTTGTCATTGACGGCGAATTTCTAAGAGATGAAAAAGAAGAAAAAATAATTTGTAGTCTAAAAAAAGGGCAAAAAAAAGTAATTAAGAGAAACGGAAAGATTTACGACAAACTCTCGGAGCACGTTGGTTTTATTCCGCTTGTAATTATTTCTCCTGCTGATAGAGATTTGATTATTGAAGGAAGCGAAACACGCCGAAAATTTATAGACAGTGTTATTTCGCAAAGCAATAAAACTTACCTACAGCAACTTATCAACTACAACAAAGTACTGGCGCAACGCAATTCGCTTTTAAAATATTTTGCTTTAAACAATACTTTTAATGCTGATACGCTTGAAGTTTACAACGAGCAATTAAACGATTTTGGACATAAAATACATCAAGCCAGAAAAGATTTCTTAGCTGTTTTTATCCCAATTTTCAAAGAGCGTTACGCATCTATTTCTGGCGGAAAAGAAGCTATTAACCTCAACTACCAAAGTCAGTTGCTCGAAAAAGACTTACATACCCTTTTCAAAGAAAATTTAAACAAAGACAAAGCGTTACAATACACTTCTGTTGGGATACATAAAGATGACTTAAGTTTTGAAATTGGCAACTATCCTATTAAAAAGTTTGGAAGTCAAGGGCAACAAAAATCTTTTTTAATTGCGTTAAAATTGGCGCAATTCGATTTTATAAAAGCGCAAGCAGGACAAACACCTATTTTATTACTCGATGATATATTTGACAAGCTTGATGAAAACCGAGTTAGTCAAATTATTTCTTTGGTAAATGAAGATGAATTTGGACAAATTTTCATTAGTGACACGCACGCCGAACGTACTGAGAATGTAGTAAAGCAAACACATCAGTCGTATAAAATGATTCCGTTAGGATAGTTCTATTAAAAGATTGAAGGATTCAAAGATTGAAAAATTTAAAGATTTAAAACCTCCATTCATCAACTTTTCACTCTTTATTAACACCCTACAAAAACACGATTTAACAAATCAACAATTACACAATTCAACAAACAAAAAAAATCTACTCTTTAAAATTTTACTTCCCCAACAAGTTTTAGCTACCTTTGTGTTTCTAAAAAATTCTGATTTTGAAAGCTAAAATTTTCATTCTTCTGTGTGTCGTCTTTTTAAGTTGTAACCAAACTCATGTTGAAGATATTTCTATGCTCAATGGATATTGGGAAATTGAAAAAGTTACATTTCCTTCAGGAGAAGAAAAAGCTTATAAAATAAATACTGTAATTGACTTTTGGCAGTTAAATGACAGTACGGGAACGCGTGAAAAAGTGATGCCGAGACTCGACGGACGTTTTACCAATATGAACGAGTTTGAAAACTTCAGTATAAAACATAAAAACGATGCCATTTATGTGGAATACAACAACGATGGCAACATAAGAAGTGAAAAACTTATTTTGCTTACAAAAGACAAACTCGGACTCGAAAACGACCAAGAAAAGACCTATTATTACAAACGTTTTGAAAAATTTTCTTTAAAATAATGGCAAAGCGAAGAAACGAATACATCTCCTTAAATGATGCTTTAGAAGAATTTGTAAACGAAAACAAATTGGAAAAAGGCATGGACAAAGTTAATGTTCGCAATGCGTGGCAAAACCTCATGGGAAATGGGGTTAACAACTACACAACGCAAATAGAATTAAAACAGGAAACTTTGTATGTGTCGCTTTCTTCATCGGTGCTTCGCCAAGAATTGAGTTATGGAAAAGAGAAAATTGTAAAAATGCTGAATGAGGAATTAGGAAAAGAAGTAGTAAAAACTATTATTTTAAGGTAATTTCTAGACATAAAAAAAGCTCCAATAATGGAGCTTTTAATTTTTTATTTCTTTTCGATTTAGAAGATTTCTCTCCCAGAAAAATGAAAAGCACCTTCGATAGCAGCATTTTCATCGCTATCAGAACCGTGAACTGCATTTTCTCCGATAGAAGTAGCAAATAATTTACGGATAGTTCCTTCAGCAGCTTCGTCTGGATTAGTAGCACCAATTAAAGTTCTAAAGTCTTCAACAGCATTATCTTTCTCCAAAATAGCAGCTACAATAGGTCCGCTTGTCATAAATTCTACCAACTCTCCAAAAAATGGACGCTCGCTGTGAATTGCATAAAACGCCTCAGCATCACGCTTACTTAATTGCGTGTATTTCATTGCTACAATTTTAAATCCTGCAGCGGTAATTTTTTCAAGAATAGCCCCGATGTGTCCGTTTTTCACAGCATCTGGCTTAATCATTGTAAATGTTCTGTTTGTTGCCATTTCTATTTAATAAAATTTTGCAATTTGTTGTTTAATTGCACATTAACAAACGCCCAAATTGGGCTTTTTTAATTTTGGCGCAAAAGTAAGGGTTTTATTTTACTTTTTAAGCACTTGGCCTATAAATACATTTTTAAATTGTTTTTCAGCAGGTTACATCAATTAAAATAGTATTAAAATCACATTAATACCCTTGTTCCAACTCGTTTAAAACTTCGTTTCCGTCGCCTATCATTTGCATTTTTACACGGTAGTTTTTTAAATTGATTTTTAACAAACCAAAACTCTTTACATTAATAACCTCTCCTACTCTATACGGGTTTTCTTCTCCTGAATAAGCTTCATAGGTATGCGTGAGTCCACTAGAAGTAAAATCGATTAAAGGGTAGTCCAAACCACTTATATTTATTTCTGAAAATTCTGAGATATGTCGGTCTCCAGAAAGCAAAATAACTCGTTTAGCAGGACTACTTTTAATCATCGAAAAAAGCTTTTCTACTTCGCTCGGAAAGTTTGCCCAAGCCTCAAACCCATGTTTGTTTGACAATACTTGAATACTACTTACAATAATATTAAAATCGGCAGTCGAAGTATTTAATTCGTTTTGCAACCACGCCCATTGAGTTTCCCCCAACATCGTTCCTACCCCTGGCGGATTTGGAATAAACCGTTTTCCACTATCGCCCAAATTTTTGGTTAAAGGCGACCTAAAGTAACGCGTATCTAAAATAATTACTTTTACCGAACCAGCTTTTGTATTATATATTTTTGAGTTATACACTCCTTTTTGGTTGCGTCTAGGGTCGTTTTTGGGAACATCCATAAAATTTAAAAACAACTCTTGCGCTTCATCTTTCATTTTCCATTCGGCACCTCCATCGTTAAGTCCGTAATCGTGGTCATCCCAAGTTCCGATAACATCCATCGATTTTACAACTGCCTTATAACCACCTTGATAACGTTGTTCTTCATAGTCTTTACGCATTTCGCGCATATTATCGGTGTCTGAATAAATGTTATCGCCTCCCCAAATCCACACAGCAGGATTGTTGGCAACCACATCATCCCAGAGACGATTTTCTTCATCTTGTCTGTTACAAGACCCAAACGCAATTACAAATTCATCATCTTGTAATGGATACAAATCTGTTTGGGCTGTTTTACATCCGAAGCATAAAAAAGCAAATCCGAAAAGCGCAATAATTATCCGCATAAATATAGTTTTAGACTGCAAATGTACTATTCCTTTTCTAAGTATTATATTATTAAATTGTATATTAGCCACCCATGGAAGAAACACAAATACAAGAATTACAACAATTACTATCTACACCAAAAAAAATAGTAATTATACCGCATAAAAACCCTGATGGAGACGCCATTGGCTCTTGTTTGGGCTTATTTCATTACCTAGAACAATACCGTCATGAGGTAGTTATAGTAGCGCCAAACGATTATCCTGAATTTTTAAAATGGATGCCTGGAGAAAGTGCTATTTTAAAATATGAGTACCAAACCGAAATCGCTTCAGAAAAAATAAAGGAGGCCGAATTGGTATTTACACTCGACTTTAATTCGCTTTCCAGAATTGACGATGTTGCCATTGCGCTTAAAAGTTTTACAGGAACTTACGTGATGATTGACCATCACCAAGCACCAGACGATTATGCGCATTTTATGTACTCTGACACTTCCATGAGTAGTACCTGCGAAATGGTGTATAACTTCATCAACTTTTTTAACGATACCGATAAAATTACGCATGAAATTGCATGTTGTTTATATACCGGAATTATGACCGACACTGGTTCATTCCGTTTTCCTTCAACCACGAGTAATACTCACCGTATTATTGCTAATTTAATTGATAAAGGTGCTGAAAACGCTAATATTCACAATGCTGTTTTTGACACCAATTCGATTGATAAACTGCATTTGTTAGGGTGCGCGTTGAAAAATTTGGTTGCCTTACCAGCATACAATACTGTTTACATTACGTTGTCTCGTGAAGAATTACAGCAATTTAACTATAAAAAAGGCGACACAGAAGGGTTTGTAAATTACGGACTCTCGTTGCAGGGTGTTAAGTTTGCCGTTATTTTTATTGAAAGTGTGCAAGAGGATTTAATCAAAATTTCTTTGCGTTCTAAAGGAGATTTCTCTGTAAATGAATTTTCTAGAAAACACTTTAACGGTGGCGGACATACCAATGCTGCAGGGGGAAGAAGCGAACTTTCTTTAGAAGAAACCACCAAGTATTTTGAAGGCATTTTAAAAGATTATAAACAGGATTTACAATGATAAAAACCTACTTAAAAATAGCCCTAATCTGTTGCATCTTCACGGCATGCAAACAACCCGAAGCACGACGCCCTATAAGTGTAAAATCGGGTTCTTTTATGAGAGTTTCCATCGAGCGGAATAAAAATTTATTAGCTTATGAAGAAGCTATTATCGATAGTATCATTGAAAAAGACACTACGCATACGTATCACAACTCTGCCAACGGATATTCGTATTATTTTATCACTCATAATCCTGCGGAAACATACTTACCAAAAAAAGGAGATGTAGTAAAAATAAATTACGACATTCGTACGTTGGAAGACCAAGTAATTTATTCGAGTGATGCTATTGGAACGGTAGATTTTAAAGTAGATAAGGAAGATTATTTTCCTGGGTTACGCACCGCTGTTAAACTGCTAAAAAAAGGAGAAAAAGCAACATTTTTATTTCCTTCATCTTTGGCTTATGGATATCACGGAGACGACGATAAAGTGGGTACCAATCAAGCAATAAAAAGTACAATTACACTTATTGATATCGTAGAAAAATCGACAGATAGCATTCAGAATATTACTTCAAATTAAAAATAACAATTATTAAAACAATTAATTTAAATATGAATACAATGAAAAAATTAAGTTTCATTTTTATCCTTGCTGCGGTATTTGCATCGTGTTCGACTTCAAAATATTCTGATTTAGGCGATGGCATCTATGCAGATATTCAAACGAACAAGGGAGATATGGTTGTTAAACTTTTTTATAAAGAAACGCCTGTAACTGTTGCCAACTTTGTGAGTTTAGCAGAAGGAACAAACACGTACGTAGTCGATTCTTTAAAAGGAAAACCATATTACGACGGGGTAATTTTCCATAGAGTTATTAAAGATTTCATGATTCAAGGAGGAGACAAAACTGGAACTGGACGCGGAAATCCTGGATATAAATTTAAAGATGAATTTGTAGATTCACTTCAACATGACAAAAAAGGAATTCTATCGATGGCAAATGCTGGTCCTGGAACCAACGGAAGTCAGTTTTTTATTACACACAAAGAAACTCCTTTTTTAAACGGAAAACACACTGTTTTTGGAGAAGTTATTATAGGACTTGAAGTAATCGATACCATTGCAAATGTAAAAACTTCGCAAGACCCGATGACGCGCGACAGACCTCTTGAAGACGTTGTGATTAAACACGTAGAGATTGTACGTAACGGTAAAGACGCTAAAAACTTTGATGCTGCAAATGTATTTGCTGCTTCTTTTGCTGAAGCTGCAGAAGCTAAAAAAACATTAGAAAAATTAAAAAGTGATACTGCTGCTGAATTTGTTGCTCAAAAAGAAAAAGCACAAACTACCGACTCTGGACTTCAATACATCATTATAAAAGAAGGTCAAGGTGAAAAACCAAAAGTAGGACAAACTGCTCTTGTTGAATACACAGGATTTTTTGAAGACGGAAACATTTTTGATACTAGCTCATTAGAAATGGCTCAGAAATTTGGAAACGTAAATCCTGCTAAAAGAGACAGAAATATGTATCAACCTGCGCCAATGCCTATTAGTCCAGATGCTACTATTATCCCTGGTTTTAAAGAAGGTTTAATGATGCTAAATGTTGGTGAGAAAGTTCGCTTGTTCATCCCTTCTTATTTAGCATATGGTGAAGCTGGATACGGACCGATTGCTCCAAATACGAATTTAGTATTTGATTTAGAAATGATTGGAATTGCTGAATAAACGTGTATAAACACTAAGTTTTTATAAAAAACAACCCCAAAGATTTAAAAGTCTTTGGGGTTGTTTTTTATAATTGAATATCCGTAATGTTCTTATCTAGATTAAAATGTCAGGTCGAGCCTGCCTTTGTCGGCAGACAGGCGTAGTCGAGACCTTATTTAAAGTTGTTAAGCCAAATAACCTCTCGACTACGCTCGAGGTAACAGTACATTATAACAGATTACGGACAAACATATTTTTTTATCCTTTTGTTGGAATGTCTTTTAATATCTCTTTTAAAAATTTCCAAAACTTTTCTACGGAAGCAATATTAGCACGCTCATCTGGAGAGTGTGCTCCTTTTATTGTAGGACCAAAACTAATCATATCCATATCCGGATAATTTTGCCCTAGAATACCGCATTCTAATCCGGCATGACAAGCAACTACATCTGGAGTTTCATTAAACAATAATTGATATTTCTCCTCCAATACTTTTAAAATCGGACTGTTTGGGTTTGGTTTCCACCCTGGGTATTCTCCGCTAAATTTCACTTCACAACCACATAGCTCGAACGCAGCTCTTAACGCATTTGCCAAATCTATTTTAGACGACTCAACCGACGAACGTGTTAAACAGTGTATTTTAATCTTCCCCTCTCCTATTTTCACACGTGCGATGTTGTTAGAAGTTTGCACTAAATCTTCCATATCTGGACTCATTGCATACACTCCATTGTGAGCCGAATAAAGCGCTCTGGTAATACCTTCTTGAACTCCAATATTCATAACTGAAGTTGGTATATCGGTAACTTCAGCAGTAATAGACAAAGCAGGCTCGGTCGTTTTAAACTCTTTTTTAATAACAGTTGCCAATTGGTTAAACTCAAGTGCAAATGCGTCGTGATGCATCTCTTCCACCACAACGATAGCCTCACTTTCTCTCGGAATTGCATTTCGGAGTCCGCCACCATCAATCATTGCAATTCGAAGTCCGAAGTTTTCGAAACCATCAAACAACAATCTATTCATTATTTTATTTGCATTCCCAAAACCTCTGTGAATATCCATCCCGCTGTGTCCTCCTTGCAATCCTTTTACAGAAATTTTGTAGGCGGTAACATGCTCTGGAGTTTCCTCTTCTTGATAATTTCTAGAAGCAGTGACATCAATTCCACCTGCACATCCTATATCAATTTCATCATCTTCCTCGGTATCTAAATTCAATAAAATTTGTCCTTCTAAAACTCCACCTTTTAGTCCTTGAGCTCCTGTCATTCCAGTTTCTTCATCAATTGTAAACAAAGCTTCAATGGCAGGATGTGCAATATTGGTACTCTCCAAAACCGCCATTATAGCTGCAACTCCCAAACCGTTATCGGCACCAAGGGTTGTTCCTTTGGCTTTTACCCAACCATTCTCAACAAACATCTCAATTCCTTGCGTACTAAAATCAAAAACGGTATCGTTATTTTTTTGGTGCACCATATCTAAATGCGACTGTAGCACCACTGTTTTTTTATTTTCCATTCCTGCAGTTGCAGGCTTTTTGATGATTACATTTCCTACTTCATCCTTAAAAGTTTCAAGGTTTAGTTTTTGTCCAAACTCCATCATAAAAGCAATTACTTGCTCTTCTTTTTTTGATGGTCTTGGTACCGCATTTAAGTCGGCAAACTTATTCCAAACTTCTTTTGGTTGAAGCGCTCTTATTTCTGAACTCATAATAATATCTTAGGTTTCTACAAAAATACACATTGTTTTGGATTGAAAGATTTAAGGATTAAAAGATTGAAAAATTGAAACGATTAAATAATTTCACACTTTGACAATTCAACGCATACAAACTGTCACCTCGAGCGGAGTCGAGAGGTCTGGGGTATGGAATTGAAAGATTTAAGGATTAAAAGATTGAAAAATTGAAACGATTAAATAATTTCACACTTTGACAATTCAACGCATACAAACTGTCACCTCGAGCAGAGTCGAGAGGTCTGGGTATGGAATTGAAAGATTGAAGGTTTAAAAGATTGAAAAATCAGAAGTTTGAAACTATTCTCATGCTTCATCAATCCTCCACAACTTTAACAGCAAATTCAACCAAAATATTTCTATTTTTGAGCTATGACCAAGCGCACAAAAACATACCTCGCATTTTCTATTATTCCGCAGTTTTTAATTATTAAGTGCTTAATCTTTTTTCCTGAATTTGTAGAGCGCTACTACAGTAATTTCATCTATGTTTATATTTCAAAAGTGCTACGCTTCATCTTTGGTTGGATTCCGTTTTCGGTAGGTGATATTTTTTATACGATTGTAGCATTTTTTATCCTTAGATTTTTTCTTCGGAAAGGAAAAACGCTCTTTTCAAATCCTAAATATTTTTTCAGAGAATTATTTGCTGCGCTTTCCATTACTTATTTTTTATTTCATGTTTTATGGGGATTTAATTATTACCGACTTCCAATTCACGAAAAATTAAACTTGTCGGACCAATACACTTCCGAAGAACTTTACCATTTTACAGAACAACTCATTACAAAAAGTAACGAAATTCATTTTCAGCTTACAAATAATGATACTACAATGGTGAATATTCCGTATTCAAAAAAAGAAATTTATCAAAAAACAACTGCCGGTTACAAAGTTTTAGCTGAAAAAATTCCTGCTTTTGGTCATTCTCAAAAAAGCATCAAAACATCGCTGTATAGCACACCCCTTTCCTACATGGGTTATAGCGGATACCTAAATCCATTTACCAATGAAGCACAAGTAAACGGCACCCAAATCGACTTTAAATTTCCAACGGTAAGCTGCCATGAAGAAGCGCATCAAATAGGATATTCTGCAGAAAACGAAGCTAATTTTGTTGCATTTTTAGCGGCTACCTCTAATGAGGATTTGTATTTTAAATATTCTGGTTACCTCTATGTTTTACGCTATTGTTTAGCCGAAGTAAAACGTCGCGATGTTAAAAAGTTTGAAGATTACAATACGTTAATTCATCCTGGAATTATAAAAAACTATATCGAAGTTGCCGATTTTTGGCGCGCACATAAAACTCCAATTGAACTTTTCTTTAAAAATACTTTCAACTCTTTCTTAAAAGCAAATAATCAAAAAAAAGGACTCAAAAGTTACAGTTACGTAGTTGCATTATTGGTAAATTACTATAAACATAAAAATTTATAGTTTTCCCTTAAAATAGTTCATTTTGCAACAAAAAATTTTATTTTTACTGTTTACAGAATTAACTAATTCATAACTCAAACCTAATGAAATTAAAACTATGCCTCCTAGCACTGTTTTGTTTTTGCATGACTGTTTATGCACAAGAATACTTTCCTAAAAACGACGGTGTCAAAACTCAAAACTCCAATTACACAGCATTCAAAAATGCTAAAATTTATGTTTCCCCGACAAACGTTATCGAAAACGGAATTCTTTTAATTAAAGACGGAAAAGTGGAAGCGGTTGGAAACAATGTTTCAATTCCTGAAAATTCTGTGCAAATCGACTTAAACGGAAAATTTATTTATCCTTCGTTTATCGATATGTATGCCGACTTCGGGACAGCAGAGCCAAAACGACCAGACTCTGGAAACCGACCTCAATATGATGCCTCTAGAGAAGGTTATTATTGGAATGACCACATCATGCCAGAAAATAATGCAATTGACAACTTTTCTTTCGACAAAAAGAAAGCGGAAGAGTTACTCAAAACTGGTTTTGGTGTTGTAAACACACATGTTTCCGACGGAATTGTAAGAGGAACAAGTGCCATAATCGCACTAAATACCAATGCGAGCAACAGCGACCGAATTATCACACAAAAAGCGTCGCAAGTTTTATCGTTTGAAAAAAGCAAAGCTTCACGCCAATCGTACCCAACTTCACTCATGGGAGCCATTGCGCTTTTAAGACAAATGTATTACGATGCCACTTGGTACGAAAGTGGAAATTCTACAACTAAAGACCTTTCTTTGGAAGCACTAAACAACAACAAATCGTTACCGCAAATTTTTGTTGCTGATGATAAATACAACGACCTTAGAGCCGATAAATTGGGCGATGAATTTAATCTGAATTACATTATTAAAGGTGGCGGAAATGAATTTGAACGCATCGAAGAAATTGTGCAAACCAATGCTTCGTACATCATTCCGTTAAACTTTCCAGACGCCTACGATGTTACCGACCCATACATTGCTAATAAAATAGCTTTGGAAGAAATGCTTTTATGGAACCAAGCGCCAAGCAACCCTAAAGTTTTGGCCGATAACAATGTTTCTTTTGCTTTTACTTCGGCTGACAATAAAAAAACAACCGATTTCAAAAGTAATTTGTTAAAAGCTATTTCTTACGGACTAGACAAAACAAAGGCATTGGAAGCGCTTACCACTACTCCGGCGTCGCTTTTAAATAAATCGGATGTTCTTGGAACTTTAGAAAAAGGACATTTTGCTAATTTTTTAATTACTTCTGGAGATGTTTTTGAAAAAGAAACTACCCTTTACGAAAACTGGGTTCAAGGTGAAAAATATGTGGTTAACGACCTAAATATTGTTGACGTTCGAGGAGATTACACACTTTCTATAAACGGAGAGCAGTACGATTTAAGTCTTAGTGGAAGTCCAGACAAAATAAAATCATCACTTAAAAAAGGTACTACAAAAATTGCTTCTGAAGCTTCGTATACTAACGAATGGCTCAACCTATTTTACAATCCTGAAGGCGAAACCAACAAAGACGAATTTATCCGCCTTTATACAAAAGTTTCTGCGGAAGGAAATCTGAGTGGTAGCGCCAACCTGACCAACGGAAGCACTGCTACTTGGACAGCTGTAAAAAAATCTTCCGAAGAAAAAGAAGAAAAGCCAGAAGAAAAAGATGCTCCAAAATTGTTCCCTGTTTCATATCCAAACAAAGCATACGGAGTAAAAACTTTACCAACACAACAAACTATTTTATTTAAAAATGCAACGGTTTGGACGAGTGAAGATGCTGGAATATTAGAAAATACCGATGTCCTCATTAAAAATGGAAAAATTGCAAAAATCGGGAAAGACCTTTCTGGTGCTGGAGCTACGGTAGTCGATGCTACAGGAAAACACCTTACTGCAGGAATTATCGATGAGCACTCGCATATTGCAGCTGCGGCTATTAACGAAGCTGGACATAACAGTTCTGCCGAAGTAACTATTGAAGATGTTGTAAACCCAGACGATTCTAATATTTACAGAAACCTATCTGGTGGGGTAACTACCATTCAAATTTTGCACGGTTCTGCAAATCCTATCGGAGGTCGCTCGGCGCTTATCAAGTTAAAATGGGGTGAAGATGCCGATGGATTGCTCATAAAAGACCGTCCTAAATTCATCAAATTTGCTTTAGGTGAAAATGTAAAACAATCCAATTGGGGAAGCAACAACACCATCCGTTTTCCGCAAACTCGTATGGGAGTTGAGCAAGTTTTCACCGATTACTTTCAACGTGCCAAAGAATACGACGAGCAATGGAAGGCTTTCAACGGTTTATCATCTTCTAAAAAATCGAAAGCTAAAGCACCTCGTTACGATGTAGAATTGGCTACATTGGCAGAAATCCTTAACAAAGAGCGTTTTATTTCTTGCCACTCGTATGTGCAAAGCGAAATCAATATGCTGATGAAAGTGGCTGATAAATTCGACTTCAACATCAATACGTTTACGCATATTTTAGAAGGTTATAAGGTTGCTGATAAAATGAAAGAACACGGTGTTGGTGGTTCGACTTTTTCCGATTGGTGGGCATACAAATATGAAGTAAATGATGCAATCCCTTACAACGCTGCAATTATGCATAACCAAGGGATTACAGTAGCGATAAACTCGGATGATGCTGAAATGTCGAGACGCCTTAATCAAGAAGCTGCTAAAACCGTAAAATACGGAGGAATGAGCGAAGAAGAAGCTTGGAAGTTTGTAACGATTAACCCAGCAAAACTTTTACATCTGGACGACCGCGTTGGAAGTATCAAAGAAGGAAAAGATGCCGATGTTGTTTTATGGAGCGAGCACCCAATGTCTATCTACGCGATTGCTGAAAAAACAATTATTGAAGGGGCTGTGTATTACGATTACGAAAAAATGCAGTTAGCCGAAAAAGAAGTACAGCAAACAAAGAATGAGTTGATAAACATGATGATTCGCGAAAAGAATAAAGGTGTTAAAACACAAGCACCAAAAGTCAAAGAAGACGAAGAATTTCATTGCGACACTTTAATTTATCAATTGTAAAATGATAGATTGGTTAATTAACATCCCTCGATTTCGCTCGGGAGGAAAGAAAATAACAAATAACCATCACATTGAAAGTACAAGGCTAAACGGTCATGTCGAGCGGAGTCGAGACAAATACAAAATCTAGTTTGAATGAAAAATTATTTTGTTTATATGCTGAAATGTTCTGACGACTCTATCTATACAGGATTAACAAATAATCTTGAAAGGAGAATGAATGAACACCATGAAGGATTAAACAAAAATTCATATACGTACAGCAGAAGACCTGTAACGTTAATTTTTCAGCAAACATTTATTCAGTTTGAACAAGCTGAAGCATTTGAAAAGAAAATAAAAAAATGGAGTCGAGCAAAGAAAATTGCCTTAGCTTCAAATGATTTTAACAATTTAAAATTGTATTCTGGATGCAAAAACAAAACAAATTCAGAAAATCATAACCCCTCGACTCCGCTCGGGGAGACAGAACAAAAAACACAATAGATTTTCAATTAATCATCTATCGTTAAAAATATTTTTATTGACAAGCATGAGATATACTCATCAAAAAAACTTAAAAATGAAACACATCATACAACTTACATTTTTACTTTTTGCATCGGTTGTAATGGCACAACAAACGCCTGCACCTCAGCAAAAAGAAAGTATATTAATAACTGGCGCTACTGCGCATATCGGTAATGGAAGTATTATCGAAAATAGCGCTGTTGGTTTTAAAGACGGAAAGATTACGTTTGTAGGAAATACTTCCGAAGCAACTGCATCTGAGTACAATAAGGTAGTAGACGCCTCTGGAAAACACATTTACCCTGGGTTTATCGTTTTAAATTCAACCTTAGGACTTGTAGAAATTGACGCTGTTAGAGCTACCGACGATGAAGACGAAGTTGGCTCTCTCCTACCTCACATTCGAAGTTTAATTGCCTACAATGCCGAATCGAAGGTTGTAGAATCAATGCGTCCAAACGGAGTTTTGATGGGGCAAATTACGCCTCGTGGTGGTAGAATTTCTGGAACTTCTTCTGTTGTTCAGTTTGATGCTTGGAATTGGGAAGATGCTGCTATTAAAACAGACGATGCCATTCATTTAAATTGGCCAAACAGTTTAAAAAGAGGTCGCCCATGGAGAGGTGAAGAACCTGGTTTAAAACCAAATACAGAATATTCAGAAGAAATAAACGAAGTAACAAGTTTTCTAACAGAAGCTAAAGCGTATTTTGCTGGAGATGAAAAGCCTAGAAACCTTCCTTTTGAAGCAACTGAAGGACTTTTTGACGGTTCTAAAAAACTTTTTATTCATGTTGATGGTGCTCGCGAAATTACCGATGCTATCAACTTTGGAGAGAAAATAGGAGTTCAAAAAATGGTGATTGTTGGTGGCGACCAAGCCGACGAAGTTGCAAGTTTGCTTGCCTCTAAAAATATCCCCGTGGTTATTCAACGTCCGCACCGATTACCTTCAAACAACGACGAAAACATAAAACACACTTTTATGCTTGCTTCTATTTTAACTGAAAAAGGAGTGCTTTGTGGTATCGACCCGTCAGGAGATATGGAACGTATGAATACGAGAAACTTACCTTTTTATGCTGGTACTTTTGCGGCTTATGGATTGGACAAAGAAAAAGCGGTACAACTAATTACAGAAAACGCTGCTAAAATTGCTGGAATTGATGCCTTCGCAGGCACACTTACAACTGGCAAAGACGCTACCTTATTTATTTCTGAAGGCGATGCGTTAGACATGCGTACTAACGTGATAAGCAAAGCTTTTATTCAAGGAAGAGACATAAGTTTAGAAACACATCAAACTGAATTATGGCACCGATATAGCGATAAATACAAACAACAGTAATTACGCTACAATACAAAAAAGCTGCTTGAAAAGTTTAATTTTTCAAGCAGCTTTTTTTATGCTTAATTTTCTATAAAATTGCGAGCGTACGGTATAATTCAGCAGCAATTAAAAAATATTCGTTTTCCAATTCTATTTGAGAAACCTTTGCTTTTACAAGTTTATTCTCACGCGTATTGATGTAAAAAATAGAACTTTCGCCCAATTCAAACAATCTTACCTCAGCATCATGCATTTGTTGATAATCGTTTACCAAATCGGCATTCATACCAATTTGGGTTTGATAGGATGAAAGCTCTGCAAACTTAGCTTTCACTTTATTTTGCAGTTCTTGAGTTTGAAATTTCAATCCATATTCGGCATTACTCAACTCTGCTTTGGCAATTTTCACGTCTGCGCGTTCCTTCCTCAGTAAAATAGGAAAAGACAGCGATGCACCAATTTTATAATCATCCCAATTGTATTCATCAATATAATCGGGGGTTGCAATGTAGTTGTAATTCACATTTAATTTTGGCAACAATTTATTTGCCATTAAACGTCTATCTACATCTTTCATTGCAATTTTAGTACTTAAAGCTTTTAACTTCGGATGATTCTCAAAATCTATTTCTTCGGAAACTGGATTGATATTCAGCACAGAAAGAATATTATCATGCAAAGTTTCTTCGGGTTCCATCACTTCTGATAATTCTAACGGAAGCTCATCTTCAGTCCATAAATAATTAGACAAGGTAAGTCTGCTTTTGGTAAGCTTTAAATTGGCTTGCTCCCACTCTAGTTTTCTAGTTTTTAAATTAATACCCGACTCTACGCTATCTATCGGAGAAAGTTCACCCAAAACAATCGATTTTACTATCCAATCCTGACGCTCTTTAGCATTTTGATAAAATTGCTCATAAAGTTTTGCTTTGTCGTATTGTTGCTTCCAATCAAAATAAGCAGCCGAAGCTTCTGTTAAAGCGTCAACTACAGCAAGTGTACGCTCGTAATCTCCAAGCTCTTGATAAAGCTTTCCTTTTTTCACCTCAGCCATTCGTTTATTTATCCATAAACCCTGCCCCACCGGCACTGAAATTCCAAAACTTGCCAAACCATCTTCTGGCACATAATTTTCTGGATTTATATAATCCCCTTGATTGCTATCGAATGCGGCTTTCAGCTCGATTCCATACCAAGTAGGGATTTTAAAACTTCCGTTGAAAAGCGAATAGTACTCGGTATCTTTATAGCGTTTTTTATTAAAATCGGCTGTAAGTTTTGGGTCAAAATACCCACGCGCTTTTAATAGTTTTGCTTCGGAAGTCGTTAAAATTAAATCGGCTTGCTTCACCAACGGATGGTATTTTTTAACCACTCCTAAAAACTCTTCATACGTAAATTCACTATCCAAAACCGTTTCTTGGGCGCTCCCTTTTTGTACTCCAAAAAACACCACAAGTAAGAAAAATAGCCAAATATGTTGCAAGTTATTCCCCTTCATAATCAACTTATTTTTTGGTTTCTGCATTTGCATTTTTATCGCCGTTGCTACTTTGTGTTGTATAAAAATTTGGTGGGAATCCGTTTAGCGTACGCCAGATTTCAAACCAAATTGGTACCGTATCTAAAAGTGCTAAGGTTTGTGCTCCCGCACCGATACTCAATAAATTTGGCCATGATTTTTCTTCTGGGTCTGGCGCAATTAAAACACGGTATTTCCCGTTGGCACTAATAAAGTTTTCTTTGGCTACAATAACACCTCCAAAAGTTCCGTAGGAAACGCCAGGCCATCCGCTAAAAACAATGGTAGGCCAACCATCAAACCAAATACGCACTTTTTCACCTGTATTTATTAAAGGATAATCCATTGGTTCAACATACGATTCTACAGCAATTTCGAAAGATGCAGGCATAATACTTACCACAGACGCTCCTTCTTTAATTGTTTCTCCAAGTCCCGATTGTAAGGCACGGTTAACATAACCAGATTGTGGCGCTGTAATGTAATACATACCATTTCTGATTTTGTAACTTGTGTATTGCGAGCGTAATTTACTTACCTGCGACTCGGTATCAAACTGGGTACTTAAAGCTGTTTGTTTATCGCTGGTAGCTTTTGCCAACTTTTCGGCATACGAAGCAACCAAACGGGTAAGTTCCATTTCGGTATTTATAAGTTCATTTTCACTTGTAAGCAATTTGTTTTCTTGCGTTACAATTTTAGCCTGCATTTCTTGGAGTTTTACCTTTTTCTCCTCCACATACGTCATTGGTTTTAGGCCTTCCTCATTTAACTTAAAGGCACGGTTATATTGAGTTTCAGCAATACTTAACTGTGTTTTCACCGCTTCTAAGTCAATACTATCACTTTTAACTTTTAACTTACTTTGCTTTAATTTGTTTTCAGCTTGCTTCAACTTTAATTGACGCTCTCGTTTGATAGCTTCAATTTGTTGCGAAAGCGCTTCCACTTTTGCAGTATAAGATGCCACTGCATTTTCTTTTGCCTTTACCTGCACTTCTGTGTTTTCAACTAAATCTGGATCGAAATATTCCGATTTGGTTTCAGAAATATGTAAAATAGTATCGCCTTTCTCCACAAAATCTCCTTCTTGCACATACCAAGCTTCAATACGTCCGCCAATAATAGCGTGTACCGCTTGTGGTCGTTGTCCGGGTTTAAGCGTGGTTACAAAACCGCTTCCTTTTATATTTTGCGTCCATGGCAAAAACAACATCAATACCATTGCAATAGCCACACCCCAAACTACTTTTCGGATAATTACGTAGTGTTTGTTATCTGCAAAGATTACCATCGATTTAAATCGTCTGGTATCTATATAATTATGAATTCTATTATTCGAAATATTTAACATCGTTTAGCTTTTTAGGGTTCCATTTACCATATAGAAACTCTTGTTACATTTTGATTTCCAATACGAATTTTTAGAAATCACTATTAAAGTCCAGTCTTTGTCTGGCGCAGTCATATAATCTATAATGTCTGTTGAAGAAGCCTTGTCGACATTTTCCAAAGGTTCTTCCAAAAAGATAATTCGTGGTTCTGAAAGCACGCAACGCGCTAACAATATCTTTTCGACTATCGATGAAGAAAGTTGTTTTCCGCCAGAATGTACCTGCGTATCCAACCCATTTGGTAAAGACCTAATGTATTCCGACAGTTTTAATTCTTCTAAAACTTTTAAAATTCTAGCCAATGAAATTTCTGGATTTTTACATGTAATATTTTCCAGAATTGTCCCTTCAAATACATTGTCATTTACACTGATGGAGCTTATGTTAAACCTATAATCTTCTAAAGAATACTTTTTATAATTCGTACCGTTTATATACACCATTCCTTCGGAAGGCTCTACAATTCTACTCAACACTCTAATAAGCGTTGTTTTCCCAGAACCGTTTGGACCTTCAATTAAAATTCGGTCTTTAGGGTCGACTTTCATCGAAACATTTTTAAGCACATACTGCTCGGAGTCTGGAAACTTATAGCTAAGTTCTTTGGTTTCTATCGAAATTGGAGCATCTTCAAGTTTGTATTGCCCAAATTCTTCCGACTCTAATTCGATATCCATTACTTTCCCTATTTTTTCTAAGGAAGCCAAAACATCGTAAAACAGTTCGGTTCCAGAGAATAACTTTTCAACCGCATTAGTGATATTCAAAATGATAATTTCTGCCGCTACAAACTGCCCGATATTCATTTGTTGATTGAGTACTAAAATCCCCCCAATGATTAAAAGTCCGGCAGTCATTAACACTTTAAATCCTGTTAACTGGATAAATTGTCTTCTTAAAATTGAAAAGTGACTTTCACGGTGCGTTAAATAACCATCAACTAACTCGTCGTTTTTATCCAATGAAAAATTAAAAACCCTTCTATTTTTAAAACTCATATGGTTACGTGCAACTTCTTGTAACCAGTGCGCCACTTTGTATTTATAATTAGATTCTTTTAAACTCGTATCAACTCCAGGATTAAAATTCAGTTTAAAAATAAAATACAATAACACTATGAGCATCAATCCGAAGAAGATAAAAAACGAATGGTAAAGCGATAGTAAAATTATTCCGAAGAAAACCTGCAAAGCAGCACCACTCATTTCGAGTAAAAGCTTAGAAACCCCTTTTTGTACGTTGATGGTATCGAAAAAACGGTTTGCTAATTCTTCTGGTAAATATGGATATAGCTTACTGAATTTCATTTTCGGAAATCGGAATGCAAACTCAAAAGACGAACGTACAAATATTTTCTGCTGAAGATTCTCTGTAATTCGATATTGCATAATTTTGAAAACTCCTACCATAGCAACACCAATTACCACAATAATAACAAGCACTACCCATGAAGTACTTACTTTTCCAGCTTGTAAAAAATTAACAATAGACTGGATTCCGAGCGGGAGCGACAAACTGATAACTCCTGCCAAAATAGAATACAAGATAATTTGATAAATATCTTTTTTATCTACTTTTAATAATCCTCTAAATCGTTGAAATGGCGTCATAACAATATCTTATCAAGTGTTTGGATGTAAAATGTTGGAACATCTTTATTTGGTTCTGTAAACTCGGTAATCGATTTAAAATGTTGCTTTATAAAATGCTGATTTAAAGCCCCAACCACAACGCTCGAAGCCAACGCCTTGCTGTATAAATAATCGGGTTTTACTTCGGCAATAATATCGGCCAACAAACTGATTACGTTTTTGTACACTATAAAAAAACCATCTTTATTTTCTTTATCTATTTCTTTCGACATAAATGCTTTTGAATATTCAGAAATAATAATTCTGTTCAGTACAGCCTCATCAATATATTCTGTATTTACATCATCTTTAATCTCGCAAGTAACCTCATAAACAACTTTGTGAAGCTTTTGTAAAGGCTCGTCTATATTTTGAATAGCAAACAACATTCTGTACTCTACCCACGACCAATACCACGACGACAGGTACAACAAAAACTTGTGTTTGTTTTCAAAATATCGGTAAATAGAACTCTCGTTAGAAGCAATACAATCGCCTAATTTCTTAAACGTAAAAGCCTCAAAACCTATCTCGTCTATCAGTAAAATTCCATGTTTTAGAATTTTTCTCCCCAATACAGACGACTCTGGATCTTTTAAATACAGCTTTTCATTGATTGTAAACCTCAAATTTCCAGGCAATTTCATAGCCTCATTTTTTTATTAATATTAAAGCGGTCAAAGTTAATAGTAAAACTATCATTTTATGTGTATTTAACATTAATTAACTGTATAAAAATGATATTCTCAACATTCGAAATACATATTGATAATTTGAAAAAAAACTATTCCTTTGGTTAACAGATTCATATTGAAAGAATTAAATTTTCTGAAGGGATCATTAAAATGCTTCCTTATCAACTTGGTAAACCACAGATTTAAAGTATTTTTGAAAAAAAATTCTGTTGAAAGAAATAACAAGCACACAAAACAGTTTAGTAAAACAGATTTTGCACTTGAAAGATAAATCGAAAGAGCGCAAAAAATCTGGTGTATTTATTGTTGAAGGATTACGAGAAATCGAACTCGCTCTAAAAGGAAACTACCAATTACAAACCGTACTTTTTTACGACGAAATCATCTCGGAAGTAAACGTAAAATTATTGCTTCAAGAACACCCAAAAACTGAGTTGATTAGGGTGTCAAAAGACGTTTATCAAAAACTAGCATACCGACAAACTACCGAAGGCATACTTGCCATAGCGAAAGCAAAAGAGCACAGCTTGGCAAAACTTAATTTTAAAAGTAAAAACCCGTTAATTTTGGTTGCCGAAGCTCCCGAAAAACCAGGAAACATCGGTGCTTTACTACGTACCGCCGATGCAGCAAATTTGGATGCTGTAATTATTGCCAACCCTAAAACCGATTTGTACAACCCAAATATTCTACGCTCTAGCGTTGGTTGCGTTTTTACAAATACGGTAGCGCAAGGCAGTACCACCGAAATCATCAATTTTTTAAAAGAAAAAAATATCTCCATTCATTGTGCTGCGCTTACCGCTTCGGTGCGTTACGATACGGTAAACTTTAACGAACCCGCAGCTATTGTGGTTGGGACAGAAGCAACAGGCTTAAGTGATGAATGGCTCGAAGCTTCTACCCAAAATATCATTATCCCGATGCAAGGTGAAATCGATTCGATGAATGTATCGGTGGCCGCAGCCATTGTTATTTTTGAAGCTAAAAGACAGCGTAATTTTTAATTTTTAGTAGCACTTTCTGAAATGAATCCGCAGACCTTATTTTACATCATTATAACTATTTTGATTGTCGATTTTATAGTTGATAAAATCCTAGACACACTCAATACCAAAAAGTTTGACAGTCCAATTCCAACACCACTTTCTGATGTTTATGACGAAACGGAATATAAAAAATCACAGGCTTACAAAAAGGCAAACTACAAATTCTCAAACATCAGCAGTTTGTTTTCTTTGCTATTAACGCTAGCTTTTTTCTTTTTCGATGGTTTTGAATATGTCGATAACTTCGCAAGAAGTATCAGTCAAAACGAAATTGTTGTAGCACTTCTTTTCTTCGGAATTATAACTTTTGCAAGTGATATTCTCACCACTCCATTTTCATATTACCACACTTTTGTAATCGAAGAAAAATTTGGATTCAACAAAACCAGTAAAAAAACATTCTTTGTCGATAAATTAAAAGGTTGGCTTATGATGCTAATTTTAGGTGGTGGAATTTTAGCACTTATTATTTGGTTTTATCAAATTGCTGGCGCCCAATTTTGGGTATATGCATGGGCAATTATTGCTGTATTTAGCATTTTCATGAACATGTTTTACAGCAAACTTATCGTTCCGCTTTTTAACAAACAAACCCCTTTAGAAGATGGTTCTCTAAAAACTAAAATTGAAAGCTACGCTTCTAAAGTTGGTTTTCAACTCGACAATATTTTTGTAATTGACGGCTCTAAGCGTTCCACCAAAGCAAATGCTTATTTCTCTGGCTTCGGAAAACAAAAGAGAATAACACTTTTTGACACCCTAATTAACGATTTGGAAGAAGAAGAAATTGTTGCCGTATTGGCCCACGAAGTTGGTCATTACAAACGCAAACACATTATTTTCAACCTTTTTGTATCGATACTTTTAACAGGACTCACACTGTACATCCTTTCGTTATTTGTAAATGTGCCTGCGTTGTCGCTCGCCATCGGAGTACAACAACCAAGTTTTCATGCAGGATTAATTGCCTTCGGAATTTTATACAGTCCGATTTCGGAAATCACAGGGTTAATCATGAATTATTTTTCGCGAAAATTTGAATATCAAGCGGATGATTATGCAAAAGAAACCTATGCCAGCGCCCCGCTTATTTCAGCATTAAAAAAATTATCAAAAAATAGTTTGAGTAATCTCACCCCACATCCTGCATATGTATTTGCACATTATTCGCATCCTACTATGCTTCAGCGTTTTAAAAACTTGACATCTTAACAAGCTGAAAAAACACTTAATAACTGCTATTTTTTCAGTAGAAAATATTTATCGGAAATAAATAGCAAAGGCACAGATTTTGTTGGTAATTACTAAACTTTATGTTATTTTTATTCTATGACGGTGTTAGAAATAGAAAAGGAAAACAAACGAATTGCTAGGCAATACAAAGAGTTGTTGCGTATAAGTTATCAAACCTTAACAGATGAAGACAAAAAACTCATCCGACTGGCGTTTGATACTGCTGTAGATGCGCACAAAGACCAACGCAGAAAAAGCGGTGAAGCCTACATTTTCCACCCCATTGCAGTTGCCAAAATTGTAGCACAGCAAATTGGGTTGGACGCTACTGCCATTGCGGCAGCGTTGTTGCACGATGTTGTTGAAGACACCTCATATACTTTAGAAGACATGGAGCGTCTTTTTGGGGAAACTGTAGCTCGTATTGTTGATGGGCTTACAAAAATTTCTCAAATGACGTCGGAGCAAGACATTTCGTTGCAAGCCGAAAACTTCCGAAAAATGCTACTTACCTTGAATGATGACGTTCGGGTAATTCTTATAAAAATTGCCGACCGACTTCATAATATGCAAACCATGGACTCCATGGCACCGCATAAACAGGTAAAAATTGCTTCGGAAACACTCTATATTTATGCGCCACTAGCACATAGAATTGGACTTTACAATATAAAAACAGAGCTCGAAGACCTTGGGTTGAAATATACAGAACCCGAAGTGTACAACGATATTCTTGGCAAAATGGAAGAAACCAAAGAAGACCAAGAAGCCTATATCGAATCGTTTAGCAATGTTATAAAAGAGAGTTTGGATATTGAAGGATTGAACTACTCCATCAAAGGACGTCCGAAATCTATTTTTTCTATCCGAAGAAAAATGAAAGCGCAAAATGTAAGCTTTGACGAAGTTTACGATAAGTTTGCCATCAGAATAATTTATAAAAGTGACCGAGAAAACGAAAAGTTTTTAGCCTGGAAAATATATTCTATCGTAACCGATCACTTCCGCCCCAACCCAACACGATTACGCGACTGGATTTCTTCACCTAAAACAACAGGATACGAAGCTTTACACATTACCGTAATTGGCCCAAAAGGACGCTGGGTAGAAGTACAAATACGCAGTGAGCGTATGCACGAAATTGCCGAGAAAGGATACGCAGCTCACTTTAAATACAAACACGGCGACCAAAAAGAACAAGGAATAGAAATTTGGCTGAACAGATTACAAGAAGCCTTAGAAAATGCCGAAGGAAATGCCGTAGATTTTGTAGAAGAATTTAAACTAAATTTATACTCCCGAGAGATATTTGTATTCACCCCAAAAGGAGAACTTAAATCGTTGCCTAAAGGTGCTACGCCACTCGATTTTGCATTCAGTATTCATACCGAAGTTGGACTCAAAACTCGTGGAGCGAAAGTAAACGGAAAATTAGTTCCACTGAGTAGAGTTTTAAAAAGTGGCGACCAAGTAGAAATTATTACTTCGGAAAGCTCTAAACCAAACTCCAACTGGCTCGATTATGCTACTACTGCTCGCGCAAGAGCAAAAATTAAATCGTCGTTAAAAGACGAGAAAAAAGAAATTGCCGAAGAAGGAAAAGAAATACTTCGCCGAAAATTAAAGCAATTAAAAATTACGCTCAACGAAAGCGTAGTAAACGACCTTGTGGTATACTTTAAACTTAAAACAAGTTTAGACTTATTTTACCGCGTTGGAATTAGCACCATAGACAACCAAATGCTCAAAGAGTTTGCAAACTCTAGGAGCAATACGTTTATAAATTTCTTCAAAAATAAAATACGAAAACCTGCAACGCCAGAAGAAGTAAACAAAGAAGAAATTACAACCAATTACGACCAACTTGTTTTTGGAAAGGAAGAAGAAAAACTCGACTACAAGTTTACAAACTGTTGCAACCCTATTCCAGGAGATGATGTTTTTGGTTTTATTACGGTAAACGACGGAATCAAAGTGCACAAAAAAGATTGTCCGAACGCAATTACATTACAATCAAACTATGCGTATCGAATAATCCCTGCCAAGTGGATAGACTCTACACAACAAGAGTTTACTGCCATTATTAAACTCGACGGAATTGACAATCTCGGATTGGTAAGCAACGTAACAAAAGTTATTTCTAACAACATGCACGTAAATATGAAAAACATCAACTTCGAAACCGAAGGCGGTGTATTTTCTGGAAAGATTACTGTGGAAGTTAAAAATAAAACCATTCTGAAAAAATTGTTAGAAAATTTAAAGAAAATCAACGGAATCGATAAAGTAAAACGCATTTAAAGTAGCAATACCCGCACTACTGTTTTTAACTGTTAAAAACCTTTTCTTACTACTTTTTATTTTCTGATGTATATTTCGTCATTAAACCTTACATTTGTATCCTAATTCGTAGATTTGATTATGGCGAACGAAAAAAATCAAGAAATCGTTAAAAATGTGTTTACCAAATTTTTGGAAGAACACAAACACAGGAAAACTCCTGAACGATATGCTATACTACAAGAAATTTATGATAGTAATGAACATTTTGATATTGAGTCTTTATATATCAAAATGAAAAACAAAAACTATCGTGTAAGTCGCGCAACCCTATACAACACCATTGAGCTTTTATTAGAATCTGGTTTGGTACGTAAGCATCAGTTTGGGCAAAATCAAGCGCATTATGAAAAATCGTATTTCGACAAACAACACGACCATGTTATCTTAACAGATACTGGAGAGGTTATGGAGTTTTGCGACCCGCGCATTCAGAATATCAAAAAAACTATCGAAGAGGTTTTCGATATAAAAATACAAAATCATTCGCTGTACTTCTATGGTACAAAAAATGAAAAAAGCTAATAATTTTATTTACAGAAAATGGCAGTAGACTTACTACTAGGATTACAATGGGGAGACGAAGGAAAAGGTAAAATCGTTGACGTACTCACCAAAAATTATGATATTATTGCTCGTTTCCAAGGAGGCCCAAACGCTGGTCATACTTTAGAATTTGACGGCATAAAACATGTTTTAAGAACCATTCCATCGGGTATTTTTCATAAAAACTCTATAAATGTTATTGGAAATGGTGTGGTTATCGACCCTGTAGTTTTCGTTAAAGAACTAGAAGGTTTAGACCAATTTAAAATTGACTACGTAAAAAAACTTATACTATCTAGAAAAGCACACCTCATCCTACCAACGCATAGGTTACTAGATGCAGCTTCCGAAGCTTCTAAAGGAAAAGCAAAAATTGGTTCTACTTTAAAAGGTATCGGTCCAACGTATATGGACAAAACAGGAAGAAACGGTTTGAGAGTTGGAGATATCGAGTTGAGTGATTTCGAAGAAAGATACAGAGCTTTAGCTGATAAGCATGAAGCTATGATAAGTTTCTACAATGTAGATATTCAATACGATTTAGAAGAGTTAGAAACTGAATTTTTTGAAGCTATCACCGAGCTGAAAAAATTAAAATTCATTGATAGCGAAGAGTTTTTAAACAAGTCGCTTAAAGAGAATAAAACTATTTTAGCTGAAGGTGCTCAAGGTTCGCTTTTAGATATCGACTTTGGTACATATCCTTTTGTAACCTCTTCCAACACTACTGCTGCTGGTGCTTGTACTGGTTTGGGAGTAGCGCCAAATAGAATTGGTGAAGTTTTTGGTATTTTCAAAGCTTATACAACTCGTGTTGGTAGTGGCCCATTCCCTACCGAACTTTTTGATGAAGACGGAGAGAATATGGCTAGAATTGGAAATGAATTTGGTGCCGTAACCGGAAGACCGAGAAGATGTGGTTGGTTAGATTTAGTTGCTTTAAAATATGCTGTACAAGTAAATGGAGTAACTCAATTAATGATGATGAAAGCAGATGTTTTAAGTGGATTTAAAAAATTAAAAGTTTGTACTGCTTATACATACAAAGGAGAAACCATCGAACATTTACCTTATAATATCGAGGCTGAAAATGTTACGCCTATTTATACTGAAATGAAAGGGTGGGATAAAGACCTTACCAAGTTAACTTCAACAGAAGATTTTCCGAAGGAATTAAACGATTATATCGATTTCTTAGAAAAAGAATTAAATGTGCCGATTAAAATAGTTTCTGTTGGACCAGACAGAACACAAACAATCAGCAGATAAAATACTGTACTATACTATTACAATAAGGTCTAAACGAAACTCAATTTGTTTAGACCTTATTCATTTTATAAACTGTTATTAGCATCTATCAAATTAGCTTTCGGATACTGTATCTTATAAATTCTTCACAACATATGCACAACTATCTGAAAAAACTTTATTTTTGAATCAAAATTTAATCGGTTGAATCGAATACACACATACATATCCCTCCTACTTATTTGCATTGCAACTTTTGCTTCCGCACAAGAAAACAAAGAAATTACAATTGTTCATGGTGGCGATTTTAATAAAGATGAAGTAAAATATCCAGGCGCTTCCATCTTCAGCAAAGACAATCAACAAGTACAGTTTGAACACCAAGGTATCGATTTATGGTGTGATTTGGCTGTGTATTATCAGCAGGAAAATAAAATACAAGCCTACGGAAATGTGTTTTTTCAGCAGGGAGATTCTATAAAAATGAATAGTGAGTACGTAGAGTACGACGGAACAACTCGCATTGCTTTGGCAAAAGAAAAAGTTGTTTTACGAAACAATACCATGACACTTACTACGGAAGAATTAGAGTTTGACCGAAATACACAAGAAGCCTTTTACGATAACTTTGGTACAGTGAAGGACAGCGCCAATGTACTAACCAGTAATAAAGGACGCTATTATTTAGAAATTGACAAGTACGAATTTAAAAGCGATGTAAAAATTACCAATCCAGATTACATCATCAATTCTGCTCGAATGGACTACTACACCAACACCAAGAACGCCTATATGTACGGGCCTTCAACAGTAACGGGTGAAGATTATAAAATGTACTGCGAACGCGGATTTTACAACACTACTGCCGAAACTGGATACGGATTAAAAAACACTCGAATTGATTATAGCGACCGAATTATCTACGGAGACAGCCTATATTTTGACAAGTTGAAAGAGTTTGCCTCGGCAACCAACAACATTAAAGTTATCGATACCGTAAACGATGGTGTTTTACGTGGGCACTATGCCGAAATTTACAAAGCCAAAGACTCGGTTTTAGTAACCAAAAAAGCCTTGGCAATTAGTTTGGTGCAAAAAGACTCGATGTATATCCACGCTGATACACTTATGATTACCGGGAAAGAAAACGAACGCATCGTTAGAGCTTTTCGAGATGCTCGCTTTTTTAAAACCGATTTAAGCGGAAAATGCGATTCTATTCACACAGATGAAAAAACAGGTATTGCACAGCTAATTACTAAAATTCCACCAGGTACTCCCGAAAATAAACTTTCAGCTTTTAGACCTGTCCTTTGGAGCGGACAAACACAGATGACAGGAGATAGCATTCATATTATTTCTGATGTGAAGACCGAAAAACTCGATTCGCTAAAAGTTTGGGATAATGCTTTTATCATTCAAAAAGATTCGCTAAGTGGCGTAAAATTTAAAGACTCTTTAAAACAAGGTTACAACCAAATTAAAGGAAAATATCTCTACGGACTGTTTGAAGAAAATGAATTAAAAATAGTCGACATTGTTAAAAATGCCGAACTCATTTATTATTTATGGGACGACGACGATGAATTTGTAGGAATTGACAAGCGTCTCTGCGGATTGATACAAATGGTAATGGTTGATAATGAAATAGACAATACTACTTCATTTATCGATGTGGAAGGAAATATTTTCCCAGATAGTGAACTTCCTGTAAACGGAAGAAAATTTAGAGGTTTTTATTGGCGTGGCGATGAAATAATTTTAAGTGTAGACGACTTATTTAGTGAAGCCGATAAAAACATAAAACTCCCAATTATCAAAGGAGTTAACAACCCGATTGACATCGACAATCCGAATTTATCTTCCGAGGAAGCAACACCTTCTGAGACTCCAAAAGAAAAGGAAACTCCGAAGAAAACACCAAAACAGCCAGCCAAAAACATCAATAAGAAAGCAACTTTACCTAAAAAGGCACCAACTACGAAACCTAAAAAAGAAACTGCTTCCTAATGAAACAAGATTTTCTAACATATCAAGCACAAACAGGTCCTTCTCCATTGTGTGTGGAAGTTTCGCACGCAAAAGGCTCGTATATTTTTGATGTTTCTGGTAAAAAGTATTTAGACTTTGTTGCTGGAGTTTCGGCAAACACATTAGGGCATAGTCATCCAAAAGTTATTGAAGCCGTACAAGAACAAGCAGCTTCTTATATGCATGTTATGGTGTATGGAGAATACATCCAAAAACCTGCTGTCGACTTAGCAAAGTTACTAGCAGCACATTTACCTGCTTCGCTTTCTTCAACATATCTTGTTAATTCGGGTACAGAAGCAATTGAAGGCGCCATGAAATTGGCTAAAAGAGCAACTGGAAGAGGTGAAATAATTGCCGCGAAAAAAGCCTATCACGGTAACACTCAAGGTTCCATGAGCTTAATGGGATACGAAGAGCGCAAACAAGCATACCGCCCACTTCTTCCTGGAGTAAACTTTATAAATTTTAATAACGAAGAAGATTTACAAAAAATCACTACCACAACTGCTGGTGTAATTTTAGAAACCATTCAGGGTGGCGCAGGATTTATAGAACCACAAAACAACTACTTACAAAAAGTTAAACAACGTTGCGAAGCTGTTGGAGCATTGCTCATTCTCGATGAAATACAACCTGGTTTTGGACGTACTGGTAAACTTTTTGGATTTATGAACTACAACGTTGTTCCCGACATTCTAGTTATGGGAAAAGGAATGGCAGGTGGAATGCCTATTGGAGCCTTTACTGCTTCGTATGACACGATGGCACTGTTAAAAGAAGCTCCAAAAATGGGACACATCACTACTTTTGGAGGGCATCCAGTAATCGCCGCAGCAGCATTGGCAACTCTCAAAGAGTTAACAACAACTTCAATAATTAATGACACACTTACCAAAGAAAAACTCTTCAGAAAAAAATTGGTACACCCTTTGATTAAAGAAGTAAGAGGAAAAGGATTAATGTTGGCCGTAATTCTCGAAAACGAGGCTATCGCCAATTATGTAATCTTAAAAGGAATGAAAAAAGGACTTATATTATTTTGGCTTTTATTTGAAACAAGAGCCCTAAGAATAACACCTCCTTTAACCATTTCGAATGAAGAAATAGATGAAGGTTGCAACACTATTTTAGCACTGCTAGATGAGTGGAATAACCAAAATGTTAACTAATTTGTTAATAACAATAAGGTTTTTGATTCAATCATATCGCTTCAAGCCCTAAATTTATTAACGTAGAAATCTAAAAACGCATCGCTTATGCCATTTAGTGCTCACGAAGACCATAACCCACCGTTAGCAAAATTTGAATCAATGCTAAAAACAAATGATGTTTATTTCTTTGATTCAGAAGACTTCCAAGAGATAACACATCATTATCTCGATTCAGGAAAAGTAGCTTTAGCAAAAAAAGCCATTCAAATTGGCTTGCAACAACATCCTACTTCTTCAGAACTAAAACTCTTACAAGTTGAGATTTTAGTATTTGAAAACCGTTTTGATGTTGCTGAAGTTATTTTAGATGAATTAGAAGCGATAGAATCTTCAAATGAAGAAATTCTTATTCAAAAAGCTAATATTTATTCCAAACAAGACAATCATCAAAAAGCGATTGAATTGTTAGTAGAAGCGTTATCTATGACAGATGATAATTCTGATATTTATTCGCTTCTCGGGATGGAATACCTCTTTTTAGACGATTACGAATCGGCGAAAGATGCTTTCATCAATTGCTTAAATGAAGATTATGAAGACTACGCAGCGCTTTATAATGTAATTTATTGCTTTGATTTCTTAGAGGATTTTGATGGTGCAATCACTTTTTTAAATTCGTACTTAGACCAAAATCCGTATTGCGAAGTTGCTTGGCATCAGCTAGGGAAACAATTCGTCAGTAAAAAAATGTACAAAGAAGCACTTTCAAGTTTTGATTTCGCAATCTATTCCGACGATACTTTTATAGGTGCTTACCTTGAAAAGGGACGTGTTTTAGAACGTTTAAAACGTTATAATGAGGCCATCGAAAACTATGAGATTACTTTAAGTTTAGATGACCCTACTTCGTATGCGTATTTAAGAATTGGAAAATGCCACGACAGATTAGGAAATACCGAACTGGCTAAAAAATATTTTTACAGAACAGTACACGAAGACCCGCTTTTAGACAAAGGTTGGTTGGCTATAACCGATTTTTACTTTAAACAAGAAAATTACCAAAAGGCACTTTACTACATCAATAAAGCTATCAATATTGACAGCGAAAATGTGTTGTATTGGAAGCGAAGTGCTAAAATAAACGAGTTACTTCATTTTTATGAAGAAGCCGATATTGCATATCAAAAAGCGGTAGAATTGGGTAATTACGAACTGCAAACTTGGATTTCGTGGTCGGATATTTTATTAAAACTCGGCGAATACGACAGTGCAATACACACCCTTTTACAAGCATTGGAGTTTTATCCAGAGCATGCCGACTTAGAATATCGTTTGGCAGGGATGTATTATTTATCTTCGGATGCGCTCAAAGGAACTTATCATTTAAAAAATGCCTTAAAGCATAATTACGAAGAACGCGATACGATGGAATTATTATTTCCTGCGGTATACAACAGAAAAACGGTAAAAAATATTATTAAAAGTTTTAAAAACGCCTCGCTATAAAATTGCTATTTTTGTTCGACTTAAGAACAAATTATGCAACGATCAATTATAGATTACCTTATTATTACGCTTAAAGGAATTGCCATGGGTGCAGCCGATGTTGTCCCTGGAGTTTCTGGAGGAACTATTGCTTTTATTTCTGGTATTTATGAAGAGCTTATTACTTCAATTAACAACATCAGTTTAGAAACTTTTAATATACTACGTAAAGAAGGGTTCAAAAAAGCTTGGAACCACATCAACGGAAACTTTCTTGTAGCGTTATTTCTTGGAATTGCCATTAGTGTTCTTTCTCTAGCAAAACTTATCGAATGGCTTTTAGAAACACACCCTATTTTACTTTGGTCGTTCTTTTTCGGCTTGGTTGTTGCCAGCGTAATTTTTGTTGGAAAACAAATTACTAAATGGAATGTTAGCGCTATTATTGCATTCATTGTAGGTGCTGTAGTAGCATATTATATTACAACCTTGCCGCCAATGCATGAGTCTGGAGGAGCTATCCACTTATTTTTTTCTGGAGCCTTGGCTATTTGTGCCATGATTTTACCTGGAATTTCTGGTGCTTTTATTTTGGTTTTATTAGGCTCTTACGGCACTATTTTAGGCGCTGTAAACAGTAGAGACATTCAAACTATTGCAATTGTAGGCTTGGGAGCCATTTTCGGATTGTTAAGTTTTTCAAAACTCTTAAAGTACCTTTTTGTAAATTTTAAAAATGTAACTTTAGCCGTACTAACAGGTTTTATTTTAGGGTCTTTGAATAAAATTTGGCCTTGGAAAGAAATCACAGAAATTAAAAAGTTTGGCGATAAAACCATTATTTTAGACCACAGTACGAGTCCGTTTAACTTTGATGGTGACCCAAAATTATTATGGGCAATTCTCTTGGCTATTATCGGTTTTTTAACCATCTTTCTTCTTGAAAAGTTAGCAACACTAAAAAAATAATTTCGCAATCATGCAACAGCCTACGCGCACATTGCTCGACAAGTTTTTCCTTTTTGTAAAAGGATTAGCCATGGGAGCAGCCAATAAAGTCCCAGGAGTTTCTGGTGGCGTTGTGGCATTTGTTGCGGGGTTTTACGAAGAGTTTATTTATTCGCTACAAAAAGTAAATTTAAAAGCTCTAAAGCTATTGCTCAACGGACGTTTTAAAAGCTTTTATCAGTATATAAACGGAAGGTTTTTAAGCTTGCTTTTACTCGGAATGCTCTTTAGTTATTTTAGTATTTCGAAGCTTTTAGATTATTTTATTGCTCAAAAAGAGCTATACGTTTGGGCTGCTTTCTTCGGAATGATTATCGGCTCTATTTACTATATCGCCAAAGATTTTCATCATTGGAATCGGAAGACTGTTTTAGCGTGTGTCATCGGAATTATTATTGGAGTTTCGTTGAGTTTTTTAAATCCCGCAAAGCAGAATGAAAATTTAATTTTTGTTTTTTTCTGCGGAATTATTAGCGTCTCTGGAATGACATTACCAGGGCTTTCGGGCTCTTTCATCTTAATCTTATTGGGGAATTATGTATTGCTCTTAGTAGATTCTGTAAACGCACTTTACGATACTTTTGCAGAAATTTTCAGTGGAGATTTTAGTTTTCTACACAATCACCAACGTTTAGAAATGCTGAAAATTCTAGCAGTATTCACCATAGGATCAGTAACAGGGTTAGTAACACTCTCCCATTTGTTAAGCTACGTTTTAAAACATTTTAAACATATTACCACCGCAATTATTTTAGGTTTTATAACAGGCTCTTTAGGAGTTGTTTGGCCATGGAAAAAAACTATATATCGCCTCAACGAACTAGGAGAAATTGTAAAAGATTCGGCTGGAGAAAAAATTATTATTAACTACCAACGTTACCTACCTTCGATAACAAACACTGAAACTTGGATTGCCATAGGATTTATAATCTTCGGAATTTTAATTGTTTTAGGACTCGATTGGTACGGCAAAAAAACTTTAAAAAATGGTTAGACACTTTGGACTTATTGGAAGAGACATTTCGTATTCATTTTCTAGTGATTATTTTAGAGATAAGTTTAGACAGCTAAAACTAAACGAAACACATTCGTATGTAAACTTTGATATTCAAGATATTGAAGAAATAAAAACCATCGTTGCAAAAGACGAAAACTTGGTAGGTTTTAACGTTACCATTCCGTACAAAGAAGCAATTTTTCCGTACTTAACAGAAATAGATCCACTTGCAAAAGCTGTTGGAGCAGTAAATACAGTTAAAATTACCGAAAACGGATTGGTTGGCTACAACACCGACGTGTATGGTTTTTTAGAGTCGATTGCCTTGTACATAAAAAAAGACTACAAAAAAGCACTTCTTTTAGGAACTGGAGGGGCTTCTAAAGCTGTAAAATACGGTTTAGAAAGCATCGGGATGGAAACTCAATATGTATCGAGAACTGCTTCTGAAAATATTTTGGACTACGACATGCTTACCGAAGAAGTAATGAAAAGTCATCAAATTATTGTGAATTGCACCCCTGTTGGAACTTTCCCAGATTTGAATAAATGTCCAGATATTCCGTATCAATTTTTATCGAAAAAACATTTAGCATTCGATTTGGTTTACAACCCTATCCGTACAAAATTTTTAAAGTTAGCCGCAGCCAATGGCGCATGGGTAGCCAATGGTTTTAGAATGCTTTCGCTACAAGCAGACAAAGCTTGGGAGATTTGGAATGAGTAATGTTTTTTAAATTGACAATTAATAATTGAAAATTGAAGAAGACTTATAAATCGACATACACGTATTCTATTTTAGAAACATTGCTTTTACTCTTTTTTAGTATCGGAATTGGCGGTGTAATTATTTCGAATACCGACTCAAATATCATCATTGTTGGCACCGCAATATTGGTTTGCATTATTTGTATTATAACCGTATTGTATAAAAGAAAAAATACTTTTGAAATAGCATTTGAGGAGGGCGAAATTGTAAAAAACTACACTTTTATTCACAAAAAAGTACGTATAAATTATAAAAATCTATTAGCTATAGAATATATAGATTTCCCTAAATCATCCGTGATGAATAAGGTTAAATACAAAAGTAAAAACAGAGTAAAAACAATAAGTTTCGTAGCCTTTGCACATTCGGATGATTATTTAGAATTTATCAAATGGCTGAAATCAAAAAATGAAAACATTGAGTTGAAAGTTTCACCTTCGGACCATATCATGAATTATAAAATTCAGGAAATATATGGTTTTAAATATCGAAAGTTTTTAAAAGATACTCTTTAAAAACTTTTCAATAAAACTTGCTTTAAACATTCCAACTGCACTACTCTTTCTATTTTTTAATGCTTTTTAAATAGGTTATTCAATCATATATTCCTCTTTCTCATGTTGAACTCACGTTTACTATGTGACTTTGCCTCTTTGCACCTTTAAACCTTTGAACCTTTACACCTTTACAAGAAAAACAGTCATTCCGAACGAGGCACGAGGAGGAATCTCATCTTGTATAATGCGAATCTGAATCAAGTTCAGATTGACGGATTTTTAACTTTGCCTCTCAGTACCTTTGCACCTTTGAACCTTTACAAGAAAAACAGTCATTCCGAACGAGGTACGAGGAGGAATCTCATCTTGTATAATGCGAATCTGAATCAAGTTCAGGTTGACGGATTTTTAACTTTGCCTCTCAGTGCCTTTGCTACTTTTAACCTTTGCATGAGGGATTGAGCTTTTGTTTGAGCTCTCCATTTTGCATCGCAAATGGAAGCGAGTAGTGAAAGCCCGACCTGAGCCTTTTGGCGAGGGGCATGCCCAAAACAAAAAAATTAACTGTTTTTACTGATAAATATTTTGGAGTTGCCACGTAAAACGCTTGGCTAATTTGTTACTTGTTAGTATCTTTCAGCTTGAAAGTATTGACGAACCTTAAACATTTAAATAATGTTAGACGAAAAAAATGACAACCTGCAGCCTGATGCAGACGGAAGCGACAAAAACAACGAGACACCACAAGTTGAAAATCAGGAAACGGATGCGGAAGAAACTACTGAAAACACAGTAGAAACGGCTGCTGCTACATCGGAAAATGAAGACGATTTGCAAAATGAAATTGACGAATCGAATGCGGAAGATGCGGAGGATGAAGATAACAAGGAACGTCATGAAATACCGGTTCTAGATTACCACTCCATGAGTATGGATGCTTTGGTAAGCGAATTTTACAAGCTTGTTACCAAAGAAAAAGTACAGGCTATAAAAGGACATGTAGACCAAATAAAGTCGGAATTTGACTTAAAATACCAGGAACTTTTAGAGCAAAAAAAGGAAGACTTTTTGCAAGAAGGTGGTAACGAAATAGATTTTAATTACTCCTCTCCTACTAAAAAACGCTTTAACGAAGTGTATGGAGAATATCGTGAGAAACGCAACCAATACTACAAAAATTTAGAGCATCGATTGGAAGCCAATTTAAAAAATAGATTGGCGATTATTGAAGAGCTTAAAGGACTTATAAATGTTGAGGAAAATATAAACGATACCTATAAACATTTTAAAGATTTACAAGAACAGTGGAAAAATGCTGGTCCGATTCCGCGTGTAAACTACAATGACGTTTGGCGTACGTACCACCACCATGTTGAGATTTTTTACGACTTTTTGGATTTAAATAGGGATTTAAGAGATCTTGATTTTAAACACAATTTAGAAGAAAAAGAAAAAATTATTGCGGAAGCGGAAGCGCTGGCTGAAATGAACGACGTTAATAAAGCGTTTAGAGAGTTACAGCTTTTACATAAAATTTGGAAAGAAGACTTAGGTCCTGTGGACAGAGAGCACAGAGATGCTATTTGGGACAGGTTTAGTGCGGCAACCAAAGTTATACACCAAAAGCGACAAGAATATTTTAAAAATCAAGATAGCATCCACGAAGCGAATCTTGTTGCAAAACAAGAAATTATTAATAAAATTGAAACGATTGCCAACAGTTCGGTAAGTAACCACGGTACTTGGCAAAAGTTAATTAAAGAAGTTGAGGCGTTACGCGAAGACTTTTTTAACGCCGGAAGAGTGCCTTACAAAGTAAACGAACAAACGTGGGCGTCGTTTAAAGAAGCGGTAAGGAAATTTAACCGAAATAAAAATGCTTTTTACAAAAGTCTAAAAAGAGACCAACAAGAAAATCTCGATAAAAAGATGGAACTTGTAAAATTGGCAGAGTCGTTAAAAGACAGTGAAGATTGGGATGCTACTACCCCGATTATGAAAAAAATCCAATCGGATTGGAAAAAAATTGGTCATGTTCCAAGAAAATATTCTGATAAGGTTTGGAATGAATTTAAAGCTGCTTGTAACCATTATTTTGACAGATTGCACGCTAAGAAAAACGAGCATTTTAAAGATGAAATGGAAGCTTTTGAGAAGAAAAAAGCTTATTTAGAAAACTTGAAAGATTACCAACTCTCTGGTGATAAAGAAACAGATTTAGCACAAATAAAGAGTTTTATTTCCGATTGGAAAGAAATTGGTAGAATTCCGCATAGCAAGAAAAATATTGAAGGGAAGTTTAATAAAATCCTAGATGCTTTATTTAAAAAACTAGACCTCGACAAGCAGAAAGCAGAACTTATAAAATACGGAAATAAACTCGATCAATTAAGTAATGCCGACAACGATGCTTTAATTAACAACGAGCGTATTTTTATCAGAAGAAAAATTGATGAAGTGAAAGCAGAAATTCGTCAGTTGGAAAACAATCTTCAGTTTATCAATGCCGATGAAAGCAATCCGATAGTAAAAGAGGTATTGAGCAATATTGAAAAACACCGTGAAGATTTAAATATTTGGAAAGCGAAACTTAAAAAGCTTAAAAATATCAATCAGGAATAAAAGTCCATTTTCATATTATAAAAGTCGTAAAACCTGCTTTTATAAGAAGATAAATTCCTCACGAATTATGTAGGTCATTCGGGGTTTCTTGTAATTTTTTTCTTTCTATTTAACATGATAATGATAGAAATAATTAGTTTTTATACTAAATTTGAAACTCATACAAGTCCCTGAATGATTTATAGATTACTAACAGCACTACTAACCTTCTTTTTTTGCGCAAACAGCTTCTGTCAGCAGCAAAGAATAGATAGTCTTGCAAAGTTGGTAAATTCAAAAAAAAGCCTTTCTTCAGTACAAAAAAAAGACACTGCCTATATAAATTTACTCAACCGCTACGTGTTAAACAACTACTACGTAAACAACGACACCATTAAGTTTTATGCGGAAGAAAGTTTAGCGATATCTAAAGATGTAGGTTACACTATTGGTGAGATTGAGTCGTTGATAAATTTAGGGTTTTACGAAAGTGAAATTGGGAATTACCCTGCGGGAATATCATATGCTAAGCAAGCACTCGCAAAAGCAGAAACTATCGACAATACCAAGAGCACTTTAATGTGTTACAGCAACCTTGCTACTTTTTACGAATATGCCGGCGATATTAAAAATTCTGTTACAACCAGTTTAAAAGGCATAAGTATTGGCGAAGATAAAACTAATAAAACCAAAGACGACCTACTCTATTTGAGTTTGATGTACGAAAACGTGGGACTTACCTACGGAATGCAACAAGATTACAGAAAAGCATTAGAGTTTTTAAACAAGGCACAAGAATTAAATATTCAGATCGACAGTAAGCTTTCGCAAGCACAAACTAATAGCAACATTGCTAGCTTTCAGTTAAAAACCAAAGAGTACCAAAAAGGGCTCATGAATATCAACAAAGCAATCCCTACTTTTATAGAATATGATTACCCAGATTGGTTGGCATATTCTTTAAAAGTAAAAGGTCAGTTATACGTTGAACTCGACAGATATGAGGAAGCCTTAGATATTTTTATGCAATCGCTATCATTGTACGAAAAGGTAGAAGATAAACGCGAAAAAACATCACTTTTGAGTAGTATTGCTAGAACTTATTGTGAATTGCACGAATACGATTTGGCAAAAATGTATGGAAACGACGCTATGAAATCGGCTAAAGAGCTTAACTCTTTTGAAGATATTAAAGAATGTGCAGAGACCTTATCGAAAGTACACAAGCAACTCCATAATTACGAAGTGGCACTAGCCTATCACGAGGAGTTTAAAAATTATAACGACAGTATTTTTAACCATGAAAATACCAAAAGTGTAGCTGCACATGAAGCTCAGATGTCGTTTATAGCGATGGAAAACAAACTCAAATTTGAGAGTCAGAAGCAGCACAACAAACAGCGGTTATTTACTTATCTTTCTACCAGTGGTGTTATTATTTTACTAACTGTACTATTTTTCACTCAGCGTAGTAGAAAGGTTGAGCGCAAATTAAATGGACTACTTGCAAATAAAAATCACGATTTAAAAAAGAGAGAGCAAGAACTTCAAGAGCTTAACGAAACAAAAAATAAGTTCTTTTCGATTATAGCTCACGATTTGAGAGCTCCAATAGCATCGCTTAACTCACTTATCGACTTATTAAAGGACAACCAAATTAGTCCGAAAGATTTCATGCAATTTGCTCCTAAATTAAGTGAACAGGTAAAAAGCGTTTCGTTCACTTTAAATAACTTACTTGTATGGGGACAAGCACAAATGAAAGGCGCTGTATCAAAACCCGCTTTAAAAAAATTGCGCCCTATTGCTGATACCAATATTTTACTTTTAAAAGAAGTTGCCAACAAGAAAAAAATTATCGTAAGCAATAAAATCCCAGATAAGGCTACCGTGTTTGTGGATGAAGATCAAATAAATTTAGTTTTTAGAAACATCATCAACAACGCTATAAAGTTTACTCCGATAGGTGGAATGATAGAAATTTTTGCTGAAGAAAATCCTGCTTTTTGGCAGATTGAAATAAAGGATAATGGCGTTGGAATGGAGAAAGAAGATATCGAAAGGATATTATCAACAAAAACCCAATTTACATCAACATACGGTACCGACAATGAAAAAGGAACTGGTTTAGGTTTAAACCTCTGTAAAGAGATGATAAAGAAAAACAAAGGAAAGCTTAAGATTAAATCGGAATTGGGTGTTGGTACTAGTTTTTATATTCGGCTTCCAAAAGCTGCAAAGGTTTCTTAAATATTTTCATTTTTGTCTTGACACAAAAACGAAACAAACCTACCTTCCGGTAGGCAGGGAACTCAAGACTGATTTAAAATCAAATTCGAAGGTAAACTAAGTTACATTCCTAATAATCTGACTGCTTAAAATACTGCGTTCTTTCAGCAGTAAAGGAACTATAATTGAGAAAAATACTACTCCGTTGAATCGCACTAACATTGATTCAAACATTAAAGCTAAAAACAAGGCTAAAAAGACCGAGAATTCGTTAAAACTTCTTCGTGTTGAAAGCGCGAGAAAAGTAAATATCACCGTTAAAATTAAAACGCCCACAGCACCAGTTTGCAACCAAGTTTCTAAAAATTGATTGTGTGCATTGTATCTGTGTTCGTAATTTTCTGAGTTGCCTAAATCCAAATAAGTATTAACCAAAGCATCATGTGCATCACCTACTCCGTAGCCTATAAAAGGTTGTTTTTCTATGGTATTTACAGCCGAAGTCCAAGTAAGCAATCTGGCATTCCATGAGATGGTTGGGTTGGTCTCATAAACATTCTGAGGAAAGTTATATTTGGAATTAAATAGTCGTGGATTACTAATAAAAACAATACTTCCCAGAGCAAAAACCACATAAAGTAAGTACTTTTTTGTTATATCTGGCACTTTATAAATCAGCATAAATGACATTAAAAACATAGTAATATACGCTGCTTTTGATGCCAATAAGAAGAGGTATAAAAATAGGATTAGAACTGTTGCTAACCTACTTAAAGAGTTCAGTTCTTTCTTCAGATAAAAGCTTAAAACCAATATAATGTATAACGAAATATAACCTGGGTTGACCAAGCTTGAAAATTGTCTGTGCATGAAAAATTGCCATCCAATAGTTACTTTTTTCCAAAGAGATACTTGATCTGGAAGACTCTGTAAAACAGTAAAAGCATCGGTTAATACAATTATAAAATTGATCAAAAACGACAAGATTAATCCGTATAATAAGAAATTAAAAAGCTTACGTACAGAAGAGGCGTCTTCTTTTAAAAAAAGGAAAATTACAGGAAATAACAATAAGGATAATGACCGCTGTATGAGTTTGAATCCGTCTTCTAGGTTTTCGGTATACAATAAACTTAGGCACAACACGATAAAATACAACGGAAAAAGTAATAACAACCTATTTTTAGGATTGTACTTTAAATTACTTTTAAAAATATTTACAACGCCTATTACGATTGCTATCATAAAAAAAGGCGTTGGCAGATTGATATCTAATGGAAGAAAGAAAAATGCTAGATATAACGTGTTCCAAAATAAGCGTTGCAACAAGCTACTATTTTCGTCTTGGTAAAATACTGCTTTGATATTTTTAAAGAGAATATTCAAGATTAATTAATCGTTTTTCTTCTTTAGTTTTCCTTTGAAGTCTTCTACTTTTTTCTTCACAAATAACTTTCGTTTTAAATTTGTAAAGCTATAGTCTAAACGATAAAAAAGATACGTTAAGAAAATAACAGCCAAGACAAGAGCAATGATCATCCATAAATTGCTGGATGTACTTCCTAATACGATTAAAAGTACGACGAAAATAAAATTAAAACTCGCTATTATAAAGCTTGCTTGTTGGTGAGTTAAGTTCAAATAATCAACTAAAATGTGGTGTGTATGATTTCTATCTGGTGAAAATGGCCCTCGCTTATTTACAATTCTTAGAGTAAAAACACGTGCCGTATCAAATAATGGCACGATTAAGATACCTATTGCTACCAAAGGTGCATTTTCTAAAAGAAAAGGTAATTCTTTGTATGCTGTAGGCTTTAATGCTAAAAATTTAAGTGTAAACATTGCAATCATAAATCCTACAATTAAAGAACCCGTATCACCCATAAATATTTTTTTTGTGGACGACAAATTATACCCTAAAAAAGCCATTAAACACGCATTTAATGCTATACACAGTAAGGCATAAAAATATTCGTTAGACATGTAAAATATAGTAGTGTACAACATTAAGATAACAATACCAACCATCGCTGCCAAGCCGTCAATCCCATCAATAAGGTTATACGCATTAATAATTGTAATCATTAAAAAACCACCTATTAACAAGTAAAGAAAATAAGGGATTTCATTTATATTAAGAAATCCATTTAAGGAATAAATTATAAAACTATCACTCGAGAGAATAAATGAAACTGCTAAAATTTGAGCAATTAGCTTTGTTAATGGTGATAAGACAACCAAATCGTCTTTTAATCCAACAATAAAAAGTACTGTTAAACCAGGGATTAAATAAATAGCTTCATTATGAAGGTCTCTGTCTCTCAAAAAAAAAATAACAAAGATTAAACAATAAAAAAAAGATATCCCCCCTAATGTTGGTGTGACTTGCTTATGAGAACTACGTTCATTAGGGTTATCCATTAATTTTTTATATTGAACAACACCTATAATTTTAGGTATTGTTAAATATGTTAAGAGAAAAGCTCCTACAAAAAGTAAGATTGCGGTTTCTAGAAAATACATTTATTTAAAATTTTAATAATTAACCTACCCCTTGATTTTTTTCATAGTTAGTAGTATAATACATAATTGAAGAAAAAAATATAAAAAACAATACTCCTCTTTGTAGATATATATAATCTTCTATCATACAATATGACAATATAAGTAATGAAAAAAACAATAACTTTTGGTCTCTAAACACTATAGACCTATATATCAGTATTATAAAAATTGTAGATATTATTACAAGTCCAAAAATTCCATTTGATAATGTTTCTCTTAAAAAAACATTATGTGGAATCAGTCTAACACTATTATCTCCTATTGGGAAGAATATTTTTTTAATTGATTCTGATCCGATACCAAAAAATAAGTTTTCTTTTATAATACTCCATGATTTTGAAAAATATAATAGTCTATGGGCAAATGATTGATCTACTAATCTGTAAATAATATAATCCTTTATTGAAAATATTAATAATCCCATTAGAAAAATAAATATTGATATTACACTTAATGATTTTTTTATAGAAAGGTTTGAAAAAAGTAAAATCATAGAAGAAAATAAAATCAATAATAGAATCGATAATTTGGATCCTATATATACTAAAGATACAAAAAGAAAAAAATAGGTAATTATAATTCTTTTATTTAAAGATTTATTATTCTCAATAAGATTAAAAAATAATAATACACACGAAAAAACCATATAACTACCTATATATGTATGATGATATGATCCAGGTAATTCTTTCTGAAGCAGTTCAATTAGTATATATTGATTAATTTTAACATTAAAGATTATAATATTAAAAATTAAAAATAACCATGCATAAATAACATATGTCAGTACTCCTAACACAAAAATAAAATATAATTGATTTTTTATCTTATATAAATCTTCACTTATATTAGCAAAAAACAAAGGCAATACAAGAAAGGTAATTTTTGTTTCGCTAAACATCATATTATTTTCAAATCCCCTATTATCAGCTAGAAATAAAGTGATGACATCTATAAAAAAAAACAAAGCAGAAAACAATATGAAAATATCAAATTTAAATTTGCTTTTCTTGCTCAGATATATCGAATTTAAAATCAAAAATCCCATTGCAAAACTTGATATTATCAATGGTAAGGGCAATGCTAATGTAAATACAAAAAAATAAAACCCTATATACTTTAATTCTAATGAAAATAATTCCTTCATAATATACTTCACTCGAATAAATCGTTAATTATATTGAAATTTCTAAAAAATTTTTTAAAATTTCTTTTTGGAGATTGTAAAAATCTATATAAAAATTCTAATTTTAATTTCCTAAATAGAATAGGAGCTCTTTTATTATTTGGTGAAAAATAATCAAAAAACCCACCTACTGTTAATACCAAAAGTTCTTTTTCTTTTATTATATCCAAATTTTGTAGTACCCATTTTTCTTGTAATGGACTGCCTCTACCAACTAATAAAACAGACTTATTCTTTATCAATTTAAAATCTAACAGACTGAAACCATCTTTTATATAGTAAGACTGCTTATTATAATTTTCCATGAGCCACTTTTCAAAAAAGAATAAATTTGAAGTAGTTGTTCCATATATTGCAATCGGAATTTTATTTGAAAAGATAAAAGCCAATAATTCAGGGGTAAAATCAGTTCCATTTACATTTGGCAATTTAATATTATACTTATGCTTATACAATATTTGCATTCCAATACCGTCTGGAAATAAATACGTTGAATTCTCAATTGCATTTAAATACTCTTTATCTTTCCTTAATAATGTATAGTTAGAATAGTATAAAAAATTAATAATGCAATATGAATCTACATCCCATGACTTCATAATCCTTTTGATTAAAATATCATAGGATTTCTCCAATTCAAACTCTAATTTCATTTATCCATTATTATTAGATCCTTATAAGAAATCCTATCAAGAACTTCTAGTTTACCACCATTAGTAGCATTAAGTAACATTCCCCCATTTTTTCTCAAAAAATTATCACATTCTACAAAAGCTTGCTCCACTAAATCATATGTTGGGGGAATCCAATCCTTGTTATTTCTATAATTTTTTATAAAATGATTCCCTTCGCCGTTTGTCATACCATCTTTGCGTTTCGTATACTTAAAATTATGATCAACTCCATACAAATACATTTCATTTATCCCCATATAATATGCTAATTGTATAGCAGGAAACAATGATCCTGCACCACTTGAAAAACCTTTTAACACATCATCTTGGAATCTAAACGGTCTATGATTTAAAATAAAACCCCATGTATAATCTTCCCTTATTAAAGGTTTTTTTTTCGAAATTATAAAAGTTTTATTAACATTATTAGAAATAATTTCTTCGCCAAAATCTTTTATTACCTGTTCATCAGAAGTAAATACGTAATCCGGTCTAAACTCTGTTTCATTATATATTAAATGTATTCTATTCGCACAAAAAATAATATAATCTTCCCTTTTACTCAATTCTTCTAAAAACGCTATATCAACACTAGGTCCATTCCCGCAAATAATAGCTTTTTTCTCTTTATGAAAATCTTTAAGGTTGCTTATTTTAGAATAATCTAAACTATGAACGTAACCTTTTTCCAAAAAATACAACACATATTTCCAAGCAATATTTGTTGGAATATTTTTCATACGTTTTATTATAGATTTTCTCTTATTATATAAAAATTTTGGATTAAAAAATTGAATTTGCATTTTTGTTTGTCATTAAAATATTTTTATTTAAATAAATTCCTGCTAAAGTAAAAACTATAAAATTACCCGTTAAAGCTAGACTAGAAGCAGACAAATTATAGTTTAAATAATAAACAAGAATCATTATTGCAAGACCATAATAATCAGAGTTATTTGTCTGTTTATATATCAAATAAGCTCTTGACATAATATAATAAAGAATAATACTTATTATGATTCCACTCAACCCCATCTGCGCCAACACATTACCAAATCCACTTTCTGCTCCATTCATTCCGTTTACTATATTAGTTGTAGGATTCATTGGTCTATTACCTGCCATCCCCACTCCTCTTCCTAATATATCATTAATCGCAACTTCAAATCCAGTATAAACACCAATAATATGAGAAAAAGACCCATGCACTCGTTCCCCTTCTGTCATCAAATATCCTAAATAAATAAATAAAGGCGTCATCAAAATAAAAGAAAGTTTCAAATTAAATTTTAGAATATCAATAGCCAATATCAGAATAATTGAAAGTATAAAAATCTTTGAAAAGACCATTAAGCCACATATGAAAACTAAGGTTAGAAAATATTTCTTATATTTAAATTTCTTAGAAAAATAATAAAAAGCAAAAATATACGAAAAATAAGAACCAAGAGTAGAAGGTTCTAAAAAAAAAGATAACATTCTTCTATACTTTTCATGAAATAAAAAATATAGATCTGAAGTATATCCTCTTCCCGTTTCTTTGAGTCCTTTTATTTCAATTCCTCCTTGTGTGTCATTATTCCAATAATTAGGAAGATTCAACCAATCATTCCAAAATATATCTGGCAAAAAATATTCAATCATGCCGAAAACACATATAGACAACGTAATAATTAGCACTACTTTTTTAACCACTCTAAAATTATTAGTCTGATAAAGCCCATGAAAAGAAAAAAAAATTAAATATAAAATTAAAATTCTCCTAATATTATATATCTTAAAATAGAAATTTGCTTCGGAATAAAAAAAACTTACGGCAATAAAAAAAAGCAGCAATGAAAAATAAATATATACTCTTAAATATTCTCTCTTAATTTTCAAAGTAAAGCCTACATACAATAGCATCAATCCAAAAATAGAAAATATCATAAAATCCTTAATTAAAGGAAAATAATTAATAATTAAATTGTTTTCAATTAGGTTAAATAAAAGTAATCCTATTATTGGTTGAAGTACAATAACAAAAATAAAAAATGTACATATGTATATTACCTGTTTTTCCATTAAATACTTTAAAATATTGAATTTAAAGAAATATATAAATTGCACACAGTATTATAACTAATAAAAGTGTGGGAAAAAATATATATTTTTCAAAATCTATGAATGTTGTATCAAGAGTTTTATAAGTTCTATTTATTATTATAGGGGCAGTTATCATTGTTGCTATCATAATTGAAATAGGAAAAACAATAACACCAATATATTTATATAATAACAAAACAAAAATAAAATAAAAAATAAACGTTATAGTTCCAATGATATGCTCGTATACATAATTAGCTTGATTTGAAATTGCTAAATTAATTCCTGCCCACCGTACTATTAAGGTAGAAAACGTGAAAGAGATTATTAATAAAGGACTACCAAGATTAGAATTTGCTTTAATTAATGATATAAAAAAATCGCCAAAAAATAAAAGTACAAAAACACCTATAACATATACTCCATATGATAAAGTCAAAACCCTTCTTAACAACGGTATTAATCTTTTTATATCACCCACTCCTCTTAGTGAAGCAATTTCAGGTATCTTAGCTTGAAACGTTACCATTGTTAAAGTTTCTAATAACTCGAATAACCTTTTAGTTAGAAGAAAAGAAGCAGAGGTTACAGGACTAAATAACTGCGCCACAATTATCCCTGAAACATGTTTCATTATAGTAGCAAAAATTGTAGCTGTCCCACTTTTCCATGCACTATCCCATACTTCTTTAAATATATCCAATCGAAATTTTCTTTTAGGAACTTTATATAAAAAACAATTATTTGCTTTTAAAGCCATAATATACAAGCTAACACTAGTTAGTATTGCTATAAACTGAACTCCTATAATTAAGCTAAGTAAACTAGCGAAATATAGTCCTATGATTAAAATTACAATTATTCCAAATAAGTTTACAATTGTAATAATTCTATTAAGTAGAGCTATTTTATTAAATCCTCTAAGAAAAATTTGGTAAATGGACATATAAATATTGAAAGAAGTACTAATCACAACTACAAACCAAGTAATCCATCCTTCATTAGGATTCTCAAGATAACTAATAGGGGTTTTAACTGCATAAGAACCAATACTAATCAGTAATAGAAAATACAGTGTAGTTATTAACAAGAATGTTATTTTTAATACACTAAAAAGATCTGAAAATTCATCTTTATCAAATTTATTAACTTCACTATTAGTAATCTTATTTTTAATTTTAAAGAAATATTTAATCTTTATTCCTGCAAAAGAATATGAGAAAAAACGTATAAAGGTAGAATTGAATCCATACTGAATACCTTGACCTATACCAACAATCGTAGCATATAAAAACCAAACATTAACCTCTTCTACTTTAAATTTATTTAAAATAATAGGCAACGTAATTAAACTAAATACTATTTTGATTAATTGAGATATCCAAGAAGTGAATATAGAAGAATTATATAACTTTCGAAAAAACATAACCAAAGTTTGGTTTAAAAAATTTAATCATACCAATAAATTATTTCTAAAAAAAAGATTTTACAAGTTCATGAAACTTATAATTCCCTTTCTTATTCCAATGTGTATCAAAAGCATGATAATCGTCTAACTCAAACTTATCTGAAAAATCTAAAATTCGAAAATTATTATGATTAATATTTTGCTTAAACAAATAATAATTATCTTCATAATTTCGAACAAGTCTCTTTAAATTTAAATCATCACTCAATGTATGTTCTACTACTTGTTCTTTTACTGGAACCCGAATAATTACGACCTCATTAAACCTAGAAAAAAGTTTATTAACCTCTTTCATCTCATATTCCACAAATTTTTTTTTCTTCTCTAAATTAATAATAGAATATCTGGAATTAATATGATAATTAACACCTTTATAATTATGTACTTGAAAAATCCCTTTATATCTCTTAATAACACTCTTAATGATCCATTTAGGAAAAATCTTAAAAGTATCAATTAAAGAAGTTTTCCATTTCATATGTTCAAAAATTTTTTTTTCTCCTTCTTCAGCTAAAAAAAAATTATGAGAAATCATCCAATTATTAGGATGATATATAAAAAACAATCGATTAAATCCCCCGTTATACAAAAGATCAAGCCTCCTATTATGACATCTAGTAGCTACTGGAAACCCTATATTAAATTGACAATTGTTCGATAATAAATCATACCAATTATCTCCATCATTAACAGATAACCCCATAGCAAAAGATGTTCCACATATCACTAAGGGTGCTGATTCATCATCTGGCCCTCTTAATCCATATTTATTGGTAGAAAATGTAAAACCGAGATACTTTTCTGACAAAGATATATTTTCACTAAAGGACAACCCAAAATCAGTAGACTCTTTTAAAAGACTTAGCCATTTTCTACCATTAAATGGGTTAGAAAAATTAATCCTCATATTATATATATTTAATCAAATGGTTAGTCTTGAAGATTTGTACTTTTCATGATATTTTCTATAAAAAGAAAATCTTTTTCTTCACTTACTTTCACTCCCTTTAATGGATCAATATCAAAGAATAATCTATTATTACCCAAAACAGCATAATTTTGCAACTTCATTCTATCCTTAAAGGATTTTACATCCCATATTGTGATAGCCCAATTAAGTGTAGTTACTTTATCATTATTTTGAGATGGAGCTAATTGTTCATTTAAATTTATATTTACTGGATTCCCATTACAAAAAGTTTGCATTTGGGTAGATGAAGATGATATTAAAGTATCACAATTAGATCTCTTAAATAAATCTAATGCATTCTTAATATCAAATTCATCAATTAATGGACAAACTGGATTAATCATAATAAGTGTATCAGGTGATAACTTTTTAATAATATCATAATTAAACTCATCACTAGAGGCATAGTCACTTGCCAAAGTTTTTTCTCTTTCATAAATTCTTACAGTAGCGAAATTCAAACTTATGTAATTTTGTATTTCTTTAGAATCAGTATTAACATATACATTATCTGTTACTTTTGATTTAACGGAAGCAGATGTAGCATAATAAATCATAGGATGTGATGCCATTAATCGCATATTCTTCTTCTTTACCCTTTTACTACCTTCCCTAGCGGGAATATGTAATACTATCTTACCTAAATCTTTCATTTAAAACTTAACTTTAATCGTTGCTTTTTTAATCAACTCTGGTTCATCTATATACCTTTGAGGACTATGCGCATCATCAGGAAACATTATAGCAAAATAACTATTTCCTATATCTACTTGATTAGCATTAATACAGTTATGGTCATAGTATTCCACATCTTTTTCTACATCATATGGTACTCTTAAATTCAAATTATCTCTATAATCCCATAAAATCCTTTCCCTACCAATTAATGGATATTGTATATCAATAACTCTTCTATGCGCCTCATATCCTTTTTCAAAAACTTCTTTTGTTCGATATTCAGTTATTATAGCCTTAACATTATCATTAATCATATATTCTCCTAAATCCACCTCTTTGTCTAGTTTTGCTAAAAACTCTAACCCAATGAAAACATCCTTAGACAGAAAATCATAAAACTTGTAATTTTTCAAACAATCTATAATCATAATTCTTCATTTAAATAATTTTCAAGATAATTAACTAAATTTTCATCTGGAGGTATAATTTTCTTCTCAGCTTTACCAAAATCTAAAAGTAGAATTAAGCCTAAATTTACTCCCACGTTTTTCTTATCTTTTGATAGTGCGTGTAACAAAGTTTGCACTGTAATATTTTCCAAACTATATCCATACCAAATCTTTTTTAAAAACTCTTTGATGTAGTTACGGGTTGATAAATCAAGTAAACCATATTGAACAGAAACATAATTAGCCATATCCATACCAATAGCGACAGCAATACCATGAGGGATTTTATAATTTGTAATACTCTCAATTGCATGTCCAAAAGAGTGCCCATAATTTAATAACTGTCGTATTCCGGTATCATATTCATCCTCTTCTATATATCCTTTTTTTATATTCAAACTAGTATATATGATTTCCTTTAATTTCTTCCTATCATTTATAACCAAATCGTAACTTTCCTTAACCATATCAAAATCTCGCTTACTTGATAAAATTATATAATGACATAATTCCCCTAATCCAGAATTAAAATCAGCTTTAGGTAAAGATTTTAAAAAATTTACATCTATGAATATTTTATTTGGGGGGTAGAATCCTCCAATTTGATTTTTAAATTCATCAAAATTAATGGATGTTTTACTCCCAATACAGCTATCTCCTTGAGCTAATAATGAAGTTGGTATAAAAACCCACTTCACCCCTCTATACAATACTGATGAAATAAAAGAGGTTACATCTTGAGTAATCCCTCCTCCAATAGAAAATAATTTGTTATTTTTCTTAAATCCATTTCTTATTAAAGTATCTATAAGCGGTATTATACCTTTATAACTCTTTATTCCTTCATTAGCTTCTACCTCATAAAAATTATACTTAAGGAGAAAATCATTAAAAATTTCTCCATATAATTTTCTTATGTTAGAATCTATTATAAAAAAATCGCCCTCTTCGACCTCTGCTAATAAACTTTCCTTAATATTCTCTTTAAAGTAAACAGAATAATTATGAACTTTTGATTTTATTTCAAAATCAAATATTTGTATATCCTCCATCTATAATTATATTTTGACCAGTTATATAAGTATTAAATCCACTTGCTAAAAACAATACTAAGTTTGCTATTTCTTCGGGATTAGCTAATCTTTTTAATGGAATCCTTTCCTCTAAAGCCTTAAGTTCATCTATAGTATTTGTTTTCCTAGTTAGCTCTGTTAATGTAAAACCAGGACCTACTGCATTAACCAATATATTATGCTTCGCCAATTCGATAGATGCTGTTTTAGTAAATCCAGCTACTCCCCATTTAGTAAGAGAATACAAACCTCGCTCAGGTCTTGAAACACTACTCCAAATAGACGTTATATTTATTATTCTTCCCTCTCCGTGAACCTTCATCAAATTACTAACTGCTTTTAATACAAATAAAGGGGCTTTAAGATTAACCTTAGTCATTACATCATAATCTCCCATATTAATATCTGTGATAAGGTCAAGTTTATTAATACCTGCATTATTTACAAGGATATCTACTCTATCTAAGGATTGAATAAAATTCAAAAACAATTCAAAAGAAACTTCATTATCAAAATCACATTGACAATAACTAATCTTATCTGTTTTAAATTCATTATGAAGATCAGTATCATCTATAAATGATCTTCCTGTTATAATAACTTTTGCACCACTTACTAATAATCGTTCTGCAATAGCTTTCCCAATACCTCTTGTTCCACCTGTTACGATAGCCAACTTACCCTCTAAGCTTATATTTACTCTATTATTCATCTACTAACAAATCATAATAATTGCAAACATTAGATATAGCTGCTTGCCCCATAGCCTTAACAGCCTCTCTAGAATTACCCCCAATATGCGGTGTATTCATCAAATTAGGAATGGAAATTAACTCATAATCCTCAGGTGGCTCACTATCATACACATCAATTGCTGCACCAGCAATTTCATTCCTTTTAAGAGCCCATTTTAAATCATTTAGATTAATCACCCCTCCCCTAGATGTATTAATAATAAAAGCTTCCTTTTTCATCCTAAGGAAAACTTCTTTATTAAATAAGTTCATTGTCCCTTCATTCAGAGGTGTATGAATAGTAATTACATCGCTTTTTGAAAAAATTTCTTCTTTTGACACTGACTCTAATCCATTCTCTAAATAATATTCTTCTTGCGACACAATGTCATTTACTAAAACTCTACAACCGAACGGCTTTAATAATGTTATTAGGTCCTTACCAACATTCCCTACACCAATTACACCTATCGTTTTCTCTGACAACTGAATACCTCCCGATTTGTTCCATATTTTATTTTTCAATAAATTAGAAGTAGTATATAAATTACGACATAATGAAAGCATAAACCCAAGTGTCATCTCAGAAACCGATCTTTTATTAACTCCTTCCGGAAAGAAAACTTTTACATTATATCTTTCACATGCATCAAAATCAATATTATCTAGTCCAACACCATACTTAGAGATGACTCTAAGATTGGGAAGCTTAGACAAGACTTCCTCATTAATAATATCTAAACCTACAATAGCAGCCTGACAATCTTGCAAAAAAGATATCAATTCGGATTGAGTAAACCTCTTCCCTTCCTCATTTTTTTTCACTTTTTTAAATCCCTTAGATCTCAACTCAGAAATTAAATCTTCATTTTTTGAAAAAGCTATTGTAGTTACCCCTATAACAATTGAATCAATCATATTAAAATCCAGATTTTTCATATATCCTTTCCACTAACTTTAATGTATCAAATGCATCTTGACTTGTTCCATTCATGATTTTTGATTTCCGTAAGATTGCATCTATAAACTCTTCAACCTCCAATTTCCATGAATTATCATATTCAAACCATGTAACATTTTCTTTAGGTTTCCCCATCGCAAAGGTTATATCTTCAAATTCTCTCCTGCCAACTATTAATTTTTCGGGAGCATAACTCCTTGTATTAGATAATATTCCTTCTAAATTCACATAACCTTCTTCAAAACACATTTCAAGTAAAAACTTATGCCTCCATTGAGTTGCACTAGAGTGCATCATTGCAGTAATTCCTTGATCTGATTGCATAATTACAAAAGCATTATCCTCTGCTTCAATATTCCAATATGAAGTTGTCACAAAACTATTGATTTTTTCAAATTCTTGATTAGAAAAATATCTAATTAAATCTAGCATATGAATCCCTTGGTCAATTAAAATCCCTCCTCCTGAATATTCTTTGTAATTCCTCCAATTCTTATCATAATCAATACTACCTGCTTTCCCATAAACCCCTCTCAACCACAATAATTTACCCATCTGACCTGAATCGATTATTTTTTTCGCCTCTATAACAGAGTAATGATATCTATGATTAAATCCATATTTTAGATGGATTTCATTTTTCTTTTCCACTTCAATAACCCTCATTAACTCTTCAGACGTTCTTGCAGGTGGCTTCTCACAAAACACATGTAACCCTGCCTCAATCGCCTTTACAGTATAATCGGCCAATACATTATTAAATGTACAAATAAATATAGCTTCTATATTCTGTTCTAACAACTCGTCAAACGAATCACAAAAAAGAATATCCTCATCTAAGTCCTCTGGTCGCTGAATATCAAACACAGCCACTACCTTTGCATTAGAATTCTTTTTAATTTCATTTGCTCTTACTCTTCCTATTTTACCATACCCAGCAATTCCAATATGAATCATAATAATAAGTTTATAAATTAAATGTTGATGAATTCATATCTTGAAAAGAATCTCTCGCCCAATCCTCTATGTTCATAAATTTATCTAACCATAAATGTAAAAAAATCTGATGAACACATTCCACTACTCCATAAGTTTTCCTAGGTACATAAATAGAGTATCCTGCTTTCTTAATCGACTCATTATTATCCTTCAAACCTGAAAGTCCGAAAGTTACAATATCAAACTCATTACAATAATCAAGAACCTTTACAATATTACCACTATTACCACTACTACTTATAGTAACAACAACATCAGATGAATTAACTTTATTTATTTTCAAAAACTCAACAAAAGCACTTTCATAAGAATAATCGTTAGATAGAGCTGTTAAAAGAGAACTATCACTAAGCGACAAAGCTAAAACTCCTCCATTTTTTGACCAATCTAATGACATATGATTTGCAAAAGCTGCACTTGCACCATTGCCTATAAAGAAAATTCTTCCATTATTTTTCTGGACTTCCTTGGTTTTAATCAACAATCTATCAAAGAACAAATCATAATTAATTTGCTCTTTATCAATATAATAATTAGAATCTTTAAAAGAATCATTAATTGTTTTAAAATACTCTTCTACGTAGCTTTTCATCTTAACAAATTTTATTCATTATCTATGTTGCAATTATACTTTTTAAAAAAGACTTCCTTAATGCCCACTCTTCAAAACTTCTAATTCCGCACTCAATATAACATTAATTATTTTCGACATTTACTTTTTTTAAGTTTTCTTTAGCATTTCGCACAAAAATACAATAATCCATTATTTAACCAAGTGATTTCTTTCTCAATTTATTCAGTCGAATCTAACACGCTATACTTAGGTCTCTTCGCTTTTGTAACATACGAATTATCACAAACTACATTAACATTCTCAAACCCACTCTCTTTCACTATTTTTCTTGCAAAATCATACCAACTTAACACCTCACCATCGCAATAGTGTTTAATTCCATAAAGGGTGTTTTTCCCCTCTACAATATCTTTAACATATCTATGTAAATTTACTACACCTGTAGGGCATCCTACTTGACTATCTACAACACGGATTTCAACTCCTTTTTGCGCTTTATCTAGAATTGTTTTATAAAAATTCTTTCCAAACTCTTTACTATATAACCATGAGGTTCGAATTATGAAATATTTATCTAAAATATCTTGAATATATTGCTCGCCTTTTAATTTAGACTTCCCATACTCATTTATCGGATTCGTAATATCATCAATAGAATATGGAGTTCCTTTTTCTCCATCAAAAACATAATCGGTAGAAATATGAATTAAAATAGTATGATTTACTTTACAAGCTTCTGCTAAATTCTTTACTCCTTCAGCATTGACTTCAAACGCTTTTTCTGGCTCATCTTCAGCTTTCTCTACATTTGTATAAGCTGCACAATTTATACAGTAATCTGGTTGATATCTTTCAAAAACACTTTCAACAGAATCCTTTTTTGTTATATTTAATTCATTTGAATCACAAAAAATAAATTCAGCATTTTTATAATCGTTTTTAAACTTGTGGATTGTACGACCTAATTGTCCGTTAGCGCCTGTAACTAGTATTTTTATCATAGAATTGCATTTTCTAATGTTGGTAATTCTATGTCTTTTGGTGATAAAAGCAGCGTATCTTTAGCTAGCATCCAATCGATATTAATAGTAGGATCGTTGTATATAATTCCGCCTTCGGCTTCTTTATTATAAAAATTATCGCACTTGTAAAAGAATTCTGCTGTTTCACTTAAAGCGACAAATCCATGTGCAAAACCTCTCGGAATAAATAATTGCTTTTTATTTTCTGCTGAAAGCTCTACAGCTACATATTGTCCAAAAGTTTCAGATTCTTTACGAATATCTACCGCAACATCCAAAACTTTTCCTTGTAACACACGCACTAATTTGGCTTGTGCGTGCTCCCCTACTTGATAATGAAGTGCTCGTACAACTCCTTTGGAAGAAAAAGATTGGTTGTCTTGAACAAAATTGACTTCTGCACCTACAGCCTCATTAAACTGCTTCTCATTAAAACTCTCAAAAAAATACCCTCTATCATCTTGAAAAACACGAGGTTCTATTATAAAACAACCTTTTAATTTAGTCTCTGTAACGTTCATTTATCTTTGTTCTTTCAGTAATCCTAATAAATTTTTTCCGTAACCACTTTTCATTAATGGCTCGGTTAAAGCTATAAACTCTTCTTTAGTAATGTACCCCATCTCATAAGCTGCTCCTTCAATGGCACCTACTTTCAATCCCTGACGCTCCTCAATAACCTCAACAAATTGGGATGCTTGCATTAACGACTGAAATGTTCCTGTATCCAACCATGCGGTACCTCTATCCATGATACTTACTTGCAGTTTACCACGCTCTAAATAAACTTTATTGACATCGGTAATTTCCAACTCTCCTCTATGACTCGGTTTAATATTTTTAGCAATATCAATCACATCGTTATCGTAAAAATAAATCCCTGGAACTGCGTAATTTGATTTAGGCTCCAGTGGCTTTTCTTCAATCGAAATAGCCTTTCCTTCTTCATTAAACTCAACTACTCCATACCGCTCAGGGTCATTGACATGATACGCATATACAATCCCACCATCAGGATCATTATTTGCTTGCAACAACTCACTAAGTCCTGTTCCGTAGAAAATATTATCTCCTAGAATTAAAGCTACTTTGTCGTTTCCTACAAAATCGGCACCAATAATAAATGCTTCTGCTAAACCGTTTGGATGTTCTTGCTCTGCATACTCAAACACACACCCTAACTTTTTACCATCTCCTAACAAACTTTTAAAAAGCGGTAAATCTTTAGGAGTAGATATAATCAAAACCTCTCTTATTCCTGCGCGCATTAACGTCGAAAGCGGATAATAAATCATCGGTTTATCATATATCGGCATAAGTTGTTTACTAACCGATAATGTTAATGGGTGTAACCTTGTTCCAGATCCTCCTGCAAGAATAATTCCTTTCATCTATAGTTTATAGTTTAGTGTTTATTGTTTAGAGTTGAATGTTTATTTACACTGACTTTTTCAATCCGCTAATCATCTCTCAACTTTCAACTAACGTCGTATTGCTTCTCATAATAATCTTGATATGCACCAGAAGTTACTTGCGCTAACCACGCTGTATTCTCAAGATACCAATCGATAGTTTTTGCTAAGCCCTCCTCAAAAGTAACCGATGGTTTCCATCCTAATTCTTTATTAATCTTTGACGCATCGATAGCGTAACGCAAATCATGTCCTGGACGATCTTTTACATACGTAATCAACTCTTCCGAAGAACCCGATTTTCTATCAAGTTTTTCATCCATCAATTTACATAAAGTCTTTACTAGGTCAATATTTTTCCATTCATTAAAGCCTCCAATATTGTAGGTTTCATGATTTCCTCCTCTATGAAAAACTAAATCTATCGCTCTCGCATGGTCGATAACATACAACCAATCGCGTGTATAATTTCCATCACCATAAACTGGCAATGATTTTTTCTGAATAATATTATTAATAAATAACGGAATTAATTTCTCAGGAAAATGATTAGGTCCATAATTATTAGAACAATTACTGATTACATACGGCAATCCGTACGTCTCTCCGTAGGCTCTAACAAAGTGATCGGAGCTTGCTTTCGAAGCTGAATACGGTGAGTTTGGATCATAAGAAGTTGTCTCAGTAAACAACCCGCTTTCTCCTAATGTACCATAAACTTCATCTGTACTTACATGATAAAAACGCTTTCTTTCATAATCATTTTTCCAAATATCTTTTGCCGCATTTAACAAATTCATTGTACCAATAACATTAGTTTTCACAAATGCCAACGGATCTTCGATAGAGCGGTCTACATGACTTTCAGCAGCCAAATGAATAACCCCATCAAAGTTATATTTTTTAAATAATTCATTTATAAAAGTACCATCTGTAATATCCCCTTTTACAAAAGTATAATTTGGAGCACTTTCAATATCCTTTAAATTTTCAAGATTCCCTGCGTAGGTTAACGCATCTAAATTTACGATTTGGTACGACGGATATTTAGTCACAAAAAGTCGAACCACATGCGAGCCTATAAATCCCGCCCCTCCTGTTATTAAGATTTTCTTATTTAAGCCTTCATTCATTTTACAAATATACTATAATCTACCTGTTACTTTTTCCCTAGGAAGAAAACTCTTTACATCGTAAACAACAGTTCTTGGGCTTGACTTTAAACTTTCAAAATCTAACTGAGTAAATTTATCATGTCCCACAGCCAACACTATAGTTTCGTATTTTTCTTTAATAGAATCTACCAATTCTACGCCATAATAACGCTCTACTTCCTCTTTATCAGCATACGGATCGTACGTATCTACATTCAGCCCAAAACCTTCCAACTCTTCAATAACATCTATGACTCTTGAATTTCGCACATCTGGACAATTCTCTTTAAAGGTAATCCCTAACACTAAAGCTTTTGCATTTTTCACTGGCAGTTGCTCTTTCACCATCAGCTTAACAATTTTGTTTGCAATAAACACACCCATATCGTTATTAATACGTCTTCCTGAAAGAATTACCTGCGGATGATACCCCAAGCGCTCTGCTTTATGTGTTAAATAATACGGATCGACTCCAATGCAATGACCTCCAACCAGACCAGGACGAAAAGGCAGAAAGTTCCATTTTGTCCCTGCAGCTTCAAGCACCTCAACCGTATCAACCCCCATTCTATCAAAAATAAGCGCCAATTCATTCACTAATGAAATATTAATATCTCGCTGAGTGTTTTCAATTATTTTTGAAGCTTCCGCAACCTTAATGCTCGATGCTTTGTGTGTACCTGCCTCGATAATACAATTGTAAAGCTGATCTATTTCTTCTGCAATCTCTGGCGTGCTACCCGAGGTCACTTTCATAATATTGGGTAACTTTCGTTTTTTATCTCCTGGATTAATTCGTTCTGGAGAATATCCGCAGTAAAAATCTTCATTAAACTGAAGTCCGCTAGCAGTCTCCAATACAGGCACACAGTCCTCTTCAGTACAACCTGGATATGTAGTAGATTCATACACAACAACATCTCCTTTTTTGAGATATCTTCCAACTGTTTCACTCGCCGATAACAATGGTTTTAAGTCTGGTTGTTTAAAATCGTTTACAGGAGTTGGAACTGTAACGATATACATATTACAGTCATTTAATTCTTTTTCTTCGGAAGTAATTAACAGTCCGCTAACGGCTTGTAAATCTTCATCTGCAACTTCATCGGTTACGTCTTTACCTTCTTTTAATTCTGCAACTCTTTTCTGATTGATATCAAAACCAACCACAGCAAATCCTTTTTTTGCAAACTCAACTGCAAGTGGCAAACCTACATAACCTAAGCCTATAACAGCAACTTTATATTTGTTCTTCATAATTTTCATTCTTCTAGATAATATATCGTTTTCAAGATATACGTAACGATTGTAAAAATAGGTTTTCTTATTAAGAAACTTTAACCTTCTTCAGAAGAAATCATCAAAATATAAAACAAAAAAAACAGGCTTTTGAATGTTTCCAAAAGCCTGTTTTCTTTATTATTATAATATTATTTAAACAATCATTCCAGCAGCTACTGTTTGATTCGTCGCTGGATCTATCAAAATTAAACTCCCCGTTATTCTATTTTCTCTATACGAATCGAATAACAAAGGTTTTGTAGTTCTTAACTTTACCTTGCAGATATCATTCATATGAAGCTCTTTATCTTCATTATTTCTAGCAAGTGTATTAATATCTATCTTATAAACAACCTCTTTTATCATCGCCATTTGCTCATTAGAGGTATGATACACCGTGTATTTTGTACGTGGCTTAGCAGATTCGTTGTTTAGCCAACACAACATTACTTCTACATCTTGCGAAGATGTTGGTTTATTTTTTGTACGAACAATCATATCGCCTCGACTAATGTCAATATCATCTTCTAAAGTTATTGAAACAGACATTGGCGCATAGGCCTCTTCTAATGACTTATCAAAAGCATCTATCGATTTTATTTTTGAAGTAAAACCTGATGGCAACACAGTTACCTCGTCTCCTTTTCTAAAAATACCACTCGAAATTCGCCCTGCATACCCCCTGTAATCACGATGCGCTTCACTCTGTGGACGCAACACAGTTTGTACCGGAAAACGAGCATCTACCTTATTGATATCACTACTAATATGCATTGTTTCAAGTGTATGCAAAAGTGGCGCACCCTGATACCAATCCATTGTCTCAGAACGTTTTACCACATTATCACCTAATAAAGCACTGATTGGGATAAATCGAATATCTTTCACCAACAACTTTGACGAAAACTCTTCAAACTGCGTAATAATATCGTTATACACTTCTTCTTTAAAATCAACCAGATCCATTTTATTAATACATACAATAATATGCGGAATTTGCAATAGAGACGCAATAAAAGCATGCCTTTTGGTCTGCTCGATTACTCCATGACGTGCATCTACTAAAATAATAGCTGCATTTGCTGTTGAAGCTCCCGTAATCATGTTACGAGTATATTGAATATGACCTGGCGTATCGGCAATAATAAATTTCCGCTTTGGCGTTGTAAAATAACGATAGGCTACATCAATGGTAATCCCTTGCTCTCTTTCATCTCGAAGTCCGTCTGTAAACAAAGCAAGATCTACTCCTTCGTGCCCCTTCTTTTTACTGGTATTCTCGATAGCTTCTAATTGGTCTTCAAAGATTGATTTAGAATCGTATAATAATCGCCCGATTAGTGTACTTTTTCCGTCATCTACACTACCAGCTGTTGTAAATCGTAATAATTGGTTGTTATCTAGTTGCATATTTAAGCCCCACCTAGCCTCCCCAAAAGGGAGGAACTAGACTCTATTTTTTTGATTATAATATTTAATTTTATAGTAAAAACTCCCCTCTGGGGATTTAGGGGAATTAAAAATACCCCTGACGTTTCCTGTCTTCCATCGCTGTTTCAGAACGCTTATCGTCGGAACGATTTCCACGCTCTGTTTGGCGCATTGCAGAAACTTCTTGTGCTATTTTTTCAACTGTATCAGCATCACTTTCAATTCCTCCAGTGATAGTTATATCTCCAAGAGTTCTAAAACGAATCTGTTTTGTAACGATTTCTTCATTCTCATCAATTTGTAAAAATTCAGAATACGGAATCCAAGAGTTGTTTCTCCAAATCACTTTTCGCTCATGTGCAAAGTACAAAGACGGGATTTGTATGTTTTCTCTTTTAATGTAATTCCACACATCCATCTCTGTCCAGTTACTTATCGGAAACGCTCTAAAATGCTCTCCTTCAAAACACTTCCCGTTAAAAAGATTCCAAAGCTCTGGCCTTTGATTTTTAGGATCCCACTGCCCAAAATCGTCTCTGTGCGAAAAGAAACGCTCCTTAGCACGCGCCTTTTCCTCATCTCTACGACCTCCTCCAATAGCGCAATCAACTTTATTTGTTTCAATAGCATCTAAAAGCGTAGTAATCTGTAATGCATTTCGCGTGGCATTTTTACCTTTTTCTTCGGCTACACGACCTTGGTCGATAGATTCTTGTACAGAACCCACTATCAATTGCACTCCCAAACTTTCAATTAAATCATCTCGAAACTTAATCGTTTCTGGGAAATTATGTCCAGTATCAACATGCATCAATGCAAAAGGTATTTTAGCAGGGTAAAACGCCTTTCTAGCCAAGTGCGTTACTACAATTGAATCTTTACCTCCCGAAAATAAAATTACAGGATTGTCAAATTGTGCCCACACTTCGCGAAGCACATATATAGCTTCCGATTCTAATTCGTCTAAATAATTTAAATAATATTTACTCATTCTATCTGGAGTTCTAACTTATCTTTTATTTCTAAATATACTTTTTCAACAGCTTGCTCCAAACTGTCTTTTTCTGTAATTATTACCGCTGGATTTTCTGGAACTTCATAAGGAGCATTTACCCCTGTTAAATTTTTTATTGTCCCTTTTTCAGCCTTCATATATAAACCTTTTTGATCTCGCTGCTTGCAAATTTCAATACTGGTTTTCATATATATTTCGACAAATATATTAGGTTTTATTGTCTTTTCTACATATTCTCTATCTTTTTTGTAGGGTGATACAAAATTCGCAAGAACAACAACTCCCGAATCCAAGAGTATACGTGACATTTCAGTAACTCTTCTAATATTTTCTGAACGGTCATCAGCAGAAAAACTTAAGCCTTTATTCAAACTTCCTCTTACATTATCGCCATCTAAAACCATTGTTCGAACACCTAACTCGTATAACTTTTGTTCCAAAGCATCAGCTAAAGTAGATTTTCCTGAACCAGAAAGTCCCGTAAACCAAATTAAAAGTGATTTATGGCCATTCAATTCATTTCTCATTTGCTGAGAAATTTTATACGGATATGAAAATATATTTGACTTCATAACAGCCTACTTCTTTGTATTTCTTTTCCCTAATCCAAAATTTATTTGGTACCAAGCGCGTTCATGCAAATAATACAACAACATTTTGGTAACAACCTCTGCTCCTCCAATTTTAAGTCCCGTAAATGGGTCTCCTGAAATTACCCAAGCCAGCAACATTGTGTCGATTGTTCCTAACAACCGCCAAGTAATAGTCTTGTACAAGTGTCGTTTTTTACTATCTGGAACATTTGCCTTAAACCAAATTCTTTCATGAAAATAATACAAAATCATTTTGGTTACCACTTCGGTAAACCCAATTTTTAATCCCGTAAAAGGATTTCCTGAAATTATCCATGAAAGTAATATGGTATCTAAAGTCCCTATAACTCTCCATGTTATTGCCTTAGCAATATGCCTTTTCCTTGAAATATCTCCCATTTAACTCACTATAAAAGAAGGGTTCAACAAGTCTTCTTTATTATATTCTATCAGCTTGTTGGTTTCTGCGTTTTTAGTCTGAAGTCCAACAGCCCTACATATAGCATCTCCAGCACAAGTATCCCATTCCATAGTTGGTGAAAATCTCGGATAAAGTGTCGCTTCTCCTTCAGCTAAGAAGCAAAATTTTATAGAACTACCAACTGCTACAAACTCAACTACCGATTCTTTCTTCAAGTTTTGAATATACATATTTGTTTTTTCTGATAAGTGAGACCTACTACCCACAACCTTAATTTTTTCAACACTATTTTTAGGATAAATACGCTTCGAATTTTCTAGAACATCTTCAGAAAATACAGCAACATTTACCTTATATGAAGCCTTTTTTATCACATCTCCAAAATATAAATCGCCAGAAACTGGAACATAAATAACACCTAATACCGGTTGATTATTTTCTACCAAGGCTATATTTACAGTAAATTCTCCATTTCGCTGAATAAATTCTTTGGTTCCATCTAACGGGTCTACAATCCAACACTGAGTCCATTGCTTACGAACTTCATAATTTTCGATTAAATTCTCCTCACTGATGATTGGAATATTAGTAGACTTTAAATACCTATTTATTATAGAATTTGCCTTTTGGTCTGCTTCAGTTAAAGGCGATTGGTCTTCTTTCTCGACAATAGTAAAATCTTCTCTTTCATAAACCTTAAGAATTTCATTTCCTGCTTCTATAGCCGCTTCTATTGCTATTTTTAAAAACGTAGCGTATTTTCCAATCATTTATAAATAAAAGAATTTAAAAAGTTCGAAATTAAATTATATGAAATTTAGAATTTGACGAATTATAAAAGTACCATAATGGACTAACATTAACATCTATTTTTTGTTATAATTTTGAAAAAACTGATAAAATGACACATAAAAAAACAGGCTTCTAGATGTAACCAAAAGCCTGTTTTATATATTTTTTGAGAATGCTTTTATTTAAAAAGGAACATCTCCTGCGTTAAAATCGTTGTTCATTGAACTGCCAAATGCTTCGTCTGGACTTGGGAAATCTTTAGTAGACAAGGTATCGCCGTCGTCATTCATTTTTGATTCGAATTCGTTTGGCGCATCAAAATCGTCTAAGTTATCAAACTTACCTAAGTGTCCGATAAACTTCAAACGAATATTTTCCAACCCACCATTACGGTGTTTAGCAACAATAAACTCTCCTTGCCCTTGTGTTGGACTGCGCTCATCATCATCCCACTCATCAATTTTATAATATTCTGGACGATAGATAAATGATACAATATCGGCATCTTGCTCAATCGCTCCAGATTCACGAAGGTCGGAAAGCAACGGACGCTTACTACCTCCACGTGTTTCTACCGCACGCGATAACTGAGAAAGTGCAATTACCGGTACATTCAACTCTTTTGCCAATGCTTTTAAATTTCGAGAAATTGTCGAAATTTCCTGCTCTCTATTTCCCCCTTTTTGACTTCCACCTGCGGTCATCAACTGTAAGTAGTCAATTATAATCATTCTGATTCCGTGCTGCGAAGCCAATCGGCGTGCTTTTGCTCTTAAATCGAAAATTGAAAGCGAAGGTGTATCATCAATAAAAAGTGGTGCCGATTCTAACGATTTTACTTTTACGTTTAGCTGTTCCCACTCGTGTTTTTCTAGCTTTCCAGTTCTTAACTTTTCAGAAGAAAGTCCTGTTTCAGAAGAAATTAAACGTGTAATTAACTGTACCGACGACATCTCCAACGAGAAGAAAGCTACAGGTGTATTGGCATTTACTGCAATATTTCGAGCCATCGAAAGCGTAAGTGCTGTTTTACCCATACCAGGTCTTGCCGCCACAATAATCAAGTCACTTGGTTGCCAACCAGAAGTTAGTTTATCAAGCTTATCAAACCCAGATGGAATTCCACTGAGCCCTTCTTTGTTTGAAATTTCTTCAATTTTCTTCTTAGCTTGCATTACCAAACTCTGCGCAGTTTCCGAAGAACGCTTAATGTTTCCTTGGGTAACTTCGTACAGTTTAGCCTCTGCACTATCTAACAAATCAAAAACATCGGTCCCTTCGTCGTAGGCTTCTTCGATAATTTCAGAAGAAATTTTTATCAAGCTACGCTGAATATATTTCTGTAGAATAATACGCGCATGAAACTCGATATGTGCCGACGAAGATACTTTTTTGGTAAGCTGAATAAGGTAAAAGTCACCTCCAACAGCTTCCAATCTTTTATCTTGTTTTAATTTTGCTGAAACTGTTAATAAGTCAATTGGTTGTGAAGATTCAAACAACTGAACAATCGCCTCAAAAACAAACTTATTCGCATCTTTATAAAAGGCATCCGGATGAAGAATATCAATAATTTCATCGACTCCTTTTTTATCAATCATCATTGCACCCAACACAGCCTCCTCTAAATCAATAGCTTGCGGGGGAATTTTCCCTTTTTCTAGCTGAATAACATTAGAGGTGTCAACTTTAATTCCTTGAATTGGGTTTACTTTTTCCATGAATGCGAATGTATATAATTGTAATCTCAAAAAGGGTCAAATTGCGTAGTTCGTTTTTAACTGACTATAAACAATTTAACTGTTGATAACTTGTTTTTCTTGTTAATAAAGGTAAAAAAAACCGAAGCACAAACTCCGGTCTTAACAATAAGGTAACAAATACAAGGGTTTAACTTTTAAACACCCCCATGTTTGCATATTTATCCATTCGTTGATTTACTAATTCGGTTGGGGATAACTTTTTCAAGTCTTCAAAAACTGTTGAAATTTGTTTTGCAACCGTTTTAAAAGTAGTATCCCTATCGGCATGTGCTCCACCAAGTGGCTCCTTAATAATATCGTCTACTAAATGAAGTTTTTTCATGTCGGTTGCTGTAAGTTTCAAAGCTTCTGCAGCTTGCTCTTTATACTCCCAACTTCTCCATAAAATAGAAGAACACGATTCTGGAGAAATTACCGAATACCATGTGTTTTCAAGCATCATTACGCGGTCTCCAACACCAATTCCTAAGGCTCCACCAGAAGCTCCTTCCCCAATAATCAATACAATAATTGGCACTTTTAAGCGTGTCATCTCTAAAATGTTACGCGCAATAGCTTCTCCTTGTCCACGCTCTTCAGCTTCAATACCTGGGTATGCACCTGGAGTATCTATTAACGACACAACTGGAATTCCAAACTTCTCAGCCATTTTCATCAATCGCAATGCTTTACGATACCCTTCTGGATTTGCCATCCCGAAGTTTCTGTATTGGCGAGTTTTGGTGTTGTACCCTTTTTGCTGACCGATAAACATATAGGTTTGATCACCTATTTTTCCTAAACCACCAATCATCGCTTTATCGTCTTTTACATTTCTATCGCCATGAAGCTCTAAAAATGTATCTCCGCAGATAGCTTTGATGTAGTCTAACGTGTAGGGCCTTGAGGGATGCCTTGACAATTGAACTCTCTGCCAAGCAGTGAGGTTCTTATAGATGTCTTTTTTAGTTTTTTCTAACTTTTTTTCCAATTGCTTGCAGGTATCAGTAACGTCTACTTCGCTTTCTGATCCTAGAACTTTACATTTATCTAATTGTTCTTCAAGCTCTTTAATTGGTAACTCAAAATCTAAATACTCCATGAGTCTTGTTTTGATAATTTTATTAGCGTACAAATATAAAACTTTAAACTATTTAGCCTGCTCAATAGGCACTTTTCTTTTCAACGAATTCTTTAAAATGCCGTTTGCCAGTACCGTAGCTAAAATAATTAAGGCGCCTATATAAAAGCCTTCGCTCATCTTTTCTGATGATCCTAAAATAATAAATGCCAATATAATTCCGTAGATAGGTTCCATATTGATGGTCAACATTACAGTATACGGACTAATAAGCTTCATTACTTTAACAGACCCTATAAAGGCGTATGCTGTACAAACACTTGCAAGTAGCAACAAATACAACCAATCTGAAGCCGAAAGTATAAAAAATTCAGCAGAGAAACTACCTGTAAATAATAAATATAATGTTATAAATGCAACACCACTCCCGAGTTCGTAAAACGAAATAATTGATGGTTTATAGTGTTTTGCCAACTTTCCGTTGATAAGCGAGAAAGTGGCTGAAAGCAATGCCGAAACCAGTGCCAAACCAATTCCTAAAACATATTGAGTTTCTACATTAAAAATTATATACAAACCGCCAATAACGATGAGTCCGAAAACTATTTCGTACCAAATCATTTTTCGTTTGTAAATGATTGGTTCTAAAATTGCCGTAAAAAAAGCACCTGTAGAAATGGTAGCTAAGGTTACCGAAACATTTGAAACCTTGATAGCTTTAAAAAAGGTAATCCAATGCAAGGCAATTACAATTCCCGCTACAATAAATGTTAGCAATGCTTTTTTAGGCACTCGCAAAGGAAACTTTTTGTAGGCTATATAAGTCCACACAAAAAATGTTGCCAATAACATACGGTACCAAACAAGCGGAATTGCATCTATAGTTATAAGTGCACCGAGCACAGCTGTAAATCCCCAAATAAAAACTATTAAATGTAAATGGAGATAGTTTCTTAATTTATCGTTTAGCATTGTTCAATAAATAGATCGCGAGGATCCCAAATAAAATATTAGGAATTGCTACTGCCAATAAAGGCGGAAAGTTTGATTGTTCGGCCATTGTGCCAAAAACTTTATCAAAGAAAATATAAATAAACGCAAGCGAAATTCCGACAGCCAAATTAACTCCCATCCCTCCTCTACGCTTCATAGAAGATACCGACACTGCAATAATGGTTAAAATAAATGCAGAAATTGGCAAACTCCAACGCTTGTATTTCACCACTAAATAAGTATTGATGTTTGGCGCTCCTTTTTTTCGTTGTTCTTCAATAAACCTATTTAACTCGAATAAGTTTTTAGTTTCAGCAACGTAAGACACCGGCGTTAAATCTTCAATATCAAAATCAAAAAGTGTATCCAAACGGTTACGCTTTTCAAAAATATCATCTCCTTCTCCTACAATACGCTTGGTATATCCACTTAGTCGGTATGTACTATCTTTATCTATCCAACGAATATTTGTGGCCGTAATTTTATATTTCAACTCATTGCCGTCGAAATTTTCGAGTGTAAAATTATATCCAATTTTAGTACTCGGCGTAAAACTACTTACATATATATATTCGTTATCGTTAATTTGGTTAAATACACGACTGGTTTCTCGGTCTTTATCACGCCCTCCTTTAAGGTATTTTATTCTGAAATCATTATAGCCCTCACTCGCCTTTGGCACGATAAACATCCCCATAACGAAAGAAAAAATCGCAATAATAGTTGCACCAATAAAGTAAGGTCTTAAAAAACGCCAAAATGAAATTCCAGAACTTAAAATAGCAATTACTTCGGTATTATTTGCGAGTTTGGACGTAAACCAAATAATAGATAAAAATAAAAATATAGGAAAAAGTAAACTGGCAAAATAAAAAGTAAAGTCGATATAATAGGTTAGAATTTCGGAACCTGGTGCCTCATTCGCTATCATTTTATCCACTTTTTCTGATACGTCGATCATAATTCCGATAGGAACAAACAACATAATCATCACAAAAAAGGTAGCCAAATACCTCTTCAGAATATACCAATCTATTATTTTCACTTAGTTATAATTTTGTTGGGTTTTAAGCATCTGCATCATCACACTACAAAACAATTGTTTATAAACTACAATCGTTTATCCATTTGTTTTACCATTTTGTTTTTCCATTCGGTAAAATCTCCTGCTAAGATATGTTTTCTAGCTTCACGAACCAACCATAAATAAAAACCTAAATTATGAATTGTTGCAATTTGTTTCCCTAAATACTCATTGGCAGCAAACAAATGTCTTAAATATGCTTTTGTGTAATAGGTATCTACATCGGTAATGCCCATTTCGTCAATTGGAGAAAAATCGGCTTCCCATTTTTTATTTTTTATATTGATGGTACCGTGTGCAGTAAAAAGCATTCCGTTTCTAGCATTTCGTGTTGGCATCACACAATCAAACATATCTACACCAAGCGCTATGTTTTCCAAGATATTTATAGGAGTTCCAACCCCCATAAGGTAACGAGGTTTATCTTCCGGAAGAATATCACACACAACTTCTGTCATTGCATACATTTCTTCGGCTGGCTCCCCTACTGAAAGTCCGCCAATTGCATTTCCTTGCGCACCCGCATTTGCGATATACTCGGCAGATTGTTTTCTTAAATCTTTATATGTAGACCCTTGTACAATTGGAAACAAAGTTTGCTCGTAACCATACTTATCGGGCGTTTCATTAAAGCGTTTTATACATCTTTCTAGCCAACGATGCGTCATATGCATCGAACGCTTTGCGTAGTTGTAATCGCATGGATATGGTGTACATTCATCGAAAGCCATGATGATATCGGCTCCGATAGTTCTTTGAATATCCATTACATTTTCTGGCGTGAAGAAGTGGTAAGAACCGTCAATATGACTTTTAAACTTAACGCCTTCTTCTTTTATTTTTCGGTTTCCCGACAAAGAATATACTTGGTACCCTCCACTATCTGTCAAGATATTTCGGTCCCAATTCATAAACTTATGCAGTCCGCCCGCTGCTTCAATAATTGAAGTTTTTGGACGCAGGTATAAATGGTATGTATTCCCTAAAATAATATCGGGATTGATGTCTTCTTTTAATTCTCTTTGATGCACTCCCTTTACCGTAGCTACTGTTCCTACAGGCATAAAAATTGGGGTTTCTATCGCCCCATGATCTGTAGTTACAACACCTGCTCTTGCCTTACTTCCGGCATCTTTTCCGTTAATAGTAAACTTCATTTGTAATATTTAGTATGGAGTTTTCGGCGTTATTTCAGCAATAAAAAAAATCAGTAAACAACACTTTAAACTTGCACATTATCCTTGTTTAACAATTTGCAAAGATAGTCAAGATAATGGCTCTTTCTTCATAAAGAAGCGCTAAAACCAAAGATTTAAAACAAATATGTAGAATATGTGTGCAAAATTACTTTGCTAAGGTTTTTTAAAGGTTTATTTTTGTTTATGAAAATTAATTAACAATTACAAATGCCAGACACACAACAATTAAACGATTTGACGACCCAAGTAAGAAGGGACATTGTAAGGATGGTACACAAAGTAAACTCTGGACACCCAGGTGGTTCTTTAGGTTGTACAGAATTCTTAGTTGCACTATACAATGAAATTATGGAGCTAGATACCAACTTTAAAATGGATGGTATTAATGAAGATTTATTTTTCTTATCAAACGGACATATTTCACCTGTTTTTTATAGTGTTTTAGCAAGACGTGGTTATTTTCCTGTGGAAGAACTCAATACATTTAGACTTTTAGACTCTCGCCTACAAGGGCATCCAACTACGCATGAAGGTTTACCAGGTGTACGTATTGCATCGGGATCTTTAGGGCAAGGGATGTCGGTTGCCATTGGTGCAGCACTTGCAAAAAAATTAAACAACGATACGCACACCGTATTTAGTTTACACGGTGATGGAGAGTTACAAGAAGGTCAAAACTGGGAAGCTATTATGTATGCTGCCGGAAATAAAGTAGACAATTACATCGCAACAATCGATTTAAACGGACAACAAATTGACGGTTCTACAGACGACGTTTTACCAATGGGCGACGTGAAAGCAAAATTCGAAGCCTTTGGTTGGGACGTTATGGATATCGAAAAAGGAAACGACCTTGAAGCCATTATTGCTGGTTTAAAAGAAGCAAAATCGAGAACCGGAAAAGGTAAACCTGTTTGTATTTTACTACATACCGTAATGGGGCATGGTGTAGATTTTATGATGGGTACACACGCTTGGCACGGTAAAGCGCCAAACGACGAACAATTAGAAAAAGCATTAGCTCAAAATCCTGAAACGCTAGGAGATTATTAATAGCTAACTAATTGAAAAACTCGAAGTACACACCCTTACTTCGGAAAACACAAAATAAATACAATGAAGAAATACACATATACTGAAAAAATAGATACACGTAGTGGTTTTGGTGCCGGACTTGCAGAACTTGGACGAACCAACCCAAACGTAGTAGCACTTTGTGCCGATTTAATCGGTTCGTTAAAAATGCAAGAGTTTATTAAAGAAAATCCTGAGCGCTTTTACCAAATTGGTATTGCTGAAGCAAACATGATGGGAATTGCTGCCGGACTTACTATCGGTGGGAAAATTCCTTTTACTGGAACTTTTGCAAACTTCTCTACGGGGCGTGTTTACGACCAAATTCGTCAGTCGATTGCTTACTCTGGAAAGAACGTAAAAATTTGTGCTTCGCATGCAGGTTTAACTCTTGGAGAAGATGGAGCAACACACCAAATTTTAGAAGATATCGGATTGATGAAGATGCTTCCTGGAATGACTGTTATTAATCCTTGTGATTTTAACCAAACCAAAGCAGCTACCATTGCCATTGCAGAACACGACGGACCTGTTTATCTTCGTTTTGGAAGACCTGCAGTTCCTAACTTTACCCCAGCAGACCAAAAGTTTGAAATTGGAAAAGCATTAAAAATTAACGACGGTACAGATGTTACCATCATCGCTACAGGACATTTAGTTTGGGAAGCTATTCTTGCTGGAGAAAAACTAGCCGAGCAAGGTATTTCTGCTGATATTTTAGACATTCACACTATTAAACCTTTAGACGAAGAAGCTATTCTAGCCTCTGTTGCTAAAACTGGATGTGTTGTTACTGCGGAAGAACATAACTACCTTGGCGGACTTGGAGAAAGCGTTGCTAGAACATTAGCACTTAACAACCCAACTCCACAAGAATTTATTGCTACGCAAGATACTTTTGGAGAAAGTGGAACTCCTGCACAATTAATGGACAAGTACGGTTTAAATAGTGATGCTATCATAAATGCTGTTACAAAAGTGTTAAAAAGAAAATAAACCAGCTTTATTTGAGTTTATTACTTTAACAATCATCTTAAAACAATAAACAAACATGAAAAAAGCACTTTTAATTATCTGTTTACTTGCAGGATTTACAAGTTTTGCACAATCGGGTTCTGGCTTTGGTTTTAAAGGCGGATTCAACTTTAACTCCAACGGAGATGTTATCGAAGACACTAAAAATATTAGTGGAGGTACCAACATAGGGTTTCATCTTGGAGCCTTCGGAAAGGTTGATTTCGGAACACTTTATTTCAGACCAGAATTGGTGTACACAAAAACAAATTCTGATTACGACGGAGATAAATTTGAAATGAGCAAACTCGATGCGCCACTTTTAGTAGGAATAAACATTGTTGGGCCTGTACACTTTTTTGCAGGACCTTCTTTACAGTTTATTTTAGATACCGACCTTGAAGGTGTTACCTTAAATGATGTTGAAAACGATTTTACTGTCGGATTAAACATGGGAGTTGGTGTAAACTTAGGAGAGCGCCTTGGTGTTGATTTACGTTATGAAAGAGGTTTTAGCGACAACGAAGCCGAATTTGTAGGCCTTAGTGGTACAGGAAGAATCGATACGAGACCTTCTCAACTTATTTTAAGTTTATCAGTTAAACTGTAAAACAGAAAATAACTCATAAAAAAAACAGCGTTCAAATTGAACGCTGTTTTTTTTTATGAATTTTTATATATCCGTAATGTATCATACCATGTTTAAAATGTCAGGTCGAGCCTGCCTTTGTCGGCAGACAGGCGTAGTCGAGACCCGTTTAAAACCGTTAAGTCAAATAACCTCTCGACTACGCTCGAGGTGACTGTGTATAATGACAGAATACGAGTAATTATAAAAATTTACTTTCCCTAATTAGTTTGAATACGAGAATCTGGATCTAAGTAATCTGGAACTCCATCGCCATCAGAATCATCTACTACGCCGTCGCCGTCGTAATCATATTCGTAAAGAGTCAACACCCCGTCGCCGTCATCATCTGCGTCTAAATAGTTTGGAATTCCGTCTTCGTCTGTATCGTCGTTTCTTGGATCTCCATCGCCATCAACATCTTCTAAATGAGAAGGAATTCCGTCTGGAGAAGAAGCTGTTTGTGACGAACTGATATACACGATATCTTCATCTAAATCATTAAATTGAAGCATATCCATTTTAAATACAAATGGAGAATAATTCGCAGATCCATAATAAGCTAATCCCGAAGTCATAAAAGCAACACCTATTCCATAGTCTTGATTCCATGTCAATGTTCCATCTTCATTTTCCACATACCCTGTACCTATCGGTAGCTTAGTAGTAAAAAGTTTAAACCCTTCAATTAAATTAGTTGAAATATTAGAAACCACATATTCAGTATTACTTATATCAGAAGGAGCCTCTCCTAAATCACTTGCTTCATATTTAATTACAACTTGATTCCCCAACTTCGGCTTTAAACTACTATTATGGACATCTCCTCTCGCTACTAAATAATACATCTTCTGAGAAACATCTTGAACTTCAATTGTCGTATCAGTCACCTGTTGAATCAAAGGAGTTTTGTCAGCATTAGAACCCGCAATAGTATCAAACACTATTCTATAATCAAAATCTGCTGGCGGATTTTGAAAATCTTCATAATTATAAAAATGTGTTTGTAAATACAATTGTAACTCTTCAACATTCTCTGCTGTAACTTCACTTAAATCTCTCAACTCAACACCTGCACTACTATCATCGTCGTCATTATTGCATGCAAAAAAAGCACACGCCATCACCAGAGTAGGCACTATAAATTTTAATCTCATCAAACTTGCTTTTATCATCAAACTAAATATATTGTATAAATTCAGGTGCGCAAGATACTATTTTCTAGTATTTTTGCTTTATCCATTAACGAAATTTTTTAATTAGAAGTATGCGTATTGATAAGTATTTATGGTGTGTTCGCTATTTTAAAACCCGTAATATGGCTACTGAAGCCTGTAAAAAGGGACATGTAAAAATAAACGAGCAAAAAGTAAAGCCCTCGCGCGATGTATTTCCGATGGATGTAATTGAAGTCAGAAAAAATCAAATAAACTACCAAATAAAAGTTTTAGATATTCCTGAAAGTCGTGTAGGCGCTAAATTGGTTGATATTTACAGAAAAGACACCACACCACAAGAAGCTTTTGAGCATGTAGATTTATTAAAATATTCGAAAGATTATTACCGAAAAAAAGGTACTGGGAGACCTACCAAAAAAGACCGTCGAGATATTGATGAGTACAAAGAAGAAGGAAGTATTGATGCTATTGACAAAACTGAAAATTAATAAAAAGCAAAAAGTTAAGTCTACTGAATAATGCAAACTGAGTTTATTTGCAAAACGCATTTTAAACGCTATTTTCAATTCCTAATAACTTTTCATTAATCACTAGGCACTTTTTCAAATCATACTCCCATTAGTAAATACAAACTTTATTATCTTTGAAGAAGAATTTCAAAAGGAATATCAGTTTTAAATTCACTGCGAATCGAAACTTTTGAAACAGCGCTTACGCATTAAATAAAAAATTATGACAGCAACACAACATAAAATTTTAGACCACACAGAAATTGAACATAAAATTAGACGTATTGCCTACCAAATTTATGAAACATATGTGGAGGAAGAAGAAATTGTAATTGCTGGAATTGCGAAAAGCGGACTCGAATTAGCCAAGAAAATTGATAAGATACTACTTGAAATTTCAACCATTAAAACTACTTTTTGCGAAGTTACTATTGATAAAGAAAATTTACTTTCGCCTATAAAAACTTCTATTCCTGCGGAAGAATATCAAAATAAGGCTGTTATTTTGGTAGACGACGTTTTAAACTCTGGCGGAACACTTATTTATGGCGTAAAACACTTTTTAAATGTTCCGCTTAAGAAATTAAAAACAGTTGTTTTGGTCGACAGAAACCACAAAAGATATCCTGTAAAAGCCGATTTTAAAGGAATTTCGCTTTCTACTTCGCTACACGAACATGTAGATGTTGTTTTCGAAGAAGGCAACGATGCTGTTTATTTAGGCTAATTTTTCAATAATTTTTGTAGCTATTTCTTCTGGAGTTTCATCTTCAACCGAAATGATATGATGCGACTGTAGGTAATAGAAATTTCTTTCAAAAAGATGTTTTCTAACAAATTCAGACAAATCTCCATCTGCAATATCTTTTATAAGCGGTCGTTGCGATTTTTCAGTTTTTAAACGTGCAACTAACTTTTCAACCGAAAGTTTTAAATAAAACACATCTGGCGTTGCTTTTAATACAGTTTCCATATTATTTCCGAAGCAAGGTGTACCACCTCCCAACGATATAATTGCATTTGGATTTGATGCCAGTAAACGCTCTAAATGTGCTGTTTCTTTTTTTCTGAAGTAGATTTCGCCTTTATTTTTAAAAATTTCAGGAATAGACATCCCTTCCTTTTCTTCTATATAATTGTCAAAATCAATAAAAGCTTTAGCACTGTTTTTTGCTAAAACCTTACCTACTGTAGACTTTCCACTGCCCATATACCCAATTAACACTTGCATCATATATTTTTCAAATATTTAATTTTCACTTGTTTACACATTTAATTCAAAAAAAAGACAAATTTATAGTAAAAATGGCTTGAATAATAAATAAATCATCTTATATTTGCACCCGCAAACGACAAAGCTTTGCAGACGTACTTTTAACATTACGTAATGACTCGATAGCTCAGTTGGTAGAGCACAACACTTTTAATGTTGGGGTCCTGGGTTCGAGCCCCAGTCGGGTCACTTTTTTTTAGCAAGCAATTGCTAAGCAACTATTTTTTTAAAATAGCACAAATATTTTTCTTACAACTCTTTTGTTGTAATAAAGACTCGATAGCTCAGTTGGTAGAGCACAACACTTTTAATGTTGGGGTCCTGGGTTCGAGCCCCAGTCGGGTCACTAGAATGGCAATTTTTTTTAAATGTCATCAAAGATAAAAAAGTTGAGCATCTAGCTTAACTTTTTTTATTTTAGCCAATATGAAACACCGGGATGCTGGAATTGGTAGACAGGCATGGTTGAGGGCCATGTGTCCATTAGGGCGTGTGGGTTCGACTCCCATTCCCGGTACAAAGAGAAGCTTAGAAGTAACATTCTAAGCTTTTTTGTTTTCTGTAACCTAACAAAAAACCTTATTTTTGTTAGCACTCACCCCTTAGTTTTTATACTGAAGTGTTTAAAACAATTAAGCTTGTGTATATGAAGTAAGCAAAAACGAAAGCTACGCAACTTAAAAACGCCTAAAGCACATGAAAAAAGACATATCTACCCTAGACGATATTAAACTTTTGGTAAATATATTTTACGGAAAAGTTAGAGAAGATGAATTACTGAAAGACATTTTTAATGATGTAATTCAAGATAAATGGGATGTTCATTTAGAGAAAATGTATCGGTTTTGGGAAACTGTTTTGTTAGACAACCATACGTATTATGGCGGACCGTTTGCACCACATGCAAAACTTCCGGTAGCAAAAGAACATTTTGATAGATGGAAATTACTTTTTTCTGAAACTTTAAATGAAAACTTCGAAGGAGAAAAAGCAAACGAAGCCAAATGGAGAGCCGAAAAAATGGCTGAAATGTTTCTATACAAAATAACGTATTTAAGAACGCAACGGCAATCTTAAATACGTTATATTATTTCTAAAAAGATTAAAAAGAAACCCCTAATTCTTAGATCTTATCAATATCTATTTAGCAAGATGATCCAAAATATCTTTTGCCATCTTTTCTAAATTGTATTCTTGCTTCCAATTCCAATCCAATCGTGCGTGCGTATCATCAATACTATCTGGCCACGAAGCAGCTATTTCTTGACGAAAATCTGGATTGTAATTTATTTTAAAATCTGGGTAATACTTTAAAAGTTCAGCATAGATTTCCGAAGGAGAAAAACTCATCGCCGAAACATTGTACGAAGAACGAATACTGATATCTTCTTTTGGCGCCTTCATAATATCTAAAGTTGCTTTGATAGCGTCTGGCATATACATCATCGGGAGATACATATCCTCCTTCAAAAAACACTCAAAAGTTTCACCCTCGATAGCTGCTCTAAAAATATCTACAGCATAATCGGTCGTTCCTCCACCAGCAGCAGATTTATACCCAATTAAACCTGGGTAACGCAAACTACGAACATCCACACCATATTTTTCAAAATAGTAAGCACACCAACGCTCTCCTGCCAATTTAGAAATTCCGTACACTGTTGTTGGATCCATCACACAATCTTGCGGTGTGTTATCTCTTGGTGTACTTTTCCCGAAAACTGCAATAGAAGAAGGCCAATATATTTGCTGAATTTTCCCTGCTTTTGCAAGTTCCAAAACATTTAAAAGGCTATCCATATTTAATTTCCAAGTAAACAGCGGATTCTTCTCTCCAACTGCCGATAAAATTGCAGCCAAATGATATACCTGAGAAACCTGATACTTTTCAACCAACGCTTCCAATCGAGCGTTATCGAGCACATCCAAAACCTCAAACACACAATAGTCGAATTTTGACTTTGCGGCTTCATTAATATCGGTGGCTATCACATTGTCATTTCCGTATGTTGCTGCTAATGCTGCTGTTAACTCAGAGCCTAATTGTCCGCCAGCTCCTGTAACGAGTATTTTTTCCATTCTGAAAATTAAATAATTCGTAAAAAATAAACTTTTGAAAACCTCAAATTTTCACATTCGCAAATATCTTTAATTTTTATTGAGTTTTTTAATCTGAATAACATTTTTTTAAAATAATTATCAATGCTGAATTTAAGCTTTTTATCCTCAACATACTTTTAATCAAGTCGATTGGATTCAATATTGAAATTTGTTATTTTTGTTTAAATTTTTCGCGTAAACCCATGAACATTATAAAAGAGCATTACAGTATCAAAGACCTTGAAAATCTTTCAGGAATAAAAGCTCATACTATAAGAATTTGGGAAAAACGCTATAATTTACTCCAGCCACAACGCACCGACACCAACATTCGGTACTATAGTTCTAAAAGCCTACAAAAGCTTTTAAACATAACAACCCTCTATAATCACGGACATAAAATTTCGAAAATTGCCGAGCTGAATGATGATGAAATTATTGTTTTAGTAAAAGAAATCACCTCTAAAATAAGTCATCATATCCATTATGTAAACGATTTAAAAATAGCTATGATGAATTTTGATCAGCAGTTATTTTACAACGTTTACAATAGTTTATTGGCTGAAAAATCGTTTCGGGAGATATTTTTCGACATTTTCATTCCATTTTTAGAAGAATTAGGATTTTTGTGGCAAACTGAAACAATTACGCCTGCTCACGAGCATTTTATGTCTCACTTAATTAAGCAGAAAATTATTGTCAACATTGAAAAGCTTCATCAAAACAACATTTCTAGTTCCAACCGAACCTTTGTGCTTTTTCTCCCCGACAATGAAATACATGAAATTGGCTTACTCTATCTTAATTACGAAATTATACTTCGAGGACATAAGTCTATTTATTTAGGACAAACTGTTCCTATCCACGGACTCAAAAACATTGCAACTCACAACGACAACATAACTTTTGTTTCTTACTTTACTATTACCCCGCCAAAAGAAGAAATTGCAGCTTATCTAAACGAGTTTACCAATATTTTAGAAGCCCCTTCTGTAGATGGATTTTGGGTACTCGGGTACCAAATAAAAGACATGTTACCTCCTAAAGATTTAAATAAAATACAGTACTTTCATAAAATAAGCGACGCTGTAAAATGTGTGTAATTATTTTATACCGAAAGCAAACAATTTCGATGCATTTTCAATCTTAATTACCAAGCAAATCGTCAATAGTATTTCGCACCTCTTCACTATCCCACTTTGCCGCTCCTTTTTCATCAATAACAATGGTTCCATCTTTAGATATCAAAAATGTAGCAGGTATTGATTTTGAAACCAATTGTTTAGGCACTTCAGAAAATACATTAAACACAGGAAAATTATACGAATGCTTCTCCATAAATTTTTCCAAAACAGCTGTATCTTCATTACTTACAAACAAAAAAACGACCTCCTCTTTATAGTCAGCATACAAATTCTGCAAAGAAGGCATTTCAGCAATACAAGGTGGACACCAAGTAGCCCAAAAATTAACCAGCACTACTTTATTCTTTAAACTAGAAAACGATAGTTGCTCACCTTCTAAGTTTCTTAAATCCCAATCATAATTGGTTAACTGCTCACTTTTACTTATTGTATTTACTGTAGGGCTCGTAGCAATTAAACGTGTGATAAAAACTTTTATTTGTGTACCAATTGGGGTAAATAACAGTACAGCGACAAGTATTAAAAAAACTAAATTACTAATTTGACTTTTTGTGATTTTCATGAGTTTGCTTCTTGAATTTTAAACAATAAAAAAGTGCACTTTCAATATTCGAAAGTACACTTTTAATCATACATAATTGGGGATTACACTATCAAACTACACGTTTGAATTTAGGGTTTTCTGTTATCGAGAAGCAGTTCCTGTTGGCAAACTACTTAAATTTAACCCGAGGGAATGAGTTTCTGGTGCTGTAGCTGTTCCTGCCGTCCCAACTAAAGGTTTTAATGTAAAAGGTGCAGCCGAATTATCTGGATCTGGTTCTACCGAAATTACAACAGTACGCTCTCTTACATCAAGTGGAAATGTAAATCCACTTGGAGCATTCATAAAAAAGTCTTCTCCAGGAAATGATGGGTTTGCTTCAGAACCACTATAAGGATTCGCATCATCAGCAACATCAAAAGCAGTAAAAGTACCAGTTGTTAAAGGTCCTTCATCTGCTACAACCCAACCTTCATACTTCCATCCGTCTGGCAGTTCAGGTAAATCTAAAGCAGGACTGTTTGTTCCGCTAGGATCAACAAACCAAACTCCGTTTTCATCATTTCCGTTATTCATTCCGTCAGCTTCATCTGTTGGAGTTCTCAAAATAAAAACACCTGAAGCACCTGTAAAATCTCCTACAATTGCAGTTGAAAGTGAGGCAGAATCATCTGAAAAATCACCAACTAAAATTTTGGTGTCTGCAGGAGCTGGGTCAGAATCCACCGCTGGTTCTATCGACAATACAAATGTTGTTGCCGCATCCAAAACATCATCTTCTATTTGAAAACTATTTTCCGATAAAACTCCATCATCATCTACAGTAAAAGTCCCAGTACTTATTGGACTTCCATCAACAATAATCCAACCTTCATACACAAAATCGTCTCCTAAATTTTCAAGACCATTAAAATTAAGTGTTAGCGTATCGTAATCTATTGCATTATTATCGTCGTCGTCACTACATGAAGCAACTAAAAAAGCTCCCGCTGTTAGCAACAAACAAAATGGTTTGATAAGTTTTTTCATAACATTATATTTTATTGATTAATTACTCAAAGCTATTTATTAATCTACTTTTAAAATGTTAGCCAGCTAACGTTTCTACATTTTTGTATAAAATTATAGCGCGTCGGTTGTAATTGAGGATACCGTCTTCTTTCAATTCATTAAACAAACAATTAAGTGTAGGGCGCGAAGTTCCCAACAAACTTGCCATATCTTTTTGTGTGTACGGATGTTTTATAATGTAGTTTCCTGTATGCTCACAATGCGCTCCGTATTGTTCGGAAAGTTCATTGATAAACTCCAACAAACGTGTTTTTACATCTTTAAATAAAAGTATGGAGAGACGACGTTCTATTTTTTTAAAACGCAAGCCGATGAATTTATATATTTTTAAACTGAAGTGCTGATTGTCTTTCATTAACGAAAGAAGCGTTTCTACCGTTAAACAACAAATAGAAACCTCTGAAAGTGCAACGGCAAACTCATCGCGTTGTTCTTCGCCAATAATTGCCTTTTCCCCAAAAACATCGCCTTTTACATGAATTGCTTTTACAACCTCTCGACCATCTTCAGTATAATAGCCAATTTTAACTTTTCCGTTTTCTATGAGGTATATTTTATCTGAATGATCGTTTTCGAAATAAATATAATCTTCCTTTTTATATTGCTGAAAAACGTGCGATTTTTTAAAATTCCCATACTTATGCGGGCACAAAGCATCAAAAAGATTAACATCTATTAAAGACCAAGTATAAGCCATTTCGACGAGTTTTAAGTTGTAGTTAGGAAAATAGTCGAAAACGTTGTAGTTAGCTTACAAAAAAAAAGCTCTCGAATTTCGAGAGCTTTTAATATCAGTTTAAAAAAACTTTATACTTATGCGTTTTGCTTTTTAATCAAGTTTAACGCAGATCCTTCTTTGTACCATGCAATTTGAGAATCGTTGTAAGAATGATTTAGTTTAATCACGTCTTTAGATCCATCAGCATGAACAACTTCTAGCGTTAATTGTTTGTCTGGAGCAAACTCATTTAAATCAACAAAGTTGAAAGTATCATCTTCTTGAATTAAATCGTAATCGTTTTCATTAGCAAACGTTAATCCTAACATCCCTTGTTTTTTAAGGTTTGTTTCGTGGATACGTGCAAACGATTTTACAATTACAGCAGCAACACCAAGATGTCTTGGCTCCATAGCTGCATGCTCACGAGAAGAACCTTCACCGTAGTTATGGTCTCCAACTACTACAGAATAGATGTTGTTTGCTTTATACTCACGAGCAGTATCTGGCACACCTTGATATTCTCCAGTTAATTGATTTTTAACAAAGTTTGTTTTCTTATTAAATGCATTTACCGCACCAATAAGCATATTGTTTGAAATGTTATCCAAGTGACCACGGAAACGTAACCATGGACCAGCCATAGAAATATGGTCGGTTGTACATTTTCCGAAAGCTTTGATTAACAATTTAGCACCTTCGATATTCCCTCCGATTGGCTCAAAAGGCGTTAAAAGTTGTAGTCTTTCTGAAGTAGGACTTACAACAACATTTACACCACTACCATCGGCAACTGGCTCAACATATCCTGCATCTTCCACAGCAAAACCTTGTGGTGGAAGCTCGATTCCTTTAGGCTCGTCTAATTTAACTTCTTCCCCATCTTCATTAATCAATGTATCGTTTGCTGGGTCGAAATCTAAACGTCCTGAAATTGCAATTGCAGCAACCATTTCTGGAGAACCTACAAAAGCATGTGTATTTGGATTTCCATCGGCACGCTTAGAGAAGTTTCTGTTAAACGAGTGTACGATTGTGTTTTTCTCTTCTCCTTTTAAATCACTTCTATCCCATTGTCCGATACATGGTCCACATGCATTGGTAAAGATAGTTGCATCTAAATCTTCAAAGATTTTCAAGATTCCGTCGCGCTCAGCTGTATATCTAATTTGTTCTGAACCTGGATTAATTCCGAAGTCAGACTTAGGTTTAATCTTTTTGTCTACCGCTTGTTTTGCAATAGAAGCAGCTCTTGTTAAATCTTCATAAGAAGAGTTTGTACAAGACCCGATAAGTCCCCAATCAACTTTAATTGGCCATCCATTTTCTTTAGCTTTTGCTCCAAGCTCTCCAACTGGAGTTGCTAAATCTGGAGTAAAAGGTCCGTTTAAATGCGGACGCAATTCATCTAAATTAATTTCGATAACCTCGTCAAAATATTGCTCTGGGTTTGCGTATACTTCGTCATCTCCAGTTAAGTACTCACGAATTTCGTTTGCAGCATCTGCAACATCAGCTCTATCAGTAGAACGTAAGTAACGCTCCATAGAATCGTCGTAACCAAAAGTAGATGTAGTAGCTCCTACCTCTGCTCCCATGTTACAAATTGTACCTTTACCAGTACAAGAAAGGTTTTTAGCACCTTCTCCAAAGTATTCTATAATAGCTCCAGTTCCACCTTTTACAGTTAAAATTCCTGCAACTTTAAGAATAACATCTTTTGCAGAAGTCCAACCGTTAAGTTTTCCTGTTAATTTAACTCCAATAAGTTTTGGGAATTTAAGCTCCCAAGCCATTCCTGCCATAACATCTACAGCATCGGCTCCACCAACTCCAATGGCAACCATTCCTAAACCACCAGCATTTACGGTGTGAGAATCGGTACCAATCATCATTCCTCCAGGGAATGCATAATTTTCTAATACTACTTGATGGATAATACCAGCACCTGGTTTCCAGAAACCAATACCGTATTTATTTGATACTGAACCAAGAAAATCGAATACTTCGTTACTTGTTTCATTTGCACGCTTTAAATCTGGTGCAGCCCCTTGTTTCGCCTGAATCAAGTGGTCACAGTGTACGGTTGTTGGCACTGCTACTTTTGCTTTACCAGCTTGCATAAACTGTAAAAGCGCCATTTGCGCTGTTGCATCTTGACAAGCAATTCTATCTGGTGCAAAATCAACATAATCTTTTCCTCTTACGAAAGCCTTTGTTGGATTACCATCCCAAAGGTGAGAGTAAAGTATTTTCTCCGATAAGGTTAGTGGCTTACCTGTAAGCTCACGAGCTGCATCAACTCGTTCTGCCATAGTAGCATAAACCTTCTTAATCATATCAATATCAAAAGCCATATTATTTGTATATTATTTAATTTGAAAGTCCTGCGAAAATACGAAAAACCAAAGAGTTATTAAAGTTTTTAATAAAACATTCAGCTGGGAGTGTTATTTTAGAAATAATTCAAATAAAAATAATTTTAGATGAATTTAACATAAAATTGAATATTGTTTTTTATGGATTCCGCAAGAATGAAGCATCAAAAAAACGAATCGCAAACGTTAGAGAACTGATGCGTATCAAAGTCGTGATATTTTGTTAAAAAACACACTTCAAAAAAGTGGAAGTTTGCTTCTTAAGCAATCTTAAATTGAATTACAATAATTTATTTATGATTTGTGTAATCGATAAACCTTCGGCGTCGGCTTTGTAGTTTTTAAGAACTCGGTGACGTAATATCCCGTTTGAAACTGCTTTTACATCTTCAATATCTGGAGAAAATTTACCATTGATAACTGCATGTGCTTTGGCTGCCAAAATTAAATTTTGTGACGCTCTTGGCCCTGCTCCCCACGCAACATATTCGTTTACCACTTCTGGAGCTGCTTCAGTGTTTGGTCTTGTTTTAGAAACCAACTTCACCGCATACTCTATAACATTGTCGGCTACTGGAACTCTACGAACCAAACTTTGGATAGCAACAATTTCTTCAGCAGAAAAAAGAGCCTTTACAGTATGTGTTTCGTTATTGGTAGTAGCTTTTACAACTGCAACTTCTTCTTGAAATGATGGGTAATCCAACTCGATGGCAAACATAAAACGGTCTAACTGCGCTTCTGGCAGCGGATAGGTTCCTTCTTGTTCGATAGGGTTTTGCGTTGCCAACACAAAATACGGAGGTGTTAACGCATATTGAGTTCCGCTAACGGTCACTGCACGCTCTTGCATAGCTTCTAAAAGTGCTGCTTGTGTTTTTGGTGGCGTACGGTTAATTTCATCGGCTAAAATAATATTAGCAAAAATAGGTCCTTTTAAAAATTTAAAGTTCCTGTTGGCATCCAATATTTCACTACCGAGAATATCACTTGGCATCAAATCTGGCGTAAATTGTATCCGTTTAAAATCGAGTCCTAAGGCTTTGGCAATAGTATTCACCATGAGCGTTTTTGCCAAACCAGGAACTCCAATTAATAACGCATGCCCGCCAGAATAAATAGCTAAAAGAATTTCGTTGATAACAGCTTCTTGCCCAATAACTACTTTGGCAATTTCCTGTTTTAATAAATTATGTTTTTTAACTAAGTTTTCTACGGCAGCAACGTCAGACATATAGTTTTATTTTTTTAACCAGTTGTTTGCAAAATCGCAATCTCTGCTATCGGGAGCTACGCTAATATACGTATCTTTTATTTTTTCATTCATCCATTTCCCGATTTCATCAAATTGTTTTTCTTTTAAGGCCAACTCTTTAATTTTAACGTAATCTTGCGTGTAGTCTGCTTTATGCGATTTGTATCTTGAAATTACTTTTAACAGTTTAAACTGAACACCAGTACGTGTTTCTTCCATAAGAGGTTTTGAAATTTCTTCCCCTTCAAGCGGACTAATTTGACTGTATAAAGTAGGATCCATTTTGGTAAGTTCGAATTTGGTATCGAAAGTTTGTGGGTTTCTTAAAACTCCACCGTCAAAACGCGTTTCTTTTTCATCTGAAAAATTACGTGCAGCTTCAGAAAAAGTAAACTTCCCTTCTAAAATTTTTGTTCGGATACTATCCAACTCTGCTTTCGTATCAGCAATAGCTTGCTCTGAAATTTTTGGACGTAATAATATATGACGCACATCGCGCTCTTGCCCTCTAATTTTTTCAACATATAAAATATGGTATCCAAAGTCGGTTTTAAAAGGCTCAGAAATTTCTCCTTTATCTAAACTGAACGCTGCATCTTTAAACTCTTGCACAAAAGGTGAATCTTTAGAAATTGGATAAATCCCGTTGTCCTGCGCCTTTCCAGGATCTTCTGAATACAATGTTTGTTTGATAGCAAAACTTGCTCCGTTTTCTTCAACATCGCGCTTAAACTCTTTTAGCTTTTCGATGGTTTCTTTTACTTCAGCTTCAGATGGTTCTGGCACTTTTACAATTTGTGCAATTTCTACTTCGTCTCCAAAAACTGGTTTTTCGTCTTCAGCTAAACCACTATACCACTGGCGTACTTCTTCTGGTGTAATTTCAATTTCTTCTACAACTTTGGCTTGCATACGTTGCGAAAGTTGTTGCGATTTTACAATTTCGAACAACTCTTCTCTTAAACTCTGCTCGTCTTCTTTTCGGTAAAATTGTAATAATTTATCAACCGAACCAACTTGAGAAACAAGGTAATTTATTTGACGATCTACAGTACTATTTATTTCAACATCAGAAACAATAATACTATCTTGAATGGCTTGGTGCGCATACAATTTATCTTCCATTAGCTTCCCTAACACTTGGCAACGCGTAATATCTTTTGTAGAAACTCCTTGCGTTTGCATATCCAAGAAACTCTTGTCTATATCGGATTCTAAAATAACATAATCCCCCACTACCGCTGTAACTCCATCTATCTTTTCTCGTTTCAAATCTACAGTAGACGAATCGATTACCGCCGTTGCAGTATTTGCTCCTACACCAGTAGCGCTCTCTGCTAAAACTTCATTATTGGTAACCGATAGCGAATCGATTGAAGTTTCTTGCCCTTGTATAACACTTACAAAAAACGTCAATACTACTGCTACAACATATACAACTTTATTCATTTCTGATTATTTTTTATTCAATTGTGTTTTATTCTCAAATATCTCAAACTCCTTCTTTCGGGTGGCTCCATCCAAAAGATCTTTCTCCAAATTTTTTATAAAAGCTAACTTTCGCTTGTTCAAAATAATTTTCTTTACCGTAGGCTCAACATAGGCCAACGGAGCTGTTTCTGTACGATTAAGCACTTCATTTACAGCTACCAAATATACTCCTAAAGAATCGGAAAGCTCAAAAAAATGTGACTTTTTTAAATAGCTATCTTTATTTTCAACATTAATTTTAGGAATGTTTTTTATTACTGATGACGATTTTACCCAAACAGAATCGTTAAACGTATAGGCTTTAAACTTAATTGCTGTATTTTGCAAATATGCCTTATCCTTTTCATTGTATCGCTTTAACGCATCTCGCACACTGTTAAGCTCACCAAAATCTGGAGGCAAATTAATATACCTCAACTTTACCAAATCTTCGTTTAGCTTAAAATTGATTTTGTGTGCCTCATAAAATTCTTCCATTTCTCGATGACTCACAAGTGTATCCATCGACTTTTCTACCAAGGCTTCTTTGTATGCATTAATGTATAAATCGGCACGATATTGCCTTACCAATTCTTCAAATTGCGTTTGTTTATTTTCAGAAATATTAATCTTGGCACGCTCTAACAATAGTTGTTGTTGTGCCCAATTTTGAATGTAATTTTGAACCAAAAGAATAGAGTCTTCTTTTGAAATATTTTCGTGTAAGATATTATCTAAATCTGATTTTAAAAGATAATGCTCGCCAACACGAGCTACCGGATTATCCACAGCCTCCGACTTAAAAAGATTACAAGAGGAAAGTAGGGAAACTAATATAATTGCTATAAAACTTCTGTGCATTTCTTACAAGTTATTAAAGCGTATGCTTTAATTCGGACAAAAATAATAATTAGGCTATATAAACCAAGCTTTTTAACAACGCTATAAGATAGTTTATGATTTTGATAATAATTTGAAGATTGATTTATTTACAAAGTATAAATGTTTTAATACTGAATTTACGCTTACAATTAAGATTATTACATAAGCTAACTAACCTCTGTTCGAGATAAACAATAAAATTAGCAGTTTTAAATCGACTGCTTTTCAGATCCATAACAATTATTTCATTTTTGTCTTGACACAAAAACGAAACAAAAAAGTCAAGACTGATTAAAAAAGTATAAGAAAATCTACGGAACCATCCTCCACAGATAAAAAGAACTCGCTGTGCTCAAACAGCTTTTTATCTCTCACCCTACTGCTTCCTTGATTTTCAATACTTTTTAAATAGGTCAATTTTATCAAATATTCATAAAATATATACCTAACCTTCATTAATTATATATCATTTTAAAAACCTTCTTAAATAACTTCAAAAATGTATTTTTGCTGAAAAATAAGCTATGAAACTATTAAAACTTATTTGGGATTTTAAAAGTGATACCGCTCTGGAAACTGCCAAACATTACGAAATTCATTTAAAAGAATTTATGGCGATGCACCAAATTCCATATACAACTTCTGGCTTTGAAGTTATTATCGAAAATGAACACGCAATTGCTTTTGTGGTTGTAGCCCAAGAGCATATGTTGCAAGTTCGAGATGCGTTAAAACCTCAACGAGGGACTTACTATAACGAAACCACATAATTTCAAGAATATAATTACAACAAAAAACGCTACCAAAAAGGTAGCGTTTTCTATATAAATTAGTCGTAAAACTATCTGCTGTAATTTGGAGCTTCGTTGGTAATAGTTACATCGTGCGGGTGACTTTCATGAATACCGCTAGAAGTAATTTTTACAAACCTTCCTCTTTCTTTTAAAGCATCAATACTTTCGGCACCACAATACCCCATTCCGGCACGTAAACCTCCAATAAACTGGTGCATGCTCTCATATAATTCTCCTTTGTACGGTACACGACCTACAATTCCTTCTGGGACTAATTTTTTAAGATCGTCTTCAACATCTTGGAAATAACGGTCTTTACTTCCGTGTTGCATAGCTTCCACAGATCCCATACCTCTATACGACTTGTATTTTCTTCCGTCGTAAATAATAGTTTCTCCAGGCGACTCTTTTGTTCCTGCCAATAAAGAACCAAGCATTACACAATCGGCTCCAGCTGCAATAGCTTTTGGAATATCTCCTGTATAACGAATTCCACCATCAGCAATTACAGGAACACCAGTTCCTTTTAAAGCTGCTGCTACTTCCAACACTGCAGAAAACTGAGGAAAACCAACCCCTGCAACTACACGTGTTGTACAAATAGAACCAGGACCAATACCTACTTTTACAGCATCTGCTCCGTTTTCTACTAAATATTTAGCAGCCTCGGCAGTAGCTATATTCCCTACAACAACTTCCAAGTCTGGAAACTCTTTTTTAACTTCTTTCAAAATGGTTACCACTCCTCTAGTGTGCCCGTGTGCAGTATCAATAATAATTGCATCTACACCTGCATTTACAAGTGCTTCAGCTCTATCTAAAGCATCTCCAGTAACACCAATTGCCGCAGCTACACGTAAACGTCCGAAGATATCTTTGTTAGCAATAGGCTTTTGAGTAAGTTTGGTAATATCTCTAAAAGTAATAAGTCCGATTAATTTGTTATGATCGTTTACTACTGGTAATTTTTCAATTTTGTGTTGTTGCAAAATCTCTTCCGCATCTGCTAAAGAAGTTCCTTCGGCAGCCGTCACAAGGTTTTCACCAGTCATCACCTCCACAATTGGACGCTTGTTTTCTTTTTCAAAACGAAGATCGCGATTGGTTACAATTCCCTTTAAGTATCCATCATTGTCTACTACTGGAATTCCTCCAATGCTATGCTCACGCATGCTATTTTTGGCATCTTCAACCGTTGCTGTAAGTGGTAAAGTTACCGGGTCGATAATCATTCCGCTTTCAGCACGTTTTACTTTTCTAACCTTAAGTGCTTGCTGCTCGATAGTCATATTTTTATGCAACACTCCTATCCCGCCTTCGCGAGCCATGGCAATAGCCATTCTACTTTCGGTTACAGTATCCATTGCTGCAGAGACAATAGGCACATTAATTGTTATGTTTCTTGTGAATTTTGTTTGTATGTTGACTTCGCGGGGTAATACCTCAGAGTAATTCGGAACGAGTAAGACATCGTCGTAAGTTAACCCTTCGCCTACAAACTTTGCATTGTGAGCTTCCATATTGCAACTTATCATTTAGTTGCACGCAAATATACTGCTTTTATCCGTAACATTCTAGCGGTTTCTCATTTTAAGAATATCTTAACTTTACCGCGTTTTTATTACTGAATTCATTCAACAAAAAAACAAAAGAAATGTTTTTGACAATTATCTTTTAAAAAGAATGTATTAATGATATTTCTGAAAAAGTTTTAGTGCTTCATTATAGGCGCTTTCAAAACTCATCGCCTTAATATTTGAAGTAGCTTTGACCGAATTTGAATATGAAAACAACTTTTCCGTAGGCATATTTCCTGTAAGCTCATCGGTAGCCATTGGACAACCGCCAAACCCTTGGATAGCACCATCAAACCTTCGACAACCTGCTATATACGCTGCATCTACTTTTTCGTGCCAGCTATCGGGAGTTGTGTGTAAATGCGCTCCAAACTCGATTTCGGGGTATTTTGGAATTAAATTTGAAAACAAATAACTGATGGTTTCTGGAGTTGAGGAACCAACCGTATCCGAAAGCGAAAGTATTTTCACTCCCATAGCTGCCAATTTTTCGGTCCATTCGCCTACAATTTCAACATTCCACGGATCTCCATAAGGATTTCCAAATCCCATCGACAAATACGCAACCACTTCTTTTTGATGTGCATTGGCAAGCGATAAAATTTCTTGCAACACCTCCACACTTTGTGCAATAGTTTTGTGAGTGTTTCGCATCTGAAAATTTTCAGAAATCGAAAAAGGATAGCCTAAATAATTTATCTGCGGAAAATTACACGCGTCTTCTGCTCCACGTACATTAGCTACAATTGCCAACAATTTACTCTCCGTTTGAGACAGATCTAATTGTTGCAAAACTTCTGCAGTGTCTGCCATTTGCGGAATGGCTTTTGGTGAAACGAAACTTCCAAAATCGATAGTATCAAAGCCGCATCGCAACAAAGCTTGAATGTAATTCACCTTTTGTTGCGTCGGAATAAATTCTTTTATCCCTTGCATGGCGTCACGCGGACATTCTATGATTTTTACAGTTTCCACTACGTTGTGAGTTCTTTAATTTTATCGATATTTAATTCAGCAAAATCATTGATTATCATATCGGCGGCTGATAAATCTTGATTTCCAGAGTTCGAATTCACATAACCAACACACATCATTCCCGCTGCTTTCGCTGCTGTTACACCGTTATAACTATCTTCCACAACAATAAAATTATTAGGGCTGATGTTATATTTTTCAGCAACTTTCAGAAAAATATCAGGATTTGGTTTGCTACGCTCTACATCATCTCCACTTACCAAATAATCGAAATAAGTTGCTATTTCAAATTTATCCATAAAAAGTGAAATGAGCTTTCTGGTAGATGAAGAAGCCAACGAAATATGAAAATTTTGAGATTTTAACTGCTGAAGAAATTGCAATACTCCAGGCACAGGCTGGACATCGATTTTTTCCATTTCGAAAAGAATAATCTCTCGATGAAAATTAACCAATTCGTTTGCGTTGGTATGAATACCATAGTCTTTTTTAATTTTTTTCCACATGGGAACGGCAGCCATTCCTACCAAAGTTTGATGATATTCGTTTGAAAAATTCAAACCCAATTCATCAAAAACTGTATTTAATATTTTTCTATGGGCAGGCTCGCTATCGACAATTACACCGTCCATATCAAAAATAAAATAGTCTTTCTTCAAAATCTACAAGGTTTAAACCAAAGGTAAAGAACCTGCACAGCTTACGCAAACGTTTTTTGGAGGCTTTTTTTTTGGGAAGCAAAGTAGCAGAGGTTCTAAGTGGCAAAGTTTCAAAGTATGAATAAAAACAGGTCTTTACCTTTTAACTTTCGATTCAACAAGATGTGATATCTCGACTCCGCTCGATATGACAGGGTTTTAGATAGTAGCAAAGAGGTAAAGTATAAATGAACACAAACCTTACCTCTTTAACTTATTTTCTTTTTGACTTTCAATTCAACAATTAAACAAGATGCGATATCTCGACTCCGCTCGATATGACAGGGTTTTAGAAAGTTGCAAAGAGACAAAGTACAAATAAAAACAGACCTTTACTCTTTAACTTATTTGTCTTTAACTTTCGATTCAACAATTGCCCGATTAAACAATTAAACAAGATGTGATATCTCGACTAAGCTCGATATGACAGGGTTATAGATAGTTGCAAAGAGGCAAAGTATAAATGACACAAACCTTATCTCTTTAACTTATTTTCTTTTTGACTTTCAATTCAACAATTAAACAAGATGTGATATCTCGACTAAGCTCGATATGACAGAATTTCACAAAGTAACAAAGAGGCAAAGTTTAAATAAAAACAAACCTTACCTCTTTAACTTATTTGCTATTTGGCTTTCAATCCAACAAAATTATTGATTTGGCATTTTGGCGTTTTCTATAACAATCTCTCTTGCGGTAACATTAAATTCTTCATCAAAAGCGACCTTTAAAACATCTGAATCGTCTGCTTTATTATTTGGTGCGTTTACCAATAAAACCGAAGCTTGATCGGATGCAAAAATCGGATCTGTATCGTTGGTACCGTTTTCTTTGGCGTCACTAATTAAATAGTTTGTAGCTGTAGAAATATTGTACAAAAACACCTTTGCATTTAATTGCCTGTTTGTATCGCTTTCGTATTCAGAAACATCGTAAGTATACAAAACCATGTTTCCGTCTAACGATAAATCGACACCTCCAACAGCGCCTTTTACCCCTTGGAATACTTCAGAAATTAAACCTCCAATATTGTCTAAAATTTTCACAGCACCTTCATATCCACTAATATTTGTCTCCAAAACCAACAATTTGGTGCGGTCGGAACTTTGTTTTACATCCATATAATACCTACCGCTTTCCGCAGAAAACATTAACTGACTGCTTCCGCCTGTAATCGGGATTCTATACATTTTATTCAAACTTGGGTACAACAAAGCCGTATCGTTATTCGCCCACGAGAAGCCCATCTTTTCAGTATCAATAGCATTTATCGGGATAGCTGTTGTAAGCTGTTTTTCATTAGTACCATCGGCATTGATTACAAAAATTTGATTCTTTCCTGAGACTGTTCGTATAAAAGCAATTTTATCGCCAGCATCACTCAACTTCGGACGGAAACTGTTGGTAGAACTACTTGTAAGTTGAATTTCTTTTCCATCTTCATCTTTTGCCATTACAACATTATTGCCTCCAATAACACGCGTAAATACATAATCGTACTGCGGATTTTTAAGTGTGGTAAACGAATACACTTCACTCAACACAGGATTATTTATACTATCGGAAACTTTTACTTGCCAGAAATATTTTAATCCGTGACTCAATCCATCCACCGTGTAAGTTGTGTCTTTTATACCTTCAAAACTAAGTATATCGTCGTTTAAACTATTTTTAATTTCTAAGGAATATGTAAGTGAATCGCCTTCTCTATCGGTAGCTTTCCAAATAAATTGCATTTCCAAATTTTGGTCGGTTGCTCCATTTTCTGGTGCTAATAACTGCGGTGCATCTGGAGCTTTATTATTGGCGGTTTCCACCTCCATTTCAAAAATTACATTCACTTCCAAGCCTGTTTTTACAGTTGCGCCTTCAAAAGCAGTTAGGTATCCGTCGATTTGCGCTTGCACCGAATAATCGCCTACCTCAACATCTTTCAACACAAAGTCTCCGTTTTCATCGGTAAAAACCGTAGAAGAAGCAGGATTGGTTGAAACTTTTACATTTTCCATGGGTGTGTTTACACCTGTTAATACAACTTTTCCTGTTATCGTTCCTGTTCCGTAAGCATCTACAGTATCTTCGCTACACGCAACAACACAGCTAATAATTCCTAAAATAACTAATATTTGTTTTAATGTATTCATTGCATTGATGTTGGTTAGTTAAGTTGCATTTTATTCTTCACTCCTAAGGTAAAACTTACTCCAAAGCCAAAATTGAAGTAATAGTCGTCGCGTTTTCCGTTTCTCAAATAATCAAGATCATCAGAAAACGTCATGTTTTGATCAGCAAAAAGTTTTAAAGATATTTTCTGATTGATAAAATATTCGAGTCCGAGTCCGTATTGCGCTTTAAAAAATGTACTCTCGGCATTTTCGGGTGTTTGATCGTTTTCAAAACCGAAGAGAATTCCTGCTCCGCCGTAGGCAAAAGGAGTTAAATCATCATTCGGTAAAAAGGTGAATCCTAAATTGGTATCGATAGAAGCGAATTTTCTTTTGTACAAATCGCCATTATTAAGTTCGAAAGAATTGGCACTAACATTCAAAGAAAGATACCTCGACATGCGGTACAAATAGTCAACTTTAAAAGAAGGTCGAAGTTCGGAAGCGCTGTAATCACTATTGTTTAGTGCTCCGCCCAAACTCAATCCTAAGGAATGACTATACTCACGACTGATGTATTTTCTGTTGTAGAGTTTTGTTAATTCGGCTTCTTCTTTTTCTTCATTGTAATCTTTTAGCAATTCTGCTTCAGCATCGGCGCCGTCTCTTGCGTGCCATAAATTTTCTTCAATTCCTTCAACAATAAGTCCTTCAACAGCTTTCTCGATAGCTTCTGTTACTGCCAGCTGTACTGGTTCGTTTCTGGTAAATCCAACTTCAGCCTCTAAAAGACGTTGAAACTTTACATATTTAAACAAATTGGCATCGAGCGCTTGTGAAAGTATGGTTTTGGAAACGTAAACATTTTTAAGAATTTTTCCGTTTGAAGTAGAGATAGCTCTAAGATAAACAGTTACACGATCTTGACGATATTGTGTACTTCCGCCAACACCAAAATAACGCGCTCCCATCCCACCGGTAACGATATTAGAATCGTAGGAAACAATTCCTCCTTCCAATAAAACGCCGGCAAACAACAACGGAGGTACACTTGGTTTGGTTTGCGCTCCTTGATACTCTTGGCGAGTAGAACGAATAATGTTACGCTCGTTTAATAAATTTCCAATATTTTCTCTTTCGATGGTAGTAAACCACCCAGAATCTTCAAGTGCATTAATTAAAATTGCAGTTCCACCTTGCGTTACTGCGGTACTAAAAGTACTTCCTACTTCGGTAGGTTTGTACTGCCCTGTTAAATCTCTAAAATTATACACCCCAACCACTACTTTTTCTTGAGGCTCGGGCAACGATTTTAAACGACTTGTTGCTTGGGTATTTTCTCCTATTCGGGCATCTGTAAAATCTACGGGTTGATTAAAATAGGTGCCACATCCTGCAAAAAGCATTAAAATGCTTACATATAATAAGGTACGATAAGTCATGCTAAAATGTTAAGAATTTGGAATAACAACCTGAGTTTGTTCGCCTGTGTTGGTATCTAAAATATCGATAACCAAGCCACCTTCAGATGGATAAACATCTAAAGCTAAACTACCAAAGGTGTATGTACCTTCTTGCAATTCGCCAGAGCCAAATTGCTCGGCATACAATTGTCGTGTAAGCTGACTTAAAAGTTGTGAATTTAAACTCTCTTGGAAAGATTCTAATTCTGATGTTTCCTCTCTAGTGGAAGCATTTGGGTCTTTAAATGAGTTTTGTGCTTGCGCCGAACTCAACAACCACTGGTAATTGTATGAATTACCTCCAAAACTAGAATTAATTGGTGTATACACAAGGTCTTGCGAATACATTACTGAAATAGTAAAAAACAAAAATAGGCTGGTTATAAGTTTCATTTTCTAAATATTTAATATTGAGTGGAACTGACTTTTGACTGTTCAAGCTGTTGCAAATACCTGTTTAAATAGGTCATGGCATACTCTGCTTGTGTTTTTATATAATCTAATTTAGGTTGTGCAAAAAATTGATATACAATTTGATTTTCTATTTTAAGTTGAATTCTAGTAGTCCGTCCAAAACTAATGGCTTCTTCAACCTTTATAATTTTATTAGTTTTAAGCGAACTCATATGATATTTCTGATAAAAAAAATCGTAAAAATCTTTTCCTGCTTTTGTCTTTGTATCTTCAGCTACAATCCCACTAATCATTAATCCTTCATTCATTTTATTATAAGATTCTTGGGGAAGTTCTTTTTTAAAATTAACTTCTGCTTTATGGGTACTTATAAGTTTGTCTTCATTAAAAATTAAGAGTAAAAGAATGTTTTCAATAGTGTCGGATACCACTAATTGAGATTTAAATAAATTCTTACTCTCAAAAGGTGTAAGGGTGAAGCGCCCTTCTTGTGTTTCTTTATCTATTTCTTCTTGTTTGTTTTTTTTTAATACTGAAAATTGATAGGTTAAACTATAATTACCTCCTGTTAAATTCTTTACTGATGCCGAATAGAAAACCACGTCTTCTTTAGGATCTTGTACCAAAATATCTGCCTCTACCTCTTTATTTAAATTTTGAGTAAAAACAGATACTGATGAAAGCAATAACATTATGATAAAACATGCTTTTTTCAATCAAAAAATTATTTATAGTTTCTAACAATTACCGATCGATCATTTCCAGTCATTTTAATAGTCATATTATCTCCGATACTATTACTACCATATTTTTCTACTAGCAAATTATTCCCTTCTTGAATGGTTTGTGTATTCATTGCATTATTTGGATTGTATGCAATTTCCTGCACATAATTATTTGCTCCCTGCTGTGTTACATTCTGAGTTATACTTTGTGCAACAACCATTTGGTTAACATTATTTTGATTTCCGTTTTGTTGCAAATTGTAATTTACCTCTGAAGCTTTTAAAGCTACCGAAGCACTGTTATAATCTCCTACTTGAGAAAGATAAACCCCATTGTTTTGGTTTTGAGTGCTGGTTGAATTTTTACGAGTAACCAATGTTTGGTTATTAGCAAGCATTGCTTCGTTTACAGTTTTTGGACTTTGAGCTACAGCAACCACACCAATTCCAGAAAATAAAATTGTAAATATTACTGTTTTAACTCTCATATTTTTATAGTTTAAAAGTAGCAAGGGAAAATTCCCTTGCTACTTAAATTGTGTGTTTATTTTTTTGGTTTATAACCTACGGATTAGTTTCCTTGAGTTACAGCACCCATGTTTCCATTTCCAATTTGAGAAACAGTACTAGTTTGGCTCATACCTGATTGAGATACAGTACTCATGTTGTTATCTCCCCATTGTAAAACTCCACTTAAGTGACCACCGTCTCCACCTTGAGTAACAGTACTCATGTTTCCTTCACCAAATTGAGCAACACCACTCATGCTTCCTGTTCCAGTTTGAGATACAGCACTCATGTTACTATCTCCCCATTGTAAAACTCCACTTAAGTTAGCTTCACCATCTTGAGATACAGTACTTGTATTCATTGAACCAACTTGAGCAACACCACTAATTTGTCCAACTCCCATTTGAGCAACATCACTAGAGTTACCATCTCCCCATTGAACTACACCACTTCCGTGAGAAGCTCCACTTTGAGAAGTAGCACTCTCGTTACCATTTCCGCTTTGTAATACAAAACTGTTTAATTCAACTCCAACTTGATCTACAGTAGCTAAGTTTTCGTCTCCTAGTTGAATAACATCACTTTCGATTTCGTCTCCAACTTGGTTAACAACAGCTTCGTTTAAGTCTCCTGTTTGCTCGATATCACTTTCAAGAGTTGCTTCACCGTAAGGTCCAAAGCCAAAAAACGGAACTAAGTAACCATCCAATTCAGCACTTCCTGTTTGAGAAACTGTTGCAGAGTTACGATCTCCTTCTTGATCAATATCACTATCAATATCAACCTCGTACAATGCACCTTGAGACACATAAGATTGTGTTACAACTGCAGTGTTACGGTCTCCAATTTGGTCGATTTCACTGTTAAGTCCGTCATCAAAAAGACTAACAGCACCAGAATTTTGAGCAACTGTAGCTGAGTTACGGTCTCCATCTTGGTAAATAGTACTTGAAGCATCAAAATTTGTTTGAGTTACAGTAGCATCATTACGGTTCCCTAATTGATCGATTTCACTAGATAAAACTGTACCATCTTGTGTTACGGTAGCTGTATTACGATTTCCTTCTTGTAAAGACTCACTAGTAATAAATTCTCCGTCTTGAGAAACTGTAGCCGTATTACGGTTTCCAACTTGATCTACATCAGCATCGATAAAACGACCATCTTGATCAACAACTGCAAGGTTTCTATTTCCTTCTTGCATTACATCAGCAGTATTTTTCCCTAATGATGTAAGAGCATCTCCGTCTTGAGTTACAGTTGCCTCATTAAATTTACCATCTTGATAAACAGTTGCTTCAGCAAAGTCTCCAGTTTGTGTTACTGTTGAAATATTCTCACGTCCGTCTTGATCAACATCAGCACTTAAATCATCTCCAGCTTGATCTACTGTCGACATATTCAAAGTACCTTTTTGCATCACATCCGAAGTATTATCATCTCCAACTTGACTTGTAACTGCATCGTTTTCAGTTTTTTTCTGAGAAACTGTCGCAAGGTTATCATCTCCTGTTTGCATTACATCAGAAGTATTTAAATCTCCTTTTTGTGTTACAGTCGAATTATTGTCATTTCCACTTTGAGAAAGTGCACTTGTATTATTTTGAGCGAACCCAATTGTTACCATCATTAAGCATCCCACTAATAATGATATATTCATTTTTGTTTTCATAATTGCTTAGATTATCTTGATGATTTTTTATTGACTAACGTTGGTATTATTGAAATTACCGGTAGCAAGACTCACGTTTACATTGTTATCTCCAACTTGAGAAATAACTCCAGTATTATTATTACCAGTTTGAATGAAAGTGTTCATGTTTTGACCACCGTCTTGGTTAATAGTACTTGAGTTATAATTACCACTTTGCTTAACATAGTTGTTGTTTCCCCAAGCATTTTGAACTACAGTACTTGTGTTGTGGTTACCGTATTGCTCAGTAACAGAAACCTCAGTAGAACCTTTTTGTAAGTCAACAGAAGAGTTGTTGTTTCCTACTTGAGTTTGAGTGTTTTGGTGAGCATTGTTAGCCTGAGTTGCAGTTGCAACATTCCCATCTCCTGTTTGAGTTTGAACAGCTACAGAATTTGTAGTACCATTACCATTTCCACTTGCATACTGCGTATCTTGAGTTACAGTAGCAGTATTGTAATTACCAACTTGAGTTTGAGTAGATTGATTATAACCTCCTTGTTGTACGCCATTCTCGTTTTGAGACGTTGTAGCTGTGTTCCAGTTCCCAGTTTGAGAAACTGCAGCATAGTTACCTTCACTAGCTTGTGTTACATTTCCTGTGTTGTTGTCTCCAATCTGAGCAATTCCAGAAATAGAAAAATCTCCAGCAGTTTGGTCTACATTGACCGTATTCGCATTCCCTGTCTGTGTTGACAAAGAAAAATTATCTTGAGCCATAACCACAGCTCCGCATAAAAGCGCCCCAGCGCAAAAAATTACTTTTTTCATAATAGATAGATATTTATTGGTTTTAAAATAATTCAATCACTATATGTATGTATGGGGAAAAAAGAACGCACGAAAGGGGAAACTTGTAATAGCATATTCGCACTTTGGGGCATTGTTTGTTAAGACATCCTCAACAACAACGATGTAAATGTAAAAAGGCTTTAAACTTTTTCAATTAAATATCGATGAATGACAAAATTACTTGCTAAAATGAGTGTTTCTTACAAGATTTATTGTAATCCTTATCTTATATGTAGTAAAAAAATAACTTACAATAGTAATAATTCTACAATATAAAGCTGTAAAACGAAAGAAATCAGGTATTAAACAAAAATTATCACGGCGAGTAACACAAAAACAACTACTTGCAACCATTTAAAGAATACTCCTACTTTAGCAGATTCCTTCACGAATACCGAAATACGCCCTGCCAGTAATGCAATTAATGAGAAGATTAAGAAAGTGATTAAACAGAAGATACTTCCTAATGTATAAAACTGCGCGATAACTGGCATTGTATCACTAAACAAAAAACCAGGAAAGAAAGCTAAAAAGAAAATCAAAACTTTTGGGTTAAGTAAATTCATCAAAAACCCTTGAAGATAAAAACCTAAAGTCGACTTTTGAGAAGCTGTGCTGGTTTCAAATTGAATTTCGCTATCACTCTTATAAACCGAATAAGCCAAGTATAATAGATACAAAGCCCCAAAAACTTTTAAAGAAGTAAATAAAATTTGATTTTCAATAATAAAAGTAGCTACGCCAAACGCCACTAAAGTTGTATGCACCAAACAACCAGAAATAAGTCCAAGTACAGTTATGAGTCCGTTTTTAACTCCATTTGCCATACTTTGCGTTAACACATATATATTGTCTGGACCGGGAGTTAAAGCCAATACAACCGAAGCAATGGTAAAAGCTATTAATATTTGAATATCCAAAACTAGCGCTTTAAAAGAGCCTTATTAATTTTCTTTACCGCAGCAGGACCTTCATAAATAAAGCCAGTGTAAAGTTGCACAAGCGAAGCACCAGCATTTAATTTTTCAATAGCATCTTCTGGTGTATGAACTCCTCCTACACCAATAATCGGAAAAGCATTCTCCGATTTTTCAGCTAAAAACCTTATCACTTCCGTAGATCTTTTAGTCAGTGGTTTTCCGCTCAACCCTCCAATTTCTTCTTTATTTTCAGATGTTAACCCTTCGCGACTAATTGTGGTATTGGTAGCAATCACTCCTGCAATTTTTGTCGATTTTACAATCTCAACAATATCCATCAATTGCGAATCGGTCAAATCTGGAGCAATTTTTAATAAAATAGGTTTCGATTTTTCTTTACTAGCGTTTAAAGTTTGCAATGTAAGCAACAAAGCAGTTAACGGTTCTTTATCTTGCAACGCACGTAAATTTGGCGTATTTGGCGAACTCACATTCACCACAAAATAATCAACATAAGGATAAAGCGCTTCAAAACAAATCACATAATCGTCTACAGCATTTTCATTTGGTGTCACTTTATTTTTCCCAATATTTCCACCAATCAGCACTCCATTGTTCTTCTTCAATCGCTCAACAGCCTCTTCAACGCCACCATTATTAAATCCCATTCGGTTAATAATCCCTTTATCATCAATCACTCTAAAAAGGCGTTTTTTAGGATTTCCAGGTTGTGGCTTTGGTGTAAGCGTTCCTATTTCAATCGATCCAAAACCAAAATTAGAAAGCTCCTTATACAGTTTAGCATCTTTATCAAAACCAGCAGCCAGTCCAACCGGATTTTTAAACTTCAATCCAAAAACTTCAAGTTCCAAACGTTTATCTTCAACCACAAAAATGGCTCTAATAAGTGCCGATACTCCCGGAATTTTATTAATAAACTTTAAAACAGAAAACGTAAAATGGTGAACTTTTTCAGGATCAAACAGAAAAAAAATAGGTCGTATGAGTAATTTATACATGTTTTTGCTAGTTTTTGCAAAAGTACTCAAACTAAAAATTTATGCTTTCCTTTTTCTTAAAATATTTTTTCAGCAGCACTAAAGTAAAGCTTCATTAGTATTGCTGTTACCCGCCTGCCTACGGTAGGCAGGCTTTCACCACTACACGGTAGTTGGCTCAATCGGGGCTAGCGACAAACGCTTGCGTATTTTACTTTTCAGAATTGTTTGTGTTGCATTTGGAAAGTAAACTTCAAACTTTCACACATCCCCCTACCCCCCTTCAAAGGGGGAATTTATTATCCCCTTGAGGGAACTTTAGGGGTCTTTATAATTTCAATCTCCAACCTTTCACTCCATACACCAAACTTCAAACTATTCAACTCTCAAATAAAAAACTTTACACAAGGATACTTTTCAAGTATTATGTATTTTTGATAAAAAAGAATTTATGCAACAAATTATAGACCGTTTTATAAGCTACATTAAAATAGATACGCAATCCGATCCAAATAGCGACACTACGCCAAGTACAGAAAAACAGTGGAATCTTGCCAACAAATTGGCCGAAGAACTCAAAGCAATCGGGATGCAAGATGTTACTATAGACGAGCACGCTTATGTGATGGCCACACTTCCTTCAAATTTAGATAGAGAAGTACCAACTATCGGTTTTATATCGCATTTCGACACATCCCCAGATTTTTCTGGAACAAATGTAAATCCGCAAATTATCGAGAACTACGATGGCGGAGAGATTATACTTAACGAAGCGCAAAATATAGTGCTATCGCCAAGTTACTTTACCGATTTAAAACAATATAAAGGACAAACACTAATCACAACCGACGGGACAACGCTACTCGGCGCAGATGATAAAGCGGGAATTACAGAAATTGTAACCGCTATGGAATACCTTATCAATAACCCACATATTCATCATGGACCTGTGCGTGTTGCCTTTACTCCCGATGAAGAAATTGGTCGAGGCGCCCATAAGTTCGACGTTAAAAAGTTTGGTGCTGAATGGGCTTACACTATGGATGGCTCTCAAATTGGAGAACTCGAATACGAGAATTTTAATGCTGCTGGTGTAAAAATTACAGTACAAGGAAAAAGTGTTCACCCTGGCTACGCCAAAGGAAAAATGATAAATGCCGTAGTTATTGCCAACGAGTTTTTATCGTTGATGCCGAAAAAAGAAATGCCGCAATACACTAGTTTTAGAGAAGGATTTTTTCATTTTTACGATTTTAAAGGAGATGTAGAACTCGCTGTAATTAACGGAATTATTAGAGATCACGACCGCGATAAATTTGATGCGCGTAAAGAACTTGTAACTCGAGTAGTTAACGATCTAACAGAACGATTTGGAGATATCATCACTCTCGAAATTAAAGATCAATACTACAACATGAAAGAAAAAATTGAGCCTGTTATGCATATTGTAGATATTGCCGAACAAGCAATGAAAGATTTAGATATCAAACCGCTTATCAAACCTATTCGTGGTGGTACCGACGGTTCTCAACTTTCGTACATGGGTTTACCGTGTCCAAATATATTTGCAGGCGGACATAATTTCCACGGAAGATACGAATACGTTCCTGTGGAAAGTATGAAAAAAGCAACCGACGTAATTGTGAAAATTGTAGAGCTAACAGCCAAATATTACAATGAAGAAAACTAAAACAGCCAACGAATATTACGAAGAAAACACTGCTTGGCACAAAGAGCTTTACGCCTTAAGAAAAGTTTTGTGCGCCACCGAATTGGAAGAAACCGTTAAATGGGGTGTCCCTACCTATACTATTAATGGTAAAAATGTAATTGGTATCGCAGCGTTTAAATCGTATGTTGGACTTTGGTTTCATAACGGTGCATTATTAACCGACAAAACAAAAGTGTTACTGAATGCACAAGAAGGTAAAACGGTGGCACTTCGTCAATGGCGCTTTGAAAACATCAATGATATTGATGAGAAATTAGTAAAAGCTTATGTTTTAGAAGCGATTGCCAATCAGAAGGAGAATAAAACGGTTAGTATTCCGAAGAAAAAAGAAATTACAGCTCCTTTTCTAATTACCGCTTTAGCTGAAGATGAAAAATTACAAACTTCATTTAATGCATTAACAAAAGGAAGACAAAAAGAATACCATGAATTTATTGCTGAAGCCAAACAAGAAAGTACAAAACAACGGAGATTGGATAAAATAATTCCTTTAATACTTGAAGGGAAAGGACTCAATGATAAGTATAAATAACTAAACTTTTTTTAAAATAAAAAAACCGATTCAGATGAATCGGTTTTTTTATAACTTAAAACTTTACTGCTTATTTTTTATCCTTTACAGGTGCTGCAGAAGTATTTTGTTTTTGCGAAAGTTCTAGAGAAATTGCAGAACGTTCAAACTTCATTTTACCTGCCATTGTTTCAATTACGCAAGTGTTATCATTATTAAGGTCTACAATTTTACCATGTAAACCACTTTTGGTAACCACACGGTCACCACGTTTTAATTCCTCTGCAAACTTTTTCTCTTGCTTTTGCTTTTTTAATTGCGGACGTATCATAAAAAAATACATCACAGCAAAAATTAAAATAAAAGGTGCAAATTGATTAATTGCTTCCATTAATTACGTGTTTATGCTTTAGGTTGTGCAGCAGCATCTTTAGCTTCTACAAACGCTTTAATTCTTAATTGCTCTGTTCCTTTTTCGGTATTTGCAGTAATGGTAACTGTTTTTGTTACAGCATTTCTTCCGCTTCCGTTATATTTTACCAAAATTTCTCCCGTTTCTCCTGGAGCAATTGGAGCTTCTGGTTTTTTTGGAATTGTACATCCGCAGCTACTTTTTGCATCTGTAACTACTAAAGGAGCATCTCCTGTGTTTTTAAATTTAAAAACTTTCTCTACAGCTTGCCCTTGTGGAATGTTTCCAAAATCGTGCTCTGTTTCTTCAAAAGTCATTACAGCAACTTTTTTTGCCGCTTCGTCACGTTGTTCTGCTGCTGCTACGTTATCCGAATTTACTTTACTTGCTGCGTTATCTTTACATGATGTAAAACTTACCGCTGCTGCTACAGTTAATACCAATAATACTTTTTTCATTTTAATAAAATTTTATTGTTTTTCTAAGTGGTTAATTGTGAATAGGTTTACTATTTAAAACCTGTCTATGACTCACAAAAATAGTAATATTTTATTACATCAAACCTCTCCCCGACTTATTTAACGAATTGTTAGCTTCGTACTCTTTTACGAGTTTATCTAAAATTCCGTTTATAAAAATACTACTCTTTGGAGTGCTGTATTCTTTAGCGATTTCAAGGTATTCGTTAATAGTTACTTTTACTGGAATTGATGGGAATTTTAAAAACTCACAAATGGCCATTTTCAGTAATACAGAATCGAGTTCGGCAATTCTATCGGTATCCCAATTTGGAGTTTTACCATCTATTTCCTGCTGAAGGCGTTCGTTGTTCAAAATTGTCTTTTTAAACAATTCACTTGCAAACATTTTATCGTCTTGATCTTTAAATAATGAAGGATGGAAATAATCTTCTGGAGAATCTTCCTTCAATTTTTTAATCATTTTAACAAGCAACGTATTTACCAACGGAAGATCGTCAACCCATGTAAGTTTTTTATCTTCAATATATTCGTACAACTTCTCGTTTGGCGCAATGATATGCTGAAACAACTCCAAAATAAGTTTTTTATCTTCCTTAAAAGTTGTTACTTCTTTTGCCATGTAGGCTTTGTACAAATCGCTTTCTAAAATGGCTCTGTAAATAATTTTCACATACTCATCATCTAGATCCCAACTGATGTTTCTGTTTTCTAATTTTTCGGTTAAAACTGTATCGTTAACCAATAATTGTAAAACAGGATTGTCAATAAATTTACGCTTCGGATTTTTTTCCTCTTTGGTAGCGAGGTATTTTTTTTGTGAGAGTGTAAGCTGCTCTTCAGCTGTTTTTTGAACTTCTACTAGTAAACCCAAGAGTGTTAAGTACAAATTGTACATATTCTCCATACTAGCAGATAAAAATTTTTCTTCTTTACCTAAATCAGTGTTTTTAGATTGAATGAATGCATACACAGATTGCATTACTTTAACTCTGATGTGTCTTCTTGTTAACATGCTTAAAGAACTTTCTTGCCTATAATAAATAATGAGGGCGAAAGGAATACCCTTTCGCCCTGCAAAAATAATATTATTTTAGAAAACGTCTTATTTTTTCAATGCTAATTTTCTGTTATCAATTCTACTTTGAGCAATACTCAAGGCAGCTTCGTGCGTAGTGCACTCATTTTTATCAGCATGTGCAAAAATATCTAAGGTAGTTTTAAAGATATTTTCTGTTTTTCTAAGGATTTCTTTTTTGTCGTATCCTTCTAATTCAGCATAAACATTAATAATTCCTCCAGCATTAATCAAGAAATCTGGTGCGTAAGCAATTCCTCTTTCTTTTAAAATTGCTCCGTGAACTTTTTCGTCTGCAAGCTGATTGTTGGCTGCACCAGCAATTACTTTTGCTTTAATTTCGTTTACCGTGGCATCGTTAATAGTTGCTCCCAACGCACATGGCGCGTACACATCTAGCTCCTGATTAAAGATTTCGTTTCCAGGAATAATTTGTGCTTTGTATCTTTTTGCTAATTCTAATAATTTAGCTTCATTGATGTCAGAAATCAACAACTGCGCACCTTCATTATAAAGATAATCTGCTAAGGTTTCCCCAACATGCCCAACACCTTGCACAAGTACTTTTTTACCTTCTAAACTATCATCTCCAAATTGGTATTTTGCAGCAGCTTTCATCCCCATAAACACCCCGTAGGCAGTAATTGGTGATGGATTTCCTGCTCCTCCTTTTTCTTCTGAAATACCCGTTACGTATGGAGTTACTTCGCGAACAGTATCCATATCGGCAGTTTCCATTCCTACATCTTCAGCAGTAATATATTTTCCGCTTAACGAATGTACAAACTCCCCAAAACGCTTCATTAACTCAGGCGTTTTTTGAGTTTTAGCGTCTCCAATAATTACCGCTTTTCCTCCTCCAAGGTTCAAACCTGTAATGGCCGATTTGTAAGTCATCCCTCGAGATAAACGCAACACATCGTTTAATGCTTCCCACTCGTTAGCATAATTCCACATTCTGGTACCTCCCAAAGCCGGACCTAAAACTGTATTATGAATTCCTATTATTGCTTTTAATCCTGTATCTTTGTCCTGACAGAAAACAATCTGCTCATGATCATTGAACGAAAGCTGACCAAACACTGGGTCTGCTTTTTTAAGTTCTGAAGGATTTAAAATTTCTGAAACCATACAATTATCGTTTTTTGTTTGCTTATTTTTTAATATCGTTAAAATAATAGCGCAAAAATACGAATATTTCAATATAAAAGCTAAAATAAGTCGTCTCGTTGAGGATTTATTAAAAAAATTGATTTTGAATAAAACTAATGAAGGAACTAAAATATATTAACAAATTCTTTAAGAAATATAAGTGGAAATTAATTATTGGTGTATTTATCACAATCTTAGCCACTGTCTTTAAACTTGTTTTACCAGAATATGTTGAGCAATCTGTTAACGCAGTTGAAACTTATATCTTAGATGATAACGCCGATATCTCTACGGTAAAAATGCAATTGCTACGCTACATTCTTATTATTGTTGGCTCGGCAGCATTATCGGCATTATTTACTTTTTTAATGCGTCAAACCATTATCAATATTTCAAGATATATTGAATTTGACTTAAAAAACGAAGTATACGAACAATACGAACGTCTTTCGCTTAATTTTTATAAGAAAAACAGAACGGGCGATTTGATGAACCGTATAAGTGAAGATGTCGGACAAGTACGTATGTACGCTGGTCCTGCAATTTTGTATAGCATCCAAACCATTACACTATTCTTATGTGTTATTCCGTTGATGTTTTACACCGCTCCAAAATTGGCAGCATACACACTTATTCCGCTTCCAATTTTATCTATTCTGATTTACAACATCAGTAAAGTAATACACAAACGAAGTACCGAAGTACAACAATATTTATCAAAACTTTCAACGTTTACCCAAGAGTCTTTCTCCGGAATATCAGTAATAAAAGCTTACGGAATTGAAGGAAGAATAGGTGACGAAGTTGATTCTCTAGCGCTCGAAGGAAAAAACGTCAACATGGACTTAGCAAAGGTAAACGCATGGTTTTTTCCACTCATGCTTTTATTGATTGGTATAAGTAACATTTTTGTAATTTACGTTGGCGGACTCCAATATATTAATGGCGAAATCGCAACAACAGGTGTAATTTTAAAATTCATCATTTACGTTAACATGCTTACCTGGCCAGTAGCTACCGTAGGTTGGGTAACTTCAATAGTGCAGCGTGCAGAAGCTTCTCAAAAACGTATCAACGAATTTTTAGATTTAGATCCAGAAATTAAAAATCCAACCGTTCTTCCTTCAGAAATAAAAGGAAAAATAGAATTTAAAAATGTAACTTTTACGTATGACGATACAGGAATTACAGCGCTTAACAATGTTTCCTTCACTATAAATCAAGGAGAAACTTTAGCCATTATTGGAAAAACTGGCGCTGGAAAATCGACTGTTTTAGATCTTGTTGGAAGACTCTACGACGTAACTAGCGGAACTATTTTAATTGATGGAACTCCAATAGACACACTCAACTTATCAGATTTAAGAAATAGTATTGGCGCCGTACCGCAAGATGCTTTCTTGTTTTCCGACACTATTGGCAACAATATTAAATTCGGGCAAAAAGATGCTACGCAAGAAGCTATCGAAAGCGCTGCAAAGAAAGCAGCTGTACACCAAAACATAGTTGAATTCACTAAAAAATACGATACTGTTTTAGGCGAACGTGGACTCACTTTGAGTGGCGGACAAAAACAACGTGTTTCTATAGCGAGAGCACTTATAAAAAATCCGAACATTTATTTGTTTGACGACTGCTTATCTGCCGTTGACACAGAAACTGAGGAAGAAATATTGAATAATCTGAAACAAGTTTCGAAGAAAAATACTACAATAATTGTGAGTCATCGTATTTCTTCAGCAAAAAATGCAGACAAAATTATTGTCCTTGAAGACGGTAAAATCACAGAGCAAGGAACTCATAATCAACTAATAAACCAAAAAGGGTACTACCACGAATTGTACCAAAATCAGATATCAGAAAAAGAAAGTTAGAGAAATTGTTGTTTGATTTCATTTTTTTTTACATTTTTGATTTTGTTAACATATAAAAGTATTTAGAGGAATTATGAGCGATAAAGGTTTTGTAGAGAAAGATGAGATATTCTCTAAAGTGTTGAGAGCTGGAAGAAGAACTTATTTCTTTGATGTTAGAGGAACCAAAGCTGGAGATTATTACTTAACAATTACCGAAAGTAAAAAGTTTACCCACGACGACGGATCTTACCACTACAAGAAACACAAAATTTATTTGTACAAAGAAGATTTTGCTGCTTTTAAAGAGAATTTAGAAGAAATGATTGACTTTGTAATTAATGAAAAAGGAGAAGAAGTAATTTCTGAACGTCATCAAAAAGATTTCAAAAAAGAAACTTTCGCTGAAGATAACGATACTTTAGAAGAAGTAACTACCGAGAAATTTACAGATATTAGTTTCGACGATATTTAAAAATCAATTTCTTCGAAATACAAGAAGTATTGAAAATAAAACTTATACAATTTCAGTTGGTATAGAGATTTGTATAATAAAATGAAGGGCTGTTTTACAACAGCCTTTTTCATTTTATAGAAATTACACTACCCTATTCTCAATCCGTTTTCAACCTTAAAATCGGGATTCAAAAGCACTACATCACCATCGGTTCCAACAGCACCAACAACCAAACATTCACTCATAAAATTGGCTATTTGCTTTTTGGGAAAATTCACTACCGCAACTACTTGCCTCCCCAACAGCTCCTCTTTTTTATAACGTTTTGTTATTTGTGCTGATGTTTTTTTAATACCAATTTCAGCACCAAAATCTATTTGTAGTTTAAACGCAGGTCGTCTAGCTTCAGGAAAATCATTTACCTCTATCACAGTTCCTACGCGCATTTCTATTTTTTCAAAATCTTGCCAATTAATTTCAGTCATTCTGTAGTTTTTTTATTCGCTTAAAAATAAACACAAATATAGCGTTACACAATAGATAGCAAGGGAAATGATGAATATGAATTCAAAAGTAAATTTGCTTTGAATTCATAAATAATGACATGAAAATTACAATTAACGTAACCTATTAATTTACATTTACTTGCATTTTTAAAAAGTATATATTACATTTAATAAAATTTTAACAACCAAAATATTATGAAAACAAAATTTAAATTGGTAAACCTACTTATGGTATGCCTTGCTCTATGCAGTTTTTTCGCATCTTGCGATAATCTCGATGGAACCTCTGGAGGAGGAACAGACATCCCCGATCCAGATGCATTATCAAAACCTGGTCAAAAACAATTAAACGTAGTTTACTTCCTACCTAACGATGTTGATGCCTACGCTAATTACCAACAGCGACTTACCGATGTTTTAAAACATGTTCAAGAGTATTATGCAGAAGAATTAAGCGACTATGGATTTGAATACAAAAAATTCGGACTACAAGAAGACCCAGAAAGTCCAGGACTCGTTAAAATCCATTTAATAAATGCCCAAGAAACTTCTGCCGATTATCCTTATGATGGTGGTGGTAGAAAAGCAATTGTAGAGATTGATGCTTACTTTGCTGAAAATCCAGACTTAAAAACAAGTGACCATATTTTAGTTTTCATCCCTCGTTATGAGGTGGGTGTTCCTTTTTATGGTATTGGTAAATATGCATTTGTAAGAGACTACGAAAACGGTTACGACATGTCAAAATGGGTTGATGGCGTTGGTTTTCCTAGCGTAGACGATAAGTGGATAGGTGGACTTATCCACGAGTTAGGACATGGCTTAAACCTTCCTCATAACAGACAAAAAATTTCAGATAATTTTACTGCAATGATGGGAAATGGAAATAGTCAGTACTGGAGTAATCCAAATGGAATAAAATTAACGAAGGCTTCGAGTTTAATTCTAGACAATAATCAAATTTTCAACACAGATCCATCTATAGATTTTTATACTGAAACACCAAATTTAGAAATTAAAAAGCAACGTATTTATGCTGATTCTGAAAATTTATACGCTACAATTCAATTTGAGACTGATATTCCTGTAAAAGGAATGATTATGTACAACGATCCAAAAACAGGACCGAACGACTTAAATTATAATGCTATTACATGGACTTCAACCAACATCAGCATCAATAATAACAGAAAGGAAATTTCGTTCACCATGCCACTTAGCGATATAGATGAAGAGTACAAACAATATCCATTTAAGCTAAATATATCGGCAGTATTTGAAAATGGAGAACGCAAAACTTTTAGTAATCATGATTATAATTATGTTGACAGAAAACCAGATATAGACATCGACTATTACTTATATGATGATTTTGACAAAAGCAACTGGACAGTTGAAGCTTCCTCTGAAGAAACTGGATTCCAAGGTAGTACAGGATTAGCTGTTTACTTATTAGACAATGATCCTGCAACTCTATGGCATTCTGGATATTACAGCTCATTTCCTCACCCTCACAGTGTAACTGTTGATATGAAAGAAATTAAATCGTTAAGTGGAATTTCGATTTTACAAAACCAACAAAATGCAAATGGAATGATGAAAGACTTCACTATTGAAGTTTCAACTGACAATGTAAGTTATACCGAAATAGGAGCACATACCGCAACAGATGATATGTTAAAACAACAGTTTGTTTTCGAATCAGCAACAAATGCAAGATACTTCAGAATAACATCTTTAAGCTCATACAATAACAGACCAGTAACTCGACTTGCCGAAGTAGGAGCTTTTTAATAATTAGAATTTA
>NZ_JAESVF010000019.1:0-14224 GCF_038433465.1 Joostella sp. CR20 | reverse complement strand
GCAACAATTTAGCCAAAACGTGTGAAACTAAAAACTTAATGTAACAAATACTTTAATTGAGATACTAATTATTTAAAATCTATAATCAAATGAAAAAAATAAAGAAAAGAAGAGCATTAATTTTATTATCAATTGGAATGCTTGTAATTGCAACTTCACAAATTTTATCTCACTTTTTTGAATTACCTGATTTTGCAAAGGGTTCTTTTATCGGTATTGGAATCGGACTTTTACTTACTTCTTTAATTTTCGGAAATTTCAAAACTGTTCGTAATTAGAAGTGAAAAAAAAGCGAAATTGAAAATAATAGGCGGAAAGAAAAACTCTTTTTTTAAATTATACTGTCCAAAATCAAACGAACTCAAATAAATGTCAGCACAAAAATAATTTAAAGAACTATTTCGGAATCTGAATTTGAAGAATTAAACGGAAACTAGAATCTTATTAGTTACGAAAAAAAACTGTTGCCAACAATGTATAAAAATAATTGCTCAATTTTGGGCTTAACCAAAGGTCGTTGCAAGTTTACTACATCTGATTTTCCTGCGGAAAATCCTCGCACGTAAACCCGCAACTATTCTTATACGTAACCGTTGTAAACAATTATGAACGAACGCGAAGACTACTTTAGGATTTCCAAAATTGGACACGTTCACACGCTGAGCGATAGAATTCCATTTAAATGGAAAGAATTATTGATTTGGACTTCTACTTCATTCATATTTCTGATTTGGTTTCTCGGAATTGGAATCGGAATTTTTGTTGCGGTTTTGACCTTAATCGGATACACTTTTTACCGATTTGCTTCTTGGATTTACTACTCGGAATTAAAAATAGACGAGAAAAGCGGAAAATTAACTCGACTGAAAAAAATACTCGACCGAACTCAGAAAATGGAATTGATAAGTGAAAAGTTTGACCCAAACAGATTTGAATATTCGGAATTAACTCGGAGCGGAAAAACGAAGTTCTTAATGAATTATCGGACACATAAAAACAACGAATTATTAATATTAAAAAATAAAACGGACAAAGAACAAATTGAGAAATACATTGCGGAAAAAATAACTGTTTACAACAATGTATAAAAATAATTGCTCAATTTTAGGCTTAACCTAAGGTAGTTGCAAGTTTACTACATCTGATTTTCCTGCGGAAAATCCTCGCACGTAAACCCGCAACTATTCTTATACGAACCGTTACCCAACATTTGAAAAAAACGACATTCTACATATCATTCATAGTTTTCATTCTGACTTTTTCGAGCTGTAATTTTTCTGAAAAACCTGAAAAGCTACCGAGAACTGAACAGTATGAAAAACTGATTGGAAAATGGAAAGTAACTAAATGTAATTTCTTACCGTTTGAGCACCCTTCTTTCTGTGAAAAAATGGGACTGAACTCAATATTTGAATTTGATGAGTATGGAATTTTAAAAGTTTATGAAAATGATAAAACGAAACGGAATTGTAATGACTATCAAAAATTCTGGATTGACGGAACTGAATTAATAGCTTTCGAATATGATGTTGGATTTCCGTACGAAATTCTAAAACTGACTTCTGACTCTTTAATAATAAAGTCGGAAATCGTACCTGCTTACTTATTTAAAGAAGAAAATATTAAAACTGCTAAAGATTTAGAAGGAGACGATATAAAATTTATAAGAGAAAACGGAATTATAATTACGTTGAAAAAACAAAAAACGTTGGGTAACAATGTATAACCGCAATTACGGCGGATTCGACTACGTCCGAATCCACTCGGAATTGCTAAAATCTGTGCCTCGTTTGAAATTTTTCGCTAAATTTGTCCGTAACTGCGGTTATACGAAACCGTTCTATGCAATTTAACCCAAACCGAAAATGTTAGGAGAAATAAAGAAAGTACAACTACGAAAAATATGGAAAAATGAGGCTTACGATTTTACGCCTTGGCTTGCCGATAATATAGAACAAATTGGAGAGGCAATTGGACTTGAATTGGAATTTGAAGACAAGGAAGTATCAGTTGGACCATATTCAGCGGATATTTTAGCGAAAGACGCAGGAACTGACAAGTTTGTTGTAATCGAAAATCAGTTAGAAAAAACAAATCACGACCATTTAGGAAAGTGTATCACTTATGCTTCTGTTTTAGATGCTTCTGCTGTAATTTGGATAGCTTCAAAATTTACGGATGAACATAAAAAAGCTTTGGATTGGTTGAATGACCATACTTCAGATGAAATAGGATTTTATGGAATAAAAGTAGAATTATGGCAAATCGACAATTCTCAACCTGCTGTCCGATTTAATGTTGTTAGCGAACCAAATGCTGTGGTTAGACAAGCAACTAAACGTAAAGAGCAAGGAGAATTAACAGACACAAGAAAAACTCAATTAGAATTTTGGACTGCCTTTAGAGAAAAGTTAGTTGAAACGGGAAAAGTTCGCTCATTACAAACACCAAGACCACAATATTGGTTTGATGTTGCATTAGGAAAATCAGGAATTAATCTATCAAACACATTCAATACGGACAAAAACGAAATTGGAGTACGAGTTTATATTGGGAATAAAAAAGCAGATGAATGGCTTCCTTATTTTGAATCAAAAAAGGAAATAATTGAGACTCAAATTGGGTCTGAATTAGTTTGGAATCCAAATCCAGAAAACAGAGATAAAGTGATTACACTAACTAAACATTTTGACTTGGAAAATAAAGAAAATTGGAAAATAGGAATTGATTGGTTAGCAGAACACACTATAAAATTTAGAGAAACTTTTTCGAGAATAATAAAAGAAAAAACTGCATAGAACAATGGCTATAAGTAATTGCTTGTTCTCGCCTACTTCTGAAAATCCTCGCGGATTTTCAGTTTGGTGTGTACTTGCAAAGTTAAGTGCTAACCCACGCAACTACTCATAGCCGAGACCGTTGTACGCAAGCTGAACTAAAGCATTTCACCTCTTGCAGGATAGCCTGACTGAACGATATAATCTACTGCTTTAACAAAAGACGGCAAATATGGCCTTCCCCAAGGGTTACTGTTTATAGCTGAATAATAAACTTGGTTATTATTGTCAATTAAAAATAATCCTGGTTCACTAAACTCACTTGGTTCACCATCTTTTACACCTGCACTTAAATACAAAGCCCAATCTCTTGCTGATTTTTCAGATAAACCATAGCCCAAAGTAAGATTAGACAATTCCCACTTTTGACGAGAAAGTCTAGCTCTCTTTTCGGTATCCATACTTACTGCTACTACATTAACGCCCCTTTGTTCAAATTCGGGTAACAATTCTTGTAATTGTTGTAAGTACTTTTTACATAATGGACAATGCAACCCTCTATAAAAAACAACCAAAATAAAATTGTCTGGATTTTGGTCTGCTAAAACCCATTGATTTCCATCTAATAATGGAAACTTTAAATCTGGTGCTGTATGTTTTGGTGTTGGTCTATTCATAATAAATACTTTAAAAGTTTGCTTTCAAATGATTTTCAAAACGAATAAAATCATTCTCTATTTCTGGATTTTTCATTACATCATATGCCATAAAAGTTGGTAAAGGTTCAAAACCAAACCATTTAAAATTAAGATGCATTGGCTTTAAAAGCTCATCTTCGCTTATTCCATTAAAAAATGTTTCTTCTGGATTATTAAAAGCTTCTTTTGGTGCATTAGCGGTTACTGACATCATATACTTTCCGTTTAACTTTCCTCCTAATCCGTAATTCTTCTTCGGTGCTTCTTTACTTCTACCATCACCATCAGACATTTCGCCCATCATACCCATCGAGAATACTTCATCAATGTATTTTTTAAACGACCAACTTACACCCATCCAGTTCAAAGGAGTTTGAAAAAAGACCACATCTGCCCATTTGAATTTTTCGATTTCTTCATTAACATCATAATTGTCTTCCATTGTAGTCTTCTTGATATTGTAACCATTGCTCTTAAAGTAGCTTTCCGCTTTTTCAGTTAAAGTTGCGTTTAATTTTCCTTCAGAAAATGGATATTTCTGATGACCGTTGATTATAAAAATATTTTTCATTTTAAAACTTTAATTATATTTGTTTCACAAAGAAACTAATATTAGTTTAAAAAAGTAACTATTGTGCTTTCATTTGAACAAATAGTGGTAACCAAAAAGTAACTAATGGCAAGAAAATATATAGACAACCCGAATGCTTGTTCCCTTGTTCATACAATGAACATAATTGGCAATAAATGGAAACCGATTATTTTATATTTATTATCAAATGGTTCTATGCGATTTGGAATGCTGAATACTCTAATACCTACAATCTCAAAAAAGGTGCTGACTAATCAGTTGAAAGAATTAGAAAATGATGGATTACTTTTAAGACAGTCTTTTGCTGAAATTCCACCAAGAGTTGAATATTCATTAACCGAAAAAGCAGTTGGACTTTTGCCCGTTTTAAGAATGTTAAGTGATTGGGCAAATGAAGCTTATCCCGAAATGGAATTTGAACAATGTAGAATAATAGAAAATGGAAAAGCCAGCGTACAACAACGTGTATAAGCAATAGCGGTTTAAGTGCTTAACTTGAACTTTATTTCACTAAAAATAAGTACATTGCTAATCGAAAAGTAGTCGCGAAAAATTCGCTACTGCTCATACACAAGACCGTTGTGCATAATGTCCAGAAACCGTTAAAATCGATGAAAAATCTAAATGGAACTTGGTTAAAAATTAAAACAGGAAACGATTACTGTCAACCTGAATTTATTGAATTTAATGACGACCAAATCATCCATTTTGAACTTGAATTGAATAGTGGAAATGAATTATCTAAAGTTCGAACTGAATGGAGCGAGAAACTTTCCGAATCAAAATATGAATTCGTAAATGACAACCGAATAAGAATATTTAGAATGGGAAAAACTCTGACGGTTTTGAGCGAAACTGAATCTAAAACAGAGGAAACTGAATTTGCGACTGACTATGAAAGAATTGAACCAACCAGAACGGAACTTGAATCTAAAAAAATTGAGACGCTTGAATTCAAAGCACAGTGGAATAACGAGAAAATACTATTAACGTTCAACAAAATTTTGGATAGTCCAGTAATCCAAGAGCTGAATAAAAGAATGAAAAGAAATGGACGGAAATTAATATTAGAAAATTTGCAAGGAACTTATTTCGCATCAATTTTCGAAAATGACGAACGAGAAACACTAATCGGAATTAAGGAAATAGATGAGCAAAAAGCAATATTATTCGGATTTCCAGAAAAACCTTATGAAATAAAAGCTGAATAAAACACTATGCACAACAATGTATAACCGCAATTACGGCGGATTCGACTACGTCCGAATCCACTCGAAATTGCTAACGGCAGTTCTTAACCGAAAAACTTCGTATATTTATCTGTAACTGACGGTTATACTTACCCGTTGTGCAGTATAAAAAGTGTTTAAAAAAGCTAACTTCTTCCCTACTCCTTTATTAGGTTTTTAAGGCAGGTAAATGCAGTTCCTTTTCCGTCGGTGTTTATTTAAAAGTTCAGTATTTTAAAACAAAGGCAAAAAGCAAACGCACAGTAGCCTGCCACCAAGCTGTACGTAAGCAGAACGTAACAACTTTGCTTTTTGCGGTTAGTTTACTAAAGTTTGCGTTTTGACTTACACTGCACAACAATATGTACAGTTCATTGCTGTGGAATTTCCTTGCGGAAATTCGGGCGTTTTTGCTATCTTAGTTTCTTAAATCTGAAAATCCTACGGATTTTCACGCAACGAAACCATACATTTAACCGTTGTGCATAATGTCCAAAAACCACAAGAAATAAATGAAAAACCTAAATGGAACTTGGTTAAAGATTAAAACAGGAGACGACTATTGTCGACCAGAATTTATTGAATTCACTAACGACCAAATTATCCATTTTGAACTTGAATTAAAAGGAGGAAATGAATTATCTAAAGTCCGAACTGAATGGAGCGAAAAACTTTCCGAATCAAAATATGAATTCGTAAATGACAATCGAATAAGAATATTTAGAATGGGAAAAACTCATACTGTGTTGAGCGAAACTGAATCAAAAACAGAGGATACTGAATTTGCGACTGACTATGAAAGAATTGAACCAACCAAAACGAAACTTGAATCTAAAAAAATTGAGATGCTCGAATTCAAAGCACAGTGGAATAACGAGAAAATACCTTTAAAGTTCAATAAAATTTTGGACAGTTCAGTTATCCAAGAAATGAACAAAAGAATGAAAAGAAGCGGACGTAAATTAGTTTTGGAGAATTTACAGGGAACTTATTTTGTATCAATTTTTGATAACGATGAACGAGAAAGACTAATTGGAATAAAGGAAATAGATGAGAAAAAAGCTATTCTTTTCGGATTTCCAGAAAAACCTTATGAAATCAAAGCTGAATAAAAAACACTATGCACAACAATATGTATAGTTCATTGCTACGGAATTTCCTCGCGGAAATTCACGCTTTTTTACTATCTTGGTTTCTTAATCGGAAAATCCTACGGATTTTCACGCAACAAACCATACATTAACCCGTTGTAGCATATTTCAGGGCGAGACATTCTATGAGAAAAATTTTTAGACTAATAATACCAATAATCTTAATTATAATATTTGTAGTTCTGCATGTTATTGGTCAAGTGAATTGGAAAGCAACGGATTATCTAAGTTTCGGAATGATTGTTCTGACATACTTTTATGTAATCTTTACTTGGGAAATGTTAGAAAGGATAGAAACTCAGAATTATTTAGAAAAAAGGCCGTATGTAATTGCAGATTTTTATAAAGAAAGACAAGTTTTAAAAATCTATATCAAGAATATAGGAAAAACACCTGCTAAAAACGTCAAAGTTATATTGCAACCAGACGTAATTACTTTTGAAAATAAATCCATAAATCAAACTCTTTTCGAAAATCCAGTTAAATTTTTTCCACCTGGAAAAAAAGTTGAAACTGCAATTAATTCTAGAAATGATTTTTTCAAAAATGAAGAAAATAGAAATTATCAGATTAAAATTCATTATGAAGACGTTGCCTCAAACAAGAAATTTAATGAAGTAATAGATATTGATTTAGATCACCTAGAGAATGAAAATGACATTATTACTAAGACAACGCATGACTTAGTAAAAAGTCTAGATAAACTTACTCAAGAAATCAAAAAAAAATAAACATGCTACAACAACGGCTATAGTTCATTGCGGCGGAATTTCCTCTCGGAAATTCCTGCGTATTTACTAACTTTGGTTTACGGCGGAAAGAATCCTGCGGATTTTTCCGCAACGAAACCATAGCCAAAACCGTTGTGAGCAATATGAGAAAAAAGCTATCTATATTAATCTTGATTCTGATTTTATCCTGTGAAAAGTCGGACTATAAAACGATTGACTACGAAGCGTTTGAAATAACAGTTCCGAAAAATTGGTCGGAATATGAAATAAACGGAATTGACAGCTATGTTAGCGGATTGATAACGGACAAAAACGACACGCTAATTTTTGATTTGGGTTGGTACTCACCTGATTTGACTAAAAATCCAGAGGTCTTGGTATTTGAGCAATCTGAATATGCAGAATTCAGCGATAAGCAAAAAAAGCAATTAAAAAATGTAAAACATTTGGTTATTGAGGACTTTCTAACCGCTGAATATGACGCAAAAGATTATTTAAAGTACGAATTCCAAACAGACAGTATTGACTGTTTTGTAGCTAAATTTATAAAATCAAAAAATAAAGGATTTGGAGCAAGCGGAATTTATATTGACAGCTTGAAAGGTGGTGGACCCAATTCTAACAAAACCAGTTTGAGTTTTTACGGAAACAATTTATCTGACTCAACTCAAGTGGAATTTTTTAGAGCATTGAAAACTATAAAACTGACAAAATACTGTGAATAAAATACTGCTCACAACAATGTATAACCGCAATTACGGCGGATTCGACTACGTTCGAATCCACTCGGAATTGCTAACGACAGTGCTAAACCGAAAAATTTGCGTACTTTAACCCGTAACTGACGGTTATACGAGACCGTTGTACAGTATAAAAAGTGTTTAAAAAGCCAACTTCTTCTCTACTCCTTTTTTAGGTTTTTAAGGCATCTAAATGCAGTTCCTTTTCCGTCGATGTTTATTTAAAAGTTCAGTATTTTAAAACAAAGGCAAAAAGCAAACGCACGGTAGCCTGCCACAAATCTGTACGCAAGCAATACGTAACAACTTTGCTTTTTGCGGTTGGTTTGCTATCGTTTGCGTTTTGACTTACACTGCACAACAATATGTACAGTTCATTGCTACGGAATTTCCTCGCGGAAATTCGGGCGTTTTTACTATCTTAGTTTCCAAAGCTGAAAATCCTACGGATTTTCACGCAACGAAACCATACATTTAACCGTTGTAGCCAATTTAACCAAACAATACGAAGGGTGGAATTTATTAATCAGATAGAACTATCAAAAACCGATAAAGAAGAAATTCTAAATCTTTGGAATGCTGAATCTCCAGAAAAACTGAATTATCAAACACTTTTGGAATTTGAAAACTATCTTGAAAATTTAACCGAACAATCCCATATTTTAATGAAAAGCGAAAGTCAAAGCATTAAAGGTTGGTACTTTGACTTTATTCGTAAAAATGAAAAGTGGTTTGCCATAATTTTAGATTCGAAATTTCACGGAAAGGGACTCGGAACAAAAATTCTCAACCTTGCGAAGGAAAAAGAATCGGAATTAAATGGCTGGGTAATTGACAATCACAATGACAGAAAGAAAAATGGGGAATTATACAAATCACCTTTGAATTTTTACCTGAAAAACGGATTTGAGAAATTAGACAAAGAAAGGTTAGAACTTGAAAAATTGTCTGCTGTAAAAATTAAATGGAAAAAATAATCATAATATTTATTCTTTTAGGGCTTTATTCTTGCAAAGAAAAAGTATCGAAAGAAGTAAAAATGGCTAGTCAAGAAAGCGAAATTAATATTGAGCTTAAGGAACAGCTTGAACATATCTTGACCTTAGATCAAGGAATTCGGCAGCTTCTTCAAGAAAATATATCTGAGGAAGATAAGACCGAACTTATTACAAAAATGAATTTATCAAAGAAAGCTGTAGAAACTGATATTTACTCACTAATGAGAGAAATTGATAGCATTAACCTTGTAGAAGTTGAAAAGATAATACAAGAATTTGGATATCCAGGCAAAGAGCTTGTGGGAGAGCCAGCAAATGAAACGGTATTTTATGTAATTCAGCACTCTGATAAGATTGAACAATATTTGCCGATTATTAGGAAAGCTGCTAATAACGGAGACATTTCTATGAGAAAATTGGCAATGATGGAAGACCGCTATTTAATGCAAAACAGGAAAGAGCAAATTTACGGAACGCAAATTCGAGGACAAAAGGATAAAGAAGGGAATTGGATACATTTTGTATGGCCAATTGAAAATCCTGATTCAGTTAACATAATAAGAGAAAAAATTGGATTGGAAAGTATTGAGGAATATGCGGAAAGTTTTGATATAGAATACAAAGTTTTTACGCTGAAAGAGATTAACGAATTAGAAAAATAACTGGCTACAACAACGTGTATAGCTCATTGCGGCTGAATTCCTAATCGGAATTCATTGCAATTTTCTATCTTTGGGTTACGGCGGAAAATCCTCGCAGATTTCCCGCAACGAGCCATACACAAAACCGTTGCCAACAAGCTGGAAAATGAGCGAGGAAAGAAATAAAATGATTGAATCCTTAAAAGAAATTGTTATTCCTGAATTACGGAATTTGAATTTTAAAGGTAGTTTTCCACATTTTCGTAGAACAGTAAACGGAAAAACAAATTTATTGACTTTCCAATTTGACCGAAATGGAGGCGGATTTATAATTGAATTAGCCAATTGGAGTGAAAAGGAATTTAAAACTCATTGGGACAAAATAATACCGCTAAATAGGTTAACAGCTCACGATTTGGACAAAAGACAACGGATTTATCCAACCTCTCTGACTGAACAAAACGGAACTGAAAGCTGGTTTAGGTATGACCAAAATAGGGTTTTGAGTTTCGGAAATAAATTTGACAGACTATCAAAAAAAGTAGTTGACCAAATTCCGATAATGGAAAAATATTGGAATGAATTATAAACAAAATAAAAAGCCAGTTGGCAACAATATGTATAGTTCATTGCTGTGGAATTTCCTCGCGGAAATTCAAGCGTTTTTGCTATATTAGTTTTCTAAATCTGAAAATCCTGCGGATTTTCACGCAACGAAACCATACATTTAACCGTTGTGTGTAATTTAGCACGACATCAACAAAAAAATGACTAATAGATTTACATATTTCAGTATTATAATATTTACTTTTTTGAGTTGTTCAGGAGAAAAAACTTTTGACTTTGAAATTGAAAATAAAACGGAATATGATATTGACATTTTGGAATTTGGATGCGGATTCGAAAAGAAATCAATAAAAATTCATTCTTTTGAAAAAACAACAACGGAATTGATTTACAAGCAAACTAGCACGAAATATTTTGCTTCTAAAACTTTTAAAGAACCTGAAATATGTATTACTATTTTAAAATATTCCGACTCGGCAAATAATTATACGAATTCCATTGGAAATGCTATCGGAATTAATCAATTCTATGAGAAAAACTTGAATCGAATAGAAATAACTTCTAGGAATGACGAAAGACATCGATTTAAAATCAAAATAATTAATGAATAAAAACTACACACAACAATGTATAAAAATAATTGCTCAATTTTGGGCTTAACCAAAGGCAGTTGCAAGTTTACTACGTCTGATTTTCCTGCGGAAAATCCTCGCACGTAAACCCGCAACTATTCTTATACGTAACCGTTGTAAAACATACCCAAAAACGCTCAGAACCTAAAATTCAACTTATGAAATTTTGAAAACAGTAACTTTTAAGTTACCTTTGTCAGAATGGAAAGAGTTAGGCAAGTAATACAATACAAAAATTATTTCGAGGAGTTTCTACTTGCTCAACCGAAAAAGGTTCAGGATAAAATATTTAAGGTCATTGAAATAATCGAAACTTATCAGCACGTGCCAAAAACGTATTTGACACCTATGAAAAGTCACAAAGGATTATTTGAGGCTCGAATTAAATTAGGTTCGAATATTTGGCGAGTTTTTTGCTTCTTCGATAAAGGTAAATTAGTTATACTCTTAAACGGATTTACTAAAAAGACGCAGAAAACACCGAAAAAAGAAATCGACAAAGCTGTTCGATTAATGAAAGAGTATTACCAAGAAAAAAACAAAGGCAATGGAAACTAAAAGCTGGAAAGACATAAAAGACGCGGTTTACGGAAAAAAAGGAACTGAACGCAGAGACGAACTCGACAGAGATTTTGAATCGTTTAAAATCGGTTTGCTTTTACGAAATGCACGTGAGGAAAAAAATCTGACTCAAGAACAACTTGGAGAATTAATTGACAAAAAGCGAACTTATATTTCTCGTGTGGAAAATAATGGCAGTAATCTGACTTTAAAAACATTATTTGACATCGTTGAAAAAGGACTTGGCGGAAAAGTTAATATCTCAATTGAAGTATAAAAAAGTACGTTTTACAACAATGTATAACCGCAATTACGGCGGATTCGACTACGTCCGAATCCACTCGGAATTGCTAACGACAGTTCCAAACCGAAAATTATCGTATATTTAATCCGTAACTGACGGTTATACGTACCCGTTGTAGCCAATTTAACCAAACAATACGAAGGGTGGAATTTATTAATCAGATAGAACTATCAAAAACCGATAAAGAAGAAATTCTAAATCTTTGGAATGCTGAATCTCCAGAAAAACTGAATTATCAAACACTTTTGGAATTTGAAAACTATCTTGAAAATTTAACCGAACAATCCCATATTTTAATGAAAAGCGAAAGTCAAAGCATTAAAGGTTGGTACTTTGACTTTATTCGTAAAAATGAAAAGTGGTTTGCCATAATTTTAGATTCGAAATTTCACGGAAAGGGACTCGGAACAAAAATTCTCAACCTTGCGAAGGAAAAAGAATCGGAATTAAATGGCTGGGTAATTGACAATCACAATGACAGAAAGAAAAATGGGGAATTATACAAATCACCTTTGAATTTTTACCTGAAAAACGGATTTGAGAAATTAGACAAAGAAAGGTTAGAACTTGAAAAATTGTCTGCTGTAAAAATTAAATGGAAAAAATAATCATAATATTTATTCTTTTAGGGCTTTATTCTTGCAAAGAAAAAGTATCGAAAGAAGTAAAAATGGCTAGTCAAGAAAGCGAAATTAATATTGAGCTTAAGGAACAGCTTGAACATATCTTGACCTTAGATCAAGGAATTCGGCAGCTTCTTCAAGAAAATATATCTGAGGAAGATAAGACCGAACTTATTACAAAAATGAATTTATCAAAGAAAGCTGTAGAAACTGATATTTACTCACTAATGAGAGAAATTGATAGCATTAACCTTGTAGAAGTTGAAAAGATAATACAAGAATTTGGATATCCAGGCAAAGAGCTTGTGGGAGAGCCAGCAAATGAAACGGTATTTTATGTAATTCAGCACTCTGATAAGATTGAACAATATTTGCCGATTATTAGGAAAGCTGCTAATAACGGAGACATTTCTATGAGAAAATTGGCAATGATGGAAGACCGCTATTTAATGCAAAACAGGAAAGAGCAAATTTACGGAACGCAAATTCGAGGACAAAAGGATAAAGAAGGGAATTGGATACATTTTGTATGGCCAATTGAAAATCCTGATTCAGTTAACATAATAAGAGAAAAAATTGGATTGGAAAGTATTGAGGAATATGCGGAAAGTTTTGATATAGAATACAAAGTTTTTACGCTGAAAGAGATTAACGAATTAGAAAAATAACTGGCTACAACAACGTGTATAGCTCATTGCGGCTGAATTCCTAATCGGAATTCATTGCAATTTTCTATCTTTGGGTTACGGCGGAAAATCCTCGCAGATTTCCCGCAACGAGCCATACACAAAACCGTTGTACAGTATAAAAAGTGTTTAAAAAGCCAACTTCTTCCCTACTCCTTTTTTTAGGTTTTTAAGGCAGGTAAATGCAGTTCCTTTTCCGTCGGTGTATATTTAAAAGTTCAGTTTTTTAAAGACAAAGGCAAAAAGCAAACGCACAGTAACCAGCCTCCTATCTGTACGCAAGCAGAACGTAACAACTTTGCTTTTTGCGGTTTGTTTGCTAAGGTTTGCGTTTTGACTTACACTGCACAACAATATGTACAGTTCATTGCTACGGAATTTCCTCGCGGAAATTCGGGCGTTTTTGCTATATTAGTTTCTTAATCTGAAAATCCTGCGGATTTTCACGCAACGAAACCATACATTTAACCGTTGGCAACAATTAAAAAAAAGATGGAAAAAGCAATAAATAAATTTTGTCCTCGATCAGGGAAACCTGTATCAAACGATTCACTAACTAAATATCGAGGTTTTACTGTCGGTTTTTGTAATCCCGGTTGTCGAGACGATTTCGCTAAAAACATAAAGGCTAATGTTAGAGATTCGAATTACTTTGATGTCGTAATCAAAGAGAATAAGTTATCTCAAAGTTAAACGAACTACTAACATTTATAATGGCGAAGTACATTAAAATATTAGTTCTGATTTTAACTTTATCTGCTTGCGGACAAAATGTGACTGAAATGAATACACCTGAAAATGCGAATGAAAAATTCGCCGAATTTATCGCAAAGAAAAAGTTCGTAGCGGAAAATTACTATCCTGGAATTGCTGATGAAAAAATGCGACCGATTTTTACAGAGAAAATTAATAGTATTGCGTCTGATTTTAAAAGCGTAGCGGAATCTGAAAATCCAACTGACAAAAAATATCAAGAGAAAATCGGAATTGGACTTTCAAGATTTGCAGACGTCTATTTAGAATTAGACACAGAAGACCGAGAAAGAGTTTGCACATACATTGAAGAATTAATGGACATTGTCGGATTGGAAAGCTCAAATGGTCAATTGAATAAATTTATGTACGTTTTTGACCCAAACGAATTGACAAATAAAAATTAAAAAAAACTGTTGCCAACAATGTATAACCGCAATTACGGCGGATTCGACTACGTCCGAATCCACTCGAAATTGCTAACGCCTGTGCTAAACCGAAAAACTTCGTATATTTATCCGTAACTGACGGTTATACTTAC
>NZ_JAESVF010000018.1:0-23075 GCF_038433465.1 Joostella sp. CR20 | reverse complement strand
CACCTAAGTGGATACCGTTCTGTTCCACTTCCTTCGCACTGGGAATATCTTGTAAGTGACCATTCTCTTTAATATATTTTTCAACTTCTTCAAGTGTTGGCAGGTCATAATCTTTTTCGAAAACAAAATCGCTCCAGCCTGAAGTCTCTACCTTAATTTCTTTAGCCCTTATTTTTCCATTTACTGCAAGTCTATATCCTGGCTGCCGAACTGCAGTCCCAATACTTACTAATCCATCATGACTTATTCTCATATTTGGTTTTCCTTGAGTAAAAAAATCTATTCCAAAATATCCCGACATGTATGCGTTTCTGGGATTAAGATATCCTGTTGTACCATCACTATATCCATGAAAACCAAAACCATAATGATTAATATATTGTCCATCATACAAGAAATCGTCATTGCTTAAAGCCACAATTCCTGGAGAATTATTCTCTTTATTATTTGCCATACCTATTTTTATCAATCCTTGCACCTCCAATTGCTCCGACGGAGTAGTTGTTCCAATCCCAACATTTCCAGAAGAAGGGTAAGTATTACTTTGTGCATGCCCACAAAAACTTATTACAACACTCAGAACAAAATATATCTTTTTCATCGCTCTTTCTTTTTAATATTCTCAATTTCATTTTTCATCTCAACAAGTATAACTCCCTGTGTTTCTATCAACTTTTGCTGCTCTATGGTGTACAAAGTAAGCTCCTCTATTTTTTCAAGAAGCTTTAAATTCATCTCCTTTAGGTTAATCCCTTCTTCTTCCATCTCTTTAGCTGAAGGAATATTGGGTAAGTGCCCTTTATTATTAATGTAAGCTTTTACTTCATCCAAAGTTTTTAACTTATAATCATTCATAAAAACATAATCGGGCGCTACAGCTCCTGCCAAGTCTACCTTTACTTCTTGCGTATGAATATCACCTTTTACAGATAGTTTTGCATCGGGATTTGTTCCTATCCCCATATTCCCATTATAAAATATAAGCTCGGTATTATCTAAATCTAAATGAGTTTGTATAAATCGAAGAACAAATGGATCATCGTACTCAACAAAATTCATGTATGCTCTACCATTTTCATAAGAGGTATAAGTTTGTCCGCCGTCAGGAGACTTATTACCAATCATGAAAAGATTGTTAAAATCTCCTTGAACTTCAAATTTCGAAGTAGGATTTATTATCCCAACCCCTACATTCCCAGTAGATCCAATCTTATTAGTTTGTGAAAACACTAGTACTGGAAAAGCCAAAATCAATGCAAATAATAGCCATGATTTCATAATTTATTTTTTAATTGATTAAGTTCTTCTTTGAATTGTTGGATTAAGTTTTCTTGAGCAATATTTTCTTTCTTTAATTCAATAACATAAAGTGTCAATTCCTCAATTTTTTGCAACAGCTTCGCATTCATTTCCCCTAAGCGGATTCCATTTTCTCTTACTTCCTTTGCGCTGGGAATATCCTGTAAATGTCCCTTTTCTTGAATATGTTTTTCAACTTCTTCAAGTGCAGGGAGCTTATAATTTTTCTCGAAAACGAAGTCGGACCAACCATTCATATCTACTTTTACTTCTTGCGTATGGATATCTCCGTTTACGGCTAGTTTTGCATCGGGGGTTGTAGTCCCGATTCCTACCCGACCATTTGCTTTGATCAACATTGTAGTAAACCACTCTCCTGTTTTCCAACTTTTATAACCAATATCAAAATTACTTACACTATCATCTCCTAATCGTAATTTTAATACACTATAATCTGTTTGAATATCTTCTCTATAGAAAGCTATATAGTCGGTATTTGTACCAAATTCTTTATCTAAAAAAGAAACTCCGTTAGCTATAATTCCTCCATTTACAGATAGCTTTTCGGTCGGATTAAAAATTCCAATTCCAACATTTCCGTTTTCGTCTAAAATGCGAAGACGCTCAGTTCCTTTAGTTTTAAAAATAAGGTCATTATTATAGGAAGAAAAAGCATTGGTTGTGGTATAGACATCTTTGTTAAAGATAATCTTGGGTCTATCTGTATAAATATGCGCCCAATCTACATTGTATGGTCCAATATCTATTATTCCATATGATGTTTTAAAATTATGTTTACTGGTTCCATTGTAGGTGTATTGGGCAAATCCATCATAAAAGAAGAACAAACATAAGACTGCGATAAATTTTAATTTCATAATTTTAAAGGGTTGATTTTACTTCACCCTTTAAATATAGATTATATTTCGTTAAATTGAAATAATAAACTATTATTTTTACAGTCATTAACCTATTGCACTACTTAATTTAAACATTGGTAAGTACATTGCTATTAAAATAACACCCACTACGACTCCTACCATTAAGATAATTATTGGTTCCATTACTGTAGATAAAATTTTTGATTGCTGTTTTACTTCTGTTTCGTATTGCTTGTGAAGTCGGTCAAAAATAAAGTTTGTTTGGTTTGTCTCTTCGGCCACTTTAACTAATGCTATAATTTTTTGATCAAAAAAAGACCCATCCTCCATACTCTTACTAAGACTATCTCCTTTTAATATTCCAGCCTCCAGTTTTTGTAATGCGTGCTGTAATGGATAAAAATCAATCATTTTCTTTACTAGTTGTATACTATGAAGCATTGGCACTTTTGAAAATGTTAATAAAGAAATGGCTTGCGCAAATTGTGATAAATACACACTTTTATAAAAAGTTCCTACAAAAGGTAATTTTAGGAGTAATATATCTTTGCTTTGTTTATATAACTTATTTCTTTTAATCCATTTTCTTAATATTAATGATAAAAATAAAATTATGAGGATTAACCACCCATATCTTCCAATAAAAACAGACGCTTTTACTATCAATCTAGTAATCCAAGGTAATTCTACATTGTTTTGTGAAAAGATATCTTGAAACATAGGCACTACCAACATTAACATAAAAACAACTACTAACACAGAAGTAAACATTATAATTGTTGGATATGTAATAGCAGCTATTAAAACTCTACGTTGTTCGTTTTTTTTGCTAAAAAAAACACCTAATTCTTTAGTTATTGCTTGGAGCATTCCTGTTTCTTCTCCAACCTTCAATGAATAATATTCGTACTCTGAAAAGTCATTATGTTGTTTTATTGCTTCTGAAAAAGCTTTCCCTGACACAATGTCTTGTACCAAATTATCGAAAAAAACTTTTTGATATTGTTTCTTTTCATTATCCCCTATAATCGTTAAGGCATCCTTTAAAGAAATTCCAGCCTTTAACAAAACGCTTAACTCTGTATAAAAGTTCTCTTTCCTTTTATTTGAGAATTTTTTCCCAAATAGAGTAATTTCTTTTTTGAGAATTACATTTATATCAATTCCTTCCTTTATAGGCTTTGGTTGATTTGGTGATATATCATTTAAATTAAAACCCATTAATTTATATAAGTTTTTGCATCTGTCGGTTGGTAAATAAAGATTTCTGTTTCTTTTCCTTCTAGATTTAGAATCAATTTTATAGCATTAAATCTTCCAAAAGTTATAACTTTATTATCTAAAAAAAAATCAACTGATTTTGTAGTTACATTAAAAGTATCTAATTCTCTAATTAATATATTTTCTTCATGTGTATATATTATTGAATCTAGTTCATTCTTAAAAAGAATTGTGCCAGATTGTTTGACTTCAGCTTGAGAATAAACATTAAAATCGTATGTTAAAGCTTGTTTTATTAAGTTGAGTTCGGTTGTGTTTTCTAAATTATATGAAATTCCTTTCATATGCGATTGTACCAATGATAATATGGAATACGCAAGCCCTATAACAATGACGGTAATAATCATTACGACAATAAGCTCACTTATTGTAAATGCTTGTATTTTTGTTCTTTTATTCAAGAATATATTCTTTAACATAAAGTTTGCCTGTTACTGTATTTTCTGCAGAAAATACTAATAAAGAATCTTTTACTTTACTTTTTTTACTGATTTCAACTATCCATTTATCATATGTTTCATCATAAGGAGTTTTTAAGGTTCCACTTATAATTCCGTATTTCAGTTCTCTAATCCGATTATCCAACAATTGCGTGTTTTCTTTGGCAAATCCAAGAAAAAGAGTATTCAGTATCAAGCTAGAAATCATGAATATAACAATAATAAGCACTGTAGCTACAAGTGTCTCCATTAAAGTAGAACCTTTAAGTTTTTTCAATAAAGCCATTTTGCTATTTTTTTAGGACGATCCGAGTATATTAATCCCGTGTATCTTTCGTGTAATTGTTCTACGTTTAATTTTCCGCCGTATATATGATTTTGATATATAGAACCGAATTTACTTACAACAAAGTAAGATGTTGTAATAGTGCCTTTTACTTCTCCTAACAATTCAACTCCCTTAGTACAATACACCTCTCCTTCAACATAAGCTTCTTTGGCTATCCTAACCTGAGCATTATAGTGCTGTGTTTCCTCATTACTATCTTCATCGTAAAACAAAACTGCTCCTTGTACCAAGGATTGATTTTCTATTTGAATAGCTCCTTGAGAATTACCCAAATTTGTGTTATATACTACTAAAGCTGACGGGTACTCCAAAACCACCTTCTCATTAAGTGTAATCTCCTTAGATGCAATTGCTTGCAAACTTCCTTTAAATCCTTCTTCAATCTCTATTTCGGGAGCTACAATAACAATATCTTTTATATCCATATATTTTCCGATATATACTTTGGAACTCGAATACACCAATATATTTCCTATAAGTGTTCCCTCTGCTAAATGCAAAGGAGTATCACTATAAAACAACTGTGTATTTTCTTTAAATGATTTTTTTAAACTAAACGGGTAATTAGGTGAAATATATTCAAACGAACCATCAAATTTTCCCTGTAACCATAGTTTTACTTGTGCCATGATTGGTTCTGAAAGTTTTGGAAGTTGCATCTTGCTTTTCCCAATTTTACTCAATGGAGATAGAGTTCCTACAAACGACTTTCCTCCTATATTCCCAGGACGGACACCTTCTTCTGGCAAAAGCAACTTCCCTCCAATCTCTGCTCTTTCTACAACCACAAGTGGTCTATTATTCTCCCGAAGGAATAATGAATATCGATCTTCCTTTCGATTCCTCCCTCCTACCAAAGCTACTTTTGTAAATTCCTGATGATACATAACACTTTTCGACACTAATATCTCAAACAGTCCCCAAAACCTTTTATAGGTAATTAAAGTATTACCATCTATTTGTTCTTCGTTGCTTTCTAGATGTAATGCCACGGAGTCTTTCATTGAAATATCATTATGAAGCAAATAATAAATGCCGTTATTAGATTGGCTTACAGCACTTAAAAAAAAATCACTTCGCTTCTGAAAAAACTGATGCGAATACGCCAACGAAATAAAAGTAAGTAATAAAATAGCTATTACTACTCCAATAAATAGCACAAACTGTAAAGCACCTCCTTTTAATTTTTTATTTATTAATTTCAAAACTTCATGTTATAGAACTCGTTTATACTTTTCCTATTTGCTAAAAAATAGCCCTTTATTCGTGCGTTTTTCGTCTTTTTTTCTTTCCATAGCCCTGCCTATGCAATTCAAAAAATACTTCAAATGCTCAAAAAATAGCTGATTTTCGCTTAACTACGAAAAGTTTAAATGAGTTCATAAATAATCAATTTATATTTCTTTATTTTTTCACAATTTTTCGCTTCCCATTTACTGTAATTGTGATTTGATTTTCATCTCCCTTGATTAATTTTACACCCAATTTCTGCTCTCCTATATGTATTAAATGTCGTTCCCCATTAATCTTTACAAAATAAATGCGTCTTTCTTTGGCGTTACCTGTTTTAACCATTCCTGCATAATCTACATATATTTCAGACACAGAGTCCTTAATTATAGGTTGTTTCGTAGAAACAGGTCTAACAAATAGCTTTTTCTTAAAAACTCCTAAAAAAGGATCTCTTGTATGTTCATGCAAAGAAAAGTCACTTATAGGCTTGGCATTTCTTTTTTTAAAAATCATTCCAGAATTCATAGAATTCACTTGCTCATTTACAACATTCCCATATATTGAAGAATATATATTATATCCAATAATCCCCCAAATAACAAGCACTACGAGCAACAATATATATGTTTTCGTTTTCCCCTTCACTATTCACTTTCCTTATTCATTAATAGCCTCTCAACAACCTTTATTAACTTTTCATTCTTTTCTTCTAACGTATCAATACGTTTTTCTTGATTAATTGTATGTATAGTTAATTCTTCTATCTTCTGAAGCAATTTTATTTGAAACGCCCCAACATTTACACCGTTTTTTTTCATTTCCTCTGCAGAAGCAACTTCTGGTAAGTGTTTATTCTTTTTAATAAAATCTTCTACTTCTTCTAATGAAGGAATCTTATAATTATCTTCAAAAACAAAATCGGCAGTAGGAGTCGTAGTTACTTTTATTTCTTTGGCTTCAAATTTTCCATTTAGAAGAGCATTCCCTTTGTCTGAAATTTTCATGAGTAATCCTCTATTGTTCTTAAAATTGAACCCTCTAATTATCGAATTATTTTCAAAATTCACACCATCATCATTTACTCCAACACTCAGTATATAAGAACTAGAGTTTTCACCAGAAGCTAAATATATTCTTTGTTTCCCGTTATTAATTATCGCTTGATTATGTGTAACAAGACTCCCTATTTCTATATTAGTATAACTTATATTAGGATCAGAATTCCAGAACCTCAAAGCTTTTTTATTTCCGTCATAAAATATTCGGGCATCATATCCATCGTCATAAGAAGAGTCATATGGTTTAACAATAAAATAACTTTGAGTATGAGTTAACACCCCAGAATACGATTGTGCTTTTGCTTGAAAAAAAAACACAGCCCCTAACAAAAAGGCAAGAAATAATTTAGTCATCTTTTCCCAATAGATTATTGATTAGACTTTGTTGTTTAGTTAATAATATTTTAAGCTCTTGAATTTCTAAATTATTATCATCAATTTGCTTTTTCAGCTCAATATTATCTTTTTGTTGCTCAATAGTATACAACATCAACTCCTCTATTTTCTGTAACAACTTTGCATTCATTTCGCCTAGGTGAATACCGTTCACTGCCACTTCTTTAGCTGAAGGAATATCTTGTAAGTGTCCCTTTTCTTGAATGTGTTTTTCAACTTCTTCCAAGGTTGGGAGGTTATAATCGTTTTCGAAAACAAAGTCGGGCCAAACATTTGTTTGAACCTTTACCTCTTTAGCTTTTACCAATCCTTCAAATACAAAATCATTCTCTCTAAATCTTACTTTAATTTTTTTATCATAATGAAATTGAAGGCCATAATCTTTAGTGCTACTAGCATTATGGTACATTCGCCAATATTTACTTGGTAAATCGCTTGGATTAATCCCTTGCATTCCAAGCGTACCTATAACATGCAAATGTTCTGTAGGATTACTTGCTCTAATCCCGACTTTACCATTACTACTTTCAGTAACTATTTTAGTCCACGGTAGCCAAGTATCATTTAATCCGTTTTTTGCTCTCATAGAAAATTGAGTAGCATTTGCATTGGTTATCCACTGTACATGACGGAAATTAGAATGCGTAGGCTTAAACCCAAACAATACTCCTGCATCATGCTTCCAATTATATGGCGCATCTGATTCCGTTTCCATTACATAACTCCCTACAGGATATTCACTAGGGAGTGCTTCAGTTAATTTTCTAGGTTGTATTATAACTGATTGGCTACAAATTAAGGATGAATTAAAAATTGATAGAATTAAAAATAGTATTCTTTTCATATTTATAGAGTTTACTGTTTTTTTTATAATGCACTCTTCTTGACTTTTTGATTCTTAAGCACCTCTTTTTATTTTTCTGTAGAATAGGTAAACAACAACAATACCTCAAACTCTTCCAAAAATCTTCAAACCCATTTTAATAGGCTTCTCTTCCTATATCTGCTTTTACTTCTTCTAATTTTTTATTTCTTTTTTAACTGATTGACCTCTTTTCTTAGCTCCTGAATCATTTTCTGTTGCTCAATAACATACAACATCAACTCCTCAATTTTCTGTAACAATTTTGCATTCATTTCGCCTAGGTGGATACCTTTCTCTATTACCTCTTTAGCTGAAGGAATATCTTGTAAGTGCCCCTTTTCTTGAATGTGTTTTTCTACTTCTTCCAAGGTTGGTAGGTTGTAATCGTTTTCAAAAACGAAGTCGGGCCAACCCGATATATTCTGAACTTTGACCTCCTCCATGATGGTCCTCCCTCCTATAGCAAGTTTATATCCATTTGGTATATCTTGAACACCTACTCCCATCTTTCCATTGCTTTGAACTTTCATGCGTATATTTCCACTATTATCTTCGAGTTGTAGTATTGTTGGAATATTATGCGACTGACTTCCTCCGTAACCATTTTTAATTAGCAATCCAAATGAATCTCCACCAGAGTTTTTTATTCGAGCACTCCAAAAATTATTAATACTTTTATTTACATCCAAAATAGCTTGTGGAGATGTTGTTCCTATTCCAACTTTTCCTCCATCAGATGGAAAAACAATAAAATTGCCTGTACCCGTTTTAAATGTCAAATCCCTATTTCCAACAGTATATATTGAAAAATCATCTCCATCACCCCAGCGGGCATTAGTTTTATTCCACATGAAACCAGAAATATATTCAGATGAATTTCCAAACCCTATAAACTTATAATCAGAATTTTCATTCTTCGGGTTTAAATAATTTGCATCAACCGTTTGCCCTACGATACATTGAACGCAAAATACCATCGACACTAAAAATGATATTTTATTTTTCATTTAACCTTTTTAATTTGTTTATTTCTTTTTGCTGAAGCTCATTCTGTTTCTTAAGCTCTATTATGTATAAAGTCAACTCCTCAATTTTCTGTAACAACTTTGCATTCATTTCGCCTAGGTGAATACCGTTCTCTGCCACTTCTTTAGCTGAAGGAATATCTTGTAAGTGTCCTTTTTCTCGAATGTGTTTTTCGACTTCTTCCAAGGTTGGTAGGTTGTAATCGTTTTCAAAAACGAAGTCGGGCCAATCCGATATATTCTGAACTTTAACCTCCTCCATAATAACCCTCCCTCCTATAGCAAGTTTATATCCATTTGGTATATCTTGAACACCTACTCCCATCTTTCCATTGCTTTGAACTTTCATGCGTATATTTCCACTATTATCTTCGAGTTGTAGTATTGTTGGAATATTATGCGACTGACTTCCTCCGTAACCATTTTTAATTAGTAATCCAAATGAATCTCCACCAGAGTTTTTTATTCGAGCACTCCAAAAATTATTAATACTTTTATTTACATCCAAAATAGCTTGAGGAGACGTTGTTCCTATTCCAACTTTTCCTCCATCAGATGGAAAAACAATAAAATTGCCTGTACCTGTTTTAAATGTCAAATCCCTATTCCCAACAGTATATATTGAAAAATCATCTCCATCACCCCAGCGGGCATTAGTTTTATTCCACATGAAACCAGAAATATATTCAGATGAATTTCCAAACCCTATAAACTTATAATCAGAATTTTCATTCTTCGGGTTTAAATAATTTGCATCAACCGTTTGTCCTACGATAGATTGAACGCAAAATACCATCGACACTAAAAATGATATTTTATTTTTCATTTAACTTTTTTAATTTGTTTATTTCTTTTTGTTGAAGCTCATTCTGTTTCTTAAGCTCTATTACGTATAAAGTCAACTCCTCAATCTTCTGCAATAACTTTGCATTCATTTCGCCTATATAAATACCGTTTTGCTCTACTTCCTTTGCGCTAGGAATGTCCTTTAAGTGACCATTCTCTTGAATATGTTTTTCGACTTCTTCAAGCGAGGGTAAGTTATAGTCTTTTTTAAATACAAAATCGCTCCAACCGTTAGATTCAACCTTCACTTCTCTAGCACCAATAGAACCTTCAACGGCAAGTTTATGAGAACCTGTATCTAATGTACCAATCCCTACTTTCCCTTCTTTCGAAATAAAAAACCTAGTCAACGGAGTTGACGTAACAGTAGAAGAAGTTCCCAAACGCAAATTTCCAGTTACAGGATCAAATCGTATTTCAGCGGCATATTTATCAGGAGATAAATCCACTCCTCCACTTGGTTTATAATGAAACCCCAGCACTTCATGCCCTCCGCTATGAAAAACGAACGCATTCTTTATTTGAAAAATCTCTTCGGGAGTTACACTAATTCCCACCTTACTTCCCGTAAAAATAAACTTATTGGTACCATTGAATGTTGCTATGCGAAAATTAGACAAATCAGCACTTAACCCCATATAAAGTCTTCGATTATTATTTTTATCCAACCAATTGGTATACAACCATGTGTTATCTGTGGTCTGATATGTCATAATAGCGTCGTTTGTACTCTTAATAGTCAATGGACTTTTGGGGGTAAGGGTTCCAATACCCACATGCCCACCTTGATTGGTAGGAAATATGTTTTGAGATTGTACATGAAGATTGATTCCAATAATTGATAAAACTAAAAGGATGTATGTTTTCATAATTTATTTTTTAGTTGATTAAGTTCTTCTTTTAATTCTTGAATCGCTTTAGATTGAATTTCATTCTGTTTTTCTAATAGCTTTTGCTGTTCATTATTCCCTTTCTTTAATTCAATAACATATAAAGTTAACTCCTCTACTTTCTCCAACAATTTTAAATTCATCTCCTTAAGGTTAATACCTTCTTCTTCCATAGTTTTGGCTGAAAGAACGTTTGGTAAATGCCCATTCTCGTTAATATAAGTCTCTACTTCTTCTAGAGTTTTTAAATTATAATCATCCTTAAAAACATAATCGGGAGCTACGGCTCCAGCTAAATCTACCTTAACTTCTTGCGTATGGATGTTACCTTTTACGGTTAGTTTTGCGTCTGGTGTTGTAGTACCAATACCAACATTACCACCATTTAAATATGAATTCCCTCCTGAATTTAATTTAACTTTTACTTCATCATTCCCATTATAAATAGTCATTATATGATTCCCACTTCCGCCAAAAAAAAATTGTTTTCTTTCTCCAGAAGGACTATTTCTTTTAAAATAAATATCTCCACCCCATCTATTATGCTTGAAGATAGTCGTTCCTACACCTCCATCAACATATTCAATTTTTAATCCTTCTGGAAAATTTCCTGCCATTCTCCCAATTCCAACTGCTCCGTCAACATGTATCTTTTGATTAGGATTAGTAGTTCCTATTCCCACATTACCACTTGGAGTTATAGTCATTAAATGATTTATCCCTTTATTGAAAAAATAGATATTACCAATCGTTTTTTCGACACTACCGATATACAGGTGATTATAAGAATTTAATCCAAAAGCTCTAGAAAAACCTGATTCTCCATTTTTTTGAATTCGAATGTAGTCTGTACTATTGTTTAAATCAATGTTTTGTGAATGCATTTGAAAATTGATTCCTATAATTAATAAAACTAAAACAGCGCATGATTTCATGATTTACTTTTTAGTTGGTTAAATTTTGCCTCTAATACCTGAATTGCTTTGAATTGAATTTCATTTTATTTTTCAAATAGCTTTTGTTGTTCATCATTTTCTTTTTTTAATTCCTGAATCATTTTCTGTTGTTCAATGGTATACAACATCAACTCCTCTATTTTTTCCAACAATTTTAAATTCATTTCTTTAAGGTTAATGCCTTCTTCTTCCATAGCTTTGGCAGAAGGAATATTAGGTAAATGTCCATTTTCCTTAATATGTGCTTCTACTTCTTCTAAAGTTTTTAATCTATAATCATCATTAAAAACATAATCGGGAGCTACGGCTCCAGCTAAATCTACTTTAATTTCTTGCGTATGTATATTGCCTTTTACGGTTAGTTTCGCGTCTGGTGTTGTGGTGCCGATGCCTACGTTGCCATCTAAAATATTCATATTTCCTGTGTAGAGATGACTATCATCTGGCAATTTATCATATATCTTTAAGAGTCCTCCATTATCGCTTAAGTCTATGTCGCTTATATTTCCTAATTTTAAAGAAACATATTTAGAATAAATCACTTGAAAAGTCCCTGAATTAATACCCTCTGTAGCTTTAACCCATAGTTCGGAAACACCTCCTTTATTAATTAACGCAAATTGAGGTTGGTTCCATACAGAATACCCCATGGTTTGTTGTTTTTGAATGACAAAAGTCTTAGCGTTTATAAACTGTATCTCACCTTTAACAATAGAGGGTTTATTTCCTGTAGTATGGTCGTATATATATTCCATAAAACCATGTCTCCCTGAAGTAGTTCCTACTAAATACCATTTGCCATCACTAGGCAATGTAAAACTTTGTGAGTGCAAAGTAATAGTGCTAAAAAATAAGATTATAGCATATATAATTTTAGTCATAATTCAAGATTTTAAAAAATATTTTATGCAATATACTAACAATCAATACTTTAATTCACAACTAACTCAAAAACAGCACTGTCATCACTCTTATTATTCGCAAGGTCGTATGCTGTTACCTTCCAATAATAGCTTCCTATATCTATTGTAGTTTGATAGCTTTTTTCTGAACCTATGCCTTTTTTATATAGGCTTGTCTGGTTTTCGTCGTTATAAATAAAAATACTATCTATTTCTACGCTACCACCAATACTATTTTCTCGTTCCCATGTCCATGTTAACTCTCCACTAACTTCCGTACTATTATTTGCGGGGGTCAGCAATTGTGGGGTGTTGGGATTAGTTCTGTCAATCAATATCGTTCGAGACGAGTATAAAGTACTCTCGTCATCACTATTCGTTGCTTTGACTTGCCACGTTAAATTTCCTTCTTCCAAACTTAACTCTATAGATGTATCCTCTATAGTTTCTTCTGCCACCACTACCCCAGAAGAATCTAAAACCTGAAATTGATATGCTACCGCTTCTTCTAAAGCTTCCCACACAAAATTTATACTTGTTTGATTTGTAATATGAGCATTCACTGGATTTGTTAACAAAACTGTATTTCCTTCAAATCCATCACTTTTTCGCACACTAAAAGAGCTATAAGAATATAATGTTTCATAAGCGCTATTAATTGCTTTTACCCGCCATTGGTAATCATTAGGGAGCAACTCTTTTTCAAAAGATGTTTCTACCAAAAGACTATCAACATATACTTGAGAGGCTTGCTCAAAATTTGGACTCGCGACTTGTAACAAATAAGAGTCGGCATCAGCTAATGGCTCCCATGTAAAATTAACAACGTTTCCTTTTACTGTTGTTTGGTGTGCAGGTGCAATAACAATAACTTTATCTTGAGTGATGTCTGGTACTTTTACTATGTCAGAACAGGCTCCAAACACCCATCCTACAACTAAACCAAGTGCTATGCATCTAATTTTATTAATATCGCTTTTTATAATCATAATCTACCAAAAATTAAAAATTTAAATAATCTTTTTCAATGTTTACCCTTGTAGCCTTCTTTTTTAATCCTTTAGAACATCCTCCATCTGATAACATTTTTAACTCTACTTGACGTTTATAATTAGCGCCCCAACAAAAACCACTTGTATTAAAAGCAAAAACAATTACATCATTAAAATACACCTTTTGTTTAGCGCCACTATATTCCATAAGTTCTATATGGTATTCTTTTAATTTTTTGTCATATACTAAAAAAATGCTTTCGGCATTATTAAAAAAAGAAACAAGTTCTGGCTTAACAACTATAGAAATTGATGTGACGCTTTGTAATTCTGGTTTATCTTTTAAATAGTTTATTAATTTAACATCCCCTTTTAAATGTTCTATATACTCAAGCCTATCAGATAATTGCAAGGACAAAAATTCTGGTTTCGTAGAAATACTATCAATATAAGAAACTTGATACTCATTTTTTGGAGACGTATTTAAATACGCAGTATATCTTTTTTTATCAAATTTTTCTTTGTGCAATTCTAAACGAATTTTACTTTCTAAAGATGGCAACATCACGGTTTTAAACGTATGTCGCTTAATCTCCTTTTCTAAAACTAATCGACTTTCTAAAAACCCAATAGCCCCCAATTGCGGTTGAGAATCACTTATAATTTGATTATCATTATTAACAGTTACCGTTTTGCATGAGTAGCATAATACAACTAATGCAATTAATATTTTAATGCCTTCTCTCATATAAATTATTTAAAATTTTGTATTATAACATTTACTTCTAATCGTTCTTTTTTTGAGCGAAAATCTTTTTTTTTCTCAAAATAAACATGTAATATTTCTCCAAATTTAGCCCGTTGTTCTACATTATAAAGTAGTTTTAATATTACTTCAAATGTTCCCTCTAGCGTAAAAACATGAGAATTTACAGTTAACTGTTCCTGCTTAAATATATGTGTCTTGTTAAAAGTGACTAACTTAAACCCCAAAGAATCTTTATTAGCATTTAATGCTTTTAACAAATTATTCTGAAGAGAAGTACCTCCTATTTGATATTCGTTAAGTAACGAATCTAAATATCGATTTTGCTTTACAAGCATATAATGTTGTTTAGGGATGCTTTCAAACAAAACTCTTTCTTTTTTCAAATCTGTATAAGCACTATATAATGAAAGTGTTTTAGAGAAAGAAAATTGATAGCATATAAATAACACTAATAAAAACCCTCCAACAAAAATCATATTTTTAGTTTTATTTTTCATCTCTAATCGTTATTAATACAGAAAATTCTGAAGCCATTTCTTGCGAATGATTATAACTTGTTATTTCTACCTTTGTAATCCAATTATAGGCTTCTAAAGCTTCTATCCAAGTAGAAAACACTTTACTTTCTGATGATATTCCTGAGACTATCAACTCATTTTTTTGAATTTGTATTTCTTTATCTTCTTTAATATCTTTAAGTAAAGGTTGATAATTTATCGTATTTAAAAGAATTTCTTCAGGCATCTCATAGACCAATTTATCTATGTAATACGAAACTTTAGATGATGAAGATAAAATCATATCATCAATCATTTTCTCTTTATTCTTAATCGTTTGCGTCAGTTCCGTTATTTTAGATTTATTGGTCATATTAACTTGTTGAGACTGGCGTAGTGACTCAATTTCTGAATAATAATAAGTAAAAAATAAAAAATTAATTGCTAGCGTTGTTAAAAGAAAAACAATTCCCGCTTTTAAAAGCAAAGAAAATAATCGTCCATGAATACCATCTTCTCGAAATTGTTCATTCAGCATTCTAAAATTACTCTTACTACCATCAATCCCTTTAATAAAAACTAATGTGTTTGCAAAACTTAAAAGTTCTTTTTCTGTAAGAATTATCCCTTGCACATCATACTGTCTCTCCGTATATTCCCTTGTCTGAATTTTCACAGCTCCTTCTTCGTGAACAGTAACTTCTTTATCTCTCAAATAAAAAGAAGAAGCATTTATAAATGGAATTACTATTGAAATATTTGAAACTCCTAATGAAAATCCAGTAATTAAGATGTTTTCTCGCTTAAAAAACTCCAAACATTTATTTACGTGTAATTTTCGGCATATCGAAATAAGTTGACTATTTTTATAATTCGTAATTTCATAAAAAAATTCATTGAGTTTTAAGTTCGGGAATGCTTTATGTACCAAAGCACCCTCTTCCACTTCTGTTCCTTCTTCAATCTTTGTAAGTACATTGTTAGTATTAATTATCAAAAAAGCTTTTTTCTTCGGAACAATTGTAGCATCAAAATTTTCCATAGCATCTTGATGGTAAAAATCTTGCTCTAAGCCTTCTTTAGTATTTTTAAAAGAAGAAATAGAGAACATCTCTGTTTCGTCCTTTAAATATAGTTCTATAGCAGAATAAGAGTTTCCCTCTTTAATATATGACAAGATTCGCTTTAGCATTAATAAATAACTGTAGGTTTAATAAGTATTGTTAATTTTTTCTTTGAATCTTCACGCTTTCTAGAACTAAAAAACCATTTAACAATTGGTATCCTTGATAAAATTGGCACTCCACTTCCCGAATCATTTTTTGCCTTTTCTTCCAATCCTCCTAAAATAACGAGGTCTTGATCCATAACACGTATAATAGAACTAAACTCACGAGAATTAATTCCAGGAGGAGCATCATCATCTATTCGTTCCCCGCTAAAGTTAGACTGAATTACATTAATATCTAAAGTTATTTGACCATCTCCCGAAACTAAAGGCTTAATACTAATTGCTAGTTCAGCATCAATAGGTTGATAATTTCGTATTTCTGAAGTCTGCGGAATTTGAGAACCATAAAAGTTTTGATTTGTTACCACATAATAAGTAGTTTCACCAATTGACAAATCTGCTTTGTGTCCATTTAAAGTTGATAATCGAGGTGTTGAACGGATTTTTATATTCCCATTAGATTCCAATGCTTTAATAGATGCATAAAAATTGGGAACTACCTGTCCAAAATTAATAGACCCGAAACTTCCCCATCCTCCAATAACACGATTAATTGTTTCTGCCCCAAACTGTATGTTGGTATTTGGAAATATTTCTCCTTGAGTTTCTATTGGCTCTTCTCCTATCCCCATACTAATTCCAGTTTCTATAGTAGCCGATTTATTTACTTCTAGTATCATAACTTCTATCAAAATCACAGGAACAGGTTTATCTATTCGTTTTATAAATGATTTAAATCTATTAATGCTTGATGCTGGACCACTCACTAAAAAACTATTTAATTCAAGATCAATTTTAATATCTAAGTCAGCTTTAATTTCATCAGGCAAAATATTAACCAATGCATCTGCTTTACTACTATAATCTTCAAAAGTATCGGCTGTGGTATTTATCGTCCGACGATTATTAGTATAGGTAGGGTTAGGGTTATTCAAATTTGAACTGTAATTAGTTCCCCCATACGAATTAGAATATCCACCGTAATAATTACTATTCCCGCTAACAGTTCTTCCTGCACTTCTTGTAGTTCCTGCCTTAGTTGTTGGATCTCCAAGCAATTCTATTGAACGATGCATTAGATGAACAACTTCAACTTGCCGAACACTTAATTGATCTGAAGTTCCAAAATAATAAACATTTCCTTCTTTTTTATATGTAAACCTCGAAGTTGTATTACCAACAATATTATTATCTCCTCTCCGATCAGGAATATTATCAGTATTTATATGAGTTGATGAAGTATTACTAACTCCATTTGTACTTTCAAAAGTTTTTTCCAATAACTCATCAAAAGTAATTTTATTCGTTTTAAAAGATATACTGCCAGCATTTTCCAAAGGAGTTGCCGTATAAATGTTTAACTTTAAATCATAGGCTATTTCATTTATCACCGATGCTATAGAAGCATTTTTAAAATTTACCGATAATTCTCTATTAATTGTGTCTAAAACCTCATAATAAAAGTTCTCTGACTTCATAGTACGGACACGTCGCTGTGGCATTGGAATAGGATTTCCCTGTCCGTCTACATTAGTATGAGTAGCCACATCACTATTAACAAAATCAGCACTAAATAAATAAAACCCTTCTCTAGATTTATTTAATATCAAGCCATTAGTTAGAGCTAAATTTTTCATTGCCGAATCAAAAGGAACATCTTTTAAATAAATTGTCAACGGGATATTTTCCATTCCGTTTGAAAACAATAAATTATTTCCTGAAACATCCATAATTTTCCTAAAAGACCTTCCTAACTCATCATTACGTAAATCCATACTAATTAATTTACTTTCAACATCATAAAACACACTTACTTCCTTAGGAGACTGCACCTGTTCCTCTTCATAATATTGCTTCACGTAAAGAATATTCCCTGTAAATTCAATATCCAAATTATATTGTTTACATAAAAACACTAATAAATCTGAGACTGTTACATCCGAAAAATTATTGATAATAGTGATATTATTAAGTTCTGGATTTACAGAAATATTTACTTTATGTACTTTGGAAACTGCTAATAAAAAATTAGATAGAGAAACGTCGTTTACATTAATATCTAATTTTAAGTTTTCTGTCAAACCAGGTTCTTCAATAGAAAGTAGCTCTAATTGATTTTTTATAGTTTCAATTCGAGCTGTATTTTGTTGTGCTGACGCAACAAAGCATAACACACATAATATTAGTGCTAGAGTATTTTTTTTCATCATATTTTAATCACTTAATAAGGCATAAACTTCTTCTATGGAAGTAACCCCTTCCTTAATTAAATTAATAGCATTATATTTTAGAGTTCGTATCTGTTTTTCTTCCAAATAAGCATCTATTTGCAATTCATTTTTCTTTATATATGGTGTTAATTCCCCAACTATAGGTATAATCTCATAAATTGCTTTTCTTCCTTTATATCCTGTATAATAACAATCAGCACAACCATTAGCAATATAATGCTGATTTAAACCTTCAGGAATAACAAAACTTGAAGGGAACATTGAAACATCTATAGGCTGTGCTTCTTTACACACTAAACACAACTTTCGAACTAGGCGTTGTGCTATACTAATATTGAGAGTACTGGCTATTAAAAAAGAAGGAACTCCCATATCTATCAACCTTGAAATAGTTCCCCATGCAGAATTTGTGTGGATGGTAGACAGAACTAAGTGTCCCGTCAGCGCTGCGCGAATTGCCATATTTGCTGTTTTAACATCTCGAATTTCTCCTACCATAATAACATCGGGATCTTGCCGTAAAAAAGTTCGTAAAGCCGATGAAAAATCTAAGCCAATACTTTCTTTTAATTGTACTTGATTTACTCCCTCTAGAGTATACTCAATAGGGTCTTCTATAGTTAAAATATTTGTTTGTTTATCGTTTAATAATTTTAAGGTAGCATATAGTGTAGTTGTCTTACCTGAACCCGTCGGACCAGAAATTAAAATAATCCCATTGGGTTTTTTAATACTTTCTAAATATACTTGAAGTTCTTTTTTAGTAAATCCAAGATCTTTCAAATCAAACTTATTGGCATCTTTACTTAATATTCTAAGAACAATCTTTTCTCCATGAAGTGTTGGCAATGTGGAAACTCGTATATCAAACTCATCGGTATCTGTTACAATTGTAATTCTACCATCTTGCGGCAAACGTTTTTCGCTTATATCTAAATTAGCTCTTATCTTAATTTTATTTATAATTACTGGATATTCTTCAATAGGAATTTTATATTGTTCCGTTAACTTTCCATCCAACCGAAATCGAATTCTACACTCTTCTTCATAGGGTTCAAAATGAATATCACTACTTCCAATGCCTTTTGCATTAATAAGTACCTGCTCCAAAAAGTCCGATACATAATGAAGCACTTTACTTTCATTAGACTCGCGCCTCCTATAATTACTATTCAAATACCTATGGAACTCTTGCTTTTTTACTCGTTCCAATACAATTTGATAATCTAGTACAATTTCAAGTTCGTCAATTATAGCGTCGGGAGTGCCCTCCAATGTTAATAAACTTAATTGCTTTCCTTTCTTCTTAAAAGGGACTATTTTATAATGAAATGCTTGCTCAGAAGAAATAAGTTGTAGTAAATTAGATTCTATTTGATAAGTAGTTTCTTTCATAATCAATATGCAAATAAGTTAGGAAAAAAGGGCATATAGTCCATAAAAAGCAACAAGGCAAAAAACAATGACATGTATCCAGCTAGGGGCACTGTTTGATAAGAATATTTTTTTTTAAAAGCAAAATAACAACCTATAGCAAACAGCATTGAAAGACTTAATAACAATAAAAAAGTATACGACGGAAAACCTAAACCTACTGCAAATAGTATTAAAACATCACCTATTCCGAAAGTGGTATTTATAAATGACATTTTCATTTTTAATTTACTATACAAAAACAGAATTAATAAGATTAAAACTATCACACTGAAATTAAAAGCTACCACATATATATAGTAAATAATATTTTGATTAATCTCCATGTAAAAATTAACTCCAAAAACAAAAGCTATCAACGGAAACAAATACCAACTAACCAATTGCGTTTTATAATCTTGATAAAACACAACTAGTAATAAAATAATTAATATTGCCTTCAACAATGTTAATCTTTAACAATTTGCTTTGGATTCCCCGATTCATCAATTTCCCACACATTAAAAACACCATCGCCATCAAAATCAGTTATAGCAATGGCTTTTGCTGTAAAACTAGCGTTATCTGCTGATAATATTTGGTACTCATAATTTGCATTCCCATTATTTTTAACAGTAACTGGAGCTTCAAAATCTAGTTCAGACATCTCCCCACTATATTTAGAATACATGTATCTATAAGTTGTTTGCGCATTATAAATAGCTTTAAGTTGAGTTTGTGCCTCTACACTTTTTGCCTTGGATATGAGTGGCATTAAATTTGGTAAAGCAATTAAAATTAGAATCCCGATAATCGCCAACACAATTAACATTTCCTGCAAGTTAAATGCTGGCAGTTTTTTATATTTTTTTAAATCTTTCATAGAGTAAATATTTAATGTGAAAAATAGTAAAATGTTTCAAATTAAAGTTAAAATTCAAGCTCTTTTTTAACAAAATCTCAAAATTTAACAATTAAAAATAATTTAAAGTAAGAATAAAAGTGTTAAAAAGTAACTAATTTTAGTTAGAAATAAATATCAACATATAACAATTTAACAACACTTTCATTTATAACTCACAAAAAAACACTTTTCATTGGTGTTTGTTGATGTGCCTACGAGTTTACAAAAGCTGAACAGCGAGGATAGAGAGCTTATCTTTACTACTATCAATGCTCTTGTTCGTGATGCTAAAGCTCGTAATACTTATGCATAAAAAAACCACCTCGTTAAAGGTGGTTTGATATTTTTAGGGCGTCACATGACTACCAATCTTCCGATATCATACACATATCCATTTTCGTGTATTTTTCTTTAAACTCTTTAGGTAAATTAAACTTGTTGGAAAACATACCATATTCCATAGTATCATAACCTTCAAAGATTTTTCTATCATCTACCTTGATTTCTATACTTTGAATATACCCTACAAAATCATTATAAATTGTTTCAAACAATACCAGCTCAATATTTTTTCTGTCAAATTTCACAAATTGATGTATATCATCATTTTTAAAACTAATCTTTTTAAATATTTCATCTAGTTCTTCATATGGAGCTTGAATCAGTAAAACTGATGTTTCTTCAACAGGGAATAATTTCAAAACATCTATAAAAAATTGTTGCGTTTCTGTTATCATTGCTCTTCTAAAATTTTATGCCCTTTATTTGGCAATTTATTATTTTTAACTGGTACTGTTTCAACATTCATATGCCTTTGTGGAGTTTTACCATTACCACCATATTTCTTTGGAACAGTATGAGTTTCCACTCTAACGTTTAATTTATCACTTCCTTTTGAAACAGTCATATTCAATTCTTGATTAGACTTTAAATTATTCATTTTAACTTTTCCTCCACCCGCTTTTATATCATCTAAAGTCTTTAACGCTTTTTGTACGTTAGGAGAAACTTTAGGAGTTTTACTTATACTACCTAATTTAGAAACTTTAGAAACTGCGCCCGCAGCTACAATAGAACCTGCAACATTCTCGTAAGTTTCCACATTGCTTAACATAGCACCTACATCATCCCCAAACTCGGATAAAGTTGTGTTTTCCGCATAGCTTACTACAGCACTAGCAGTGTCTCCGGTATCATTTGCTAGCTTGTTTAGACTTCCTTCCCCTGATTGGTCAGCCCTGTCCAAATCGCCTGCATAGTTGAATATATCTATTACACCATTGGCAACACTAATTAGTGAGTTTACTGCAAAAACGGCAGCTGGATTAGTGCCAGGTGCTTGATTCTCGTAGCTCATCCTATCAAACTTGTTGAGCGTGATTTCTAAGCCTTCCAACTCATTGTACTTGATGACCTTGTTTTCCGCGAAGGCATAGGTAGAGTTGTGTACGTAATCTTCTGCCAATGGGTCTATCGACACAAAGCGCCCTATTGCTGGGTCGTGCATCCTGTACTTGAACTGTAACCAGTTCAATCCAAGTTCGTCCTGTCTTTCCTGATTTTGGTAATCGTACTTATGGAAGCTGCTTCCTATTGGATTGACCGTACTGTTATAGCCCTTGTGCTGTAAGCCGAATGGATAAAAATGAGACTCCCCCATGATTTCGGTACTCGGGTCAATAGTGCCGTTCCCATCGGAATCGCTGTACATCAAACGGATGTTGTCCAGTTGGTCTGTGTAATAATACACGTAATCAAAACCGCCTCCGTTTTTGGGATATACATAGCCATCCTCAAAGTTTCGGATAAATTCAAGGTTGGTGTTAACGTACTGGTATGCACCTGCGTAATCCGTTGTGGTTACGTTTCCGCCATCATTTACAACCTTTCTGATTTTAATTCCATCGGCTGAATAGGTGTAATTGATTTTCTGTGTGTTCGAGTTATTGAACTTTATCTCCGTTGGCATATTCAGGTGGTTGTAGGCTATGTTTGTAATTCCCTTGTTCTTATCGCGTGTTAGATTTCCGTTAACATCCCTTCCGTAGTCATTATCCGTATTGCTTCCATCTATAAAACCATAGTTCTTATTTCCTGTATCACTCACCTTTACTAAAAAGTTCCCACCTGCATGATAAGTGTAGCTCAATTTATCCATAGGGTTACTCAGCGTTCCAAATGAGGTTGCCGCTCCATTGATATGACCATTTCGAACTAAATTCGTTATATTTCCATTTTTATCATATGAGATACTTCCTAATGTATAACGGTCGGTTTGTCCATTTCCGTTAAAAGCTCCCTTGGTTATTCTATTTAAAGCATCGTAGCTATAAGCATACCTTCTTAACACATTATCACTCTTAGTTTTCCAATAGGTCTCAGAAATATTTCCATTGTATAATTTTTCAGCTCCACTTCGAGAGGTGTTATACCCCAGTTCAAAACCAAATAAATCACTCCCTAAATTATCCGCATCATTAATGGCCGTTAACCAACCTCGTACATTGTAACTATAATCGATTGTTTGTAAAGGCTTGCTTTGGGTGTTTCCTACTTTTTTTTGTATTAATTGCCCTAAGGCATCGTACTCGTTATGAGCAATAAGTTCTTCTTTGCT
>NZ_JAESVF010000017.1:0-28225 GCF_038433465.1 Joostella sp. CR20 | reverse complement strand
CCAAGTGTATGAGTAGTAGCGGGTTTTTACTCACTAACTTTTCAGTTTTGTACTGACCTTTGTTTTATATTTTATCTTTCGTTTTATCACTTAAACCGCTATTACTTATACACAATGTTATGTGCTGGCTTTTTCAAGGTATTCTTACGTTTTTCTCTTTCCTTTCAAGTTGACCTATGAGCTTGCCAATGTTCCTTTCCAGTGTTTTTTCTGTTTTGATATTGTTCAGATATTTTAGAATTTCATTTTGTCTTGCTTCGGTCAAATCATTAAAGTTGGAAGTCAATTTTTTGGTTTTCAGCTCGTCTATCAATTTTTTTGGTTTGTCGTATTTTTTTCTTTGTGTGTTGAAGTCCTGACAGATTACAAAATCCGCAATTTTGCCTAATTCAGTATTCCCCCCTTTTGACATCGGAATATTTACAAAAAGTCGGTATGGATTATCTTTTACTGGAACGAGATTTTTGTTGAAGGCAAATCCGTTTATTTTCCCTTTGACCTTTATGTAGCCATTTGTGGGTTTCATTTGATTTGTTATCTCGTTTGGAACGTCCACACAGGCGTTAATCCCAACTTTGTAGATTTTAGCATCAAAACGATATTCAACTGTCCCTTTCATCGTAACATTGATTTAGTCAGCTTTTGTGATTTCTTTAATTGCCTTTTGTAACGTTGTACTGAATTCATCTGGGGTTTCAATCATTGGATAGTGGCACGTTCCACCTATTTCGTAAAGTTTGTAATTATCGCCTAAAATGTTTTTTATACTTTCTTCATTTGTAGGGAAATAATTTACATTGATTAGAAATAATTTTTTCTTGAGCTTTTTTAGCAATGCCAATTCTCGTTGGGAATAACCGAAACTATTTTGGTTAATCGAAAGACCAATTTCTGGGTTCATTGTTTTGAAATCGGTTGTTATTCTGTCCGCTATTTCTTGATTTGTTTGGGAAGTTATGAGTTGTTGATTTACATATTGTTCGGTAGTGCTTGCAAAATTATTTTTCAGATTAGCTATCAAGCCATCTACAGCATCTTTTGGCAGTTCAAAACCTACGTTTTTAAAATAATCCACGCCTATTATCCCAATAATTTTTTTGTAGTTGTTGTTTATGGTTTCCAACATTATGTCGCCACCAATGGAATGCCCAATTAGGATTATGTTTTTGAGGTCTAACTGTTCTATGAGCTCGATTACATCTTTGCCATAACTCTCGATTGTCCAATTCTTACGGTTGGTTGAAGATTTTCCGTGTCCAGCTAAATCTAAAGCAACTACTCTGTAATTAGGCGAAAAGTGATTTAGTTGTTCTTTCCAATATTCTTTGTCTATAAATGCTCCGTGAATGAACAATAAAGTTGTTGTTCCATTTTCGTTGTCATAGTAAGATATGCTTTCGTTGTTGATGTCAATCGTTTTTTCTTTCATTTCAGTTATATTCTCGTTGCAGGCAAAAGATAAAAATGTAAGTAGTAATATCGTAATCGTTGGTCTCATTGTTCTTTTTTTAGCTTGCACATAACGGTTTCATGTATGGTTTCGTTGCGTGAAAATCCGCAGGATTTTCAGTTTTAAGAAACTAATATAGCAAAAACGCCCGAATTTCCGCAAGGAAATTCCGTAGCAATGAACTATACATAGTGTTGTGCAGTGTAAGTCAAGACGCAAAACTTGGCAAATAAACCGCAAAAAGCAAGGTTGTTACGTTCTGCTTGCGTACAGCTTGGTGGCTGGCTACTGTGCGTTTGCTTTTTGCCTTTATTTTTAAAAACTGAACTTTCAAAAATACACCGATGGAAAAGGAACTGCATTTACCTGCCTTAAAAACCTAAAAAAGGAGTAGAGAAGAAGTTAGCTTTTTTAAACACTTTTTATACTGCACAACGGTGTTGTGTAAACGTCAGTTGCTGTGATTTTGTACTAAGATAGCAAAAAAACGTGAGCGTTTGAATTTAGCGAGATTTTTCCGCAGGAAAAATCAGCCAGCAATTGCGCTTACACGTTGTTGGCTTTTAGTGCTTTTATATCAGTTTCTTTTTTTGAGAAATATTCAGTTACCTTAAATGTTTGACTTTGATGAAAATTTTAGAAACCTTTTTGCACAAGACTTTTCAATCAATCGTTTTTTTGAGTGTTTATTTTTCTTTTTGAATTAGATTATTAAAATCAAATCAGGTTTCAGTTAGCAAAATATTCATTTGGAGTTTGATTTTTCAAAATAGTTTTTCGGTAGTTTTTTCAACCAGTAAGTTTTTAAATTTGAGAGTTAGAAATTTACTAGAAAACTTTTCTTTTTTGAAGATATTCAGTTACCGCTTTGTTTCTTGTAAAACAGGATATTTAAACCAATTTTTTTATAGTTAAAGTTGAGTATTTACGACACTTTTGAGGCATTAAAGCCAACGGGTACGTATAACCGTCAGTTACGGATTAAATATACGAAGTTTTTCGGTTAAGCACTGACGTTAGCAATTCCGAGTGGATTCGGACGTAGTCGAATCCGCCGTAATTGCGGTTATACATTGTTAGGCACAGGCTTTATTTCTTTTCCAATTTATCCATTCTTTTTTGTAGCTGAAGAAGCTGGTCATTTAATAGCTTTATACCATTATTTTCTTTTTTGAGATTTTCAATCTCTTTTTGTTGTTGGATTGTATAAAGCATTAATTCTTCTATTTTTTGAAGAAGTTTTGAATCCATTTCTCCTAAAAAAATTCCATTTTCTGCTACCTCCTTAGCACTTGGAATATCTTTTAAATGTCCTTTTTCTTTAATATGAGTTTCTACCTCAAATAATGTAGGTAAATTATAATTATCATAGAATACAAAGTCAGACCATCCTATTAAATCGATTTTAACCTCTTTTGCATGTATTTTACCATTAACAGATAATTTAGAGTTAGGATTAATTTCTCCAATTCCAACTAATCCATTATTATTAATAGTTATTCCATTTATAGGATTATTCCCTTTACTCAAATGGAAAGTTTTATTTTGATTGTCAATCCAGATTCTTGATGTTGTTTCTCCTGATTTTGTCCATAGATTTATTCCTTGACTAGCTCCATTACCATTAATGTGTAATCGCCCATATTCAGGATTAATTTCTCCAATTCCAACTAATCCATTATTATTAATAGTTATTCCATTTATAGGGTTATCCCCTTTACTCAAATGAAAAGTTTTGTTTTGATTGTCGATCCAGATTCTTGATGTTGTTTCTCCTGATTTTGTCCATAAATTTATTCCTTGGCTAGCTCCAGTTCCGCTTATGTGTAATTTTCCGTGTTCAGGGTTTAGAGTTCCTATTCCAACATTACTAGAAGAAGGAAAGGTGTTTTGCGCATTAATATTTAGAATTATTCCAAATAGTATGACTAATAATGTTTTTGTTTTCATAGAGTGTAATTGTATTTTACAAATCGTTTACGTCTTAAGCTTGTGCCTAACGGTAAATATATGGTAAGTAAGGGAGATAATATAACTATCCTTAGGATATTTATCGAGTAAAAATGATATTAATATTTATCTTTTTAAAAATATTAGGTAATCATATTTTACGACCTAGTTTTGATAAATGACCATTTGTCAAAGCGCTTACTCCCTTATTTATTATATATTGTGTTATGAGGCTTTTATTTTAAACGAAAGATAGGTAATGGGGAATACTTGGTTTATTAGGTTTAAAATGCCATTTCATTAAATTATTAAAGTATTATGAAATGGATAAGCTCCAGTCGTTTGATTTTATCCGTATTTAAGGAATTGAAAAGCGTTTATAAATTTTATGACCTGTACATTGAGGTACCCGTCGTTAAATTTAGGCGCGTTGTTTTCTTTTTATTAAAGACTTTATAAGCGTAAGGTGGTAGATTTTATATCCATAACTTGACTTTGTAGTAAAAAATCGCTACCTTAGAAACAAGTTTTATACGACATAGCTCGTTTGAAAATAAATTTTCACGGCATTTATCGCCGAAAACTTGAAATCGATTATACTAATCTCCTTCTTTATAAAGCCTTAAATAAGTCCTTTTAACGCGTAAACAGCTATCAATTATCTATCTTTAAATAAAATCAACCGATTGCTTCATAACGGGCTCGGCTATGAAAAGTAGCGGAAAAACAAGCGCAAACCTGTCCGCCACAACTTTGATTTTTTAAATGTACAAAAACTTTTGGTTTAGAAAATCAGTAGCTATTTTTTATAGCCATTGTTGTGCGCTGGCTTTTTCTCCGCCTTAGAAATATTCCTTGATTAATAAGGTCAGTAATAAACAAAGGCTAATTATTGTGAGATTAATAACAGCACGTGTTATCCATTTGTATCTTGAAAAATTATGATTAAATAATTTAGTTACTAAAACCGCCATTCCCATTAAGAAAAACCAGATTGAAAAGAAAAATGAGGTTCTCCCTCGAACAAGAGTAGTGACAATGTCGTGAATCATTCCGCAAAAGACAAAGGTCAAGAGAAAAGCAATTGTTACAGGAAAAAAGAGTTTTAAAGGTTTAAAAACATATTTCCCCAGATAAAATCCGAAAATAGGATTCCAATAATTCCAAAAAGTTGAAAAGTTCTTTGAGCCTAGTGAGCGGTAAAGGTTATTCCTTAACGATTTAGAGCTTCCAATTGCTACTCCATTCCTCTTTTTAATGTAATCCGTTAAAGTTATCTTCATCTACGGCTTTTTTTTAGCTTGCGCACAACGGTTAAATGTATGGTTTCGTTGCGTGAAAATCCGCAGGATTTTCAGCTTTGGAAACTAAGATAGTAAAAACGCTTGAATTTCCGCGAGGAAATTCCGTAGCAATGAACTATACATATTGTTGCCATACGTACTTTCTTATTCAGTTATAATTTGTTTCCATTTGTCAGATTCCGCAAACTCTTTTACAACTCGGTTTCGTTCGGTTAGTAATTCAATCATATATTTTTTGAGAAAAAGGCTATCTGCTAATTTGCCTAAAATTCCAAAGGGTGATTTATAGTCAAAATAATCAGTCATCAACGTTCCACCATTCAATTCTGTAAAATGATGCTCGTGTTTAAATTCACTAAATGCTCCGCTAACCATTTCGTCCACAAAGTAATTCGGTCGGTCAAATTCCGTTATTATAGAAGTGAGTTTTTGGTAAATTCCAAAATGTTTTGCTCGCCAAGTCACGCTTTCTTTCAGTCCGATTAATCCGCTTGTTTTTCCAGCAATTGCAGTTTCATTCGTGTGTTCAGTAGATATTTTATGTAAATCAATGCTTCGAGAAAGGTCAAAGACTATTTCTTTGTCAGCGTTAATTTCAGTTCGTAATTCAATTCTCGGCATTTAGTTTGGGTATGTGTGGCAACGATTACGTATAAGAATAGTTGCGGGTTTACGTGCGAGGATTTTCCGCAGGAAAATCAGACGTAGTAAACTTGCAACTACCTTTGGTTAAGCCCAAAACTGAGCAATTATTTTTATACATTGTTGTGCCTAGTTGTTTTTTAATTCAGCTCGATGTTTGTCCGATAGACAAGGTTCTGCGAATTCAATAATTCCGTCATTTTCATATTCGTCTAATATTTTTCTTATTCCCGAATAATTAACTTTTTTTACAATTTCCATTGAAAAGTAAGTGTCATTAAGTCCTTCGCTTTCACAATCCAATTCTTTAAATCGGTTTCTAATAATTTCTTTGTCAAATCCTTTTTTGGTTATGATTACTAAAACTATAGAATTTCCAGAATGTTTGGTTGTTTTTTTATAAGTCAGCATTTTTTCCGATTCGTCAAACTCCGCATAAAATTCGTCATCGGTTGCGATTTGTGGTCCGTAGAATGGAATATTGTCCAATTTATAAATTCCGTTATCCTTGTCAATTATTTCTGCCCACATAGTTTCTACAGTCAGTTCATCAAGGACATTACTGTGATATTTGAATAAAATTTTCTCGTATTTTTCTTTAGTTTCTGTCATTCTACAATTAGGCACAACGGTTTCGGCTATACGTAGTGCGGGATTTGAAAGCTGAAAGTTTCAAATCGGCACGGAGTAGAGCGAAGCCGTTTATATATTTTAAATTTTCACTAAAAATACAAAAGGCGAAGCGACTTACAAGCCGAAAATTTAAAATATTTACTCAACCCCGCATTACGTATAGCCCTTGTTGGCAACTGGCTTTTTTTATTCACGATTAAATACTTGATTGTAATATTCGTTCAATAATCCTTTTCCGCTATGTTTGGTTTTTAGAATCAGTTTTGTTTGAGCACAAGCGTTTTTATATAAACTTTGTTCTTTCTCATTCAGACTCTTTGAACCCAAGTAAACCATTTTATAAATCGGATTAGATTGTTCCAATTCAAATGCCTTTTTTAGCATCTCTTTCCCTTTAATTTCCAACTCTTCGTAGTCGCCAAATTCGTAAGGGAAAATTGAAATCGCATATCCAGCAATAAAATTAAATTCAGCTAATTCCGAGTATTTTTTCAGTCCGTTTTTTAATTCGGATTCCAATTCGGTTCGTAAGTCAATATCTTTTTTAAATAGTCCGTTCACATCTTCAAGCATAGACCACAAAAAGAAGAAATAATATTTCCACGTTTCAAAATCCGCGTTGTTTTCCGAAATCAGGTTTCGATATTCAGAATATGCTTCATTATATTTTTCGGCAGATTCTAATTCAAATATTTGTTCCAGATTTTGATTCATTCGTAATTTTTTCAGCTTGTTGCCAACGTGTTTGTATATGGTTTGTTGCGTGTTTTAAGCACATGATTTAGCAAATAAAAAACGAATAGAAAATCCGCGAGGATTTTCGTAAGTAGGCTATAACTAGCAATAAATTATATACGGTGTTACCACACGTTTTTTATTCCATTATTTTTAATTCAGTTAACAATTGTTCATTCGAAAATCCAGAACAACTGTCGTCTTGAAATTTAATTTTTTCAGTTCCGTTGTCGAGATTATAACTAACTCCGAAATTACAAGAATTGTCAGCATTTTGCATTAAATTCAGTTTACGCTCAAATAAAGCTATTCTGCCCACAACGTTTTCCGTTATTTTTATTTTTCCACGCTTTATTCTTTTTCCGTTTTTGTAATATTTATATTTTAAAAATCCGTTTTTAGGTTTAAGAGTCAGTTCATCAGATTCAAAAGTTTGATGTCCCCAAGTTGAGTTTAAAACCCAGCTTTGGTCGTTTTGGATTGATTCTTTTATTAGAGATTTCTTTTCGTAATCTTTGAATTTATTTACACAGATTTTTATTTCATTCAGTTCCTTTGCGTTTGTGAAAGTTGTGTCAATTATCTGTCCAAAAATATTCGTGTATTCTATTTTTATAATGTCCGAATTATTAAGTAAAATCTTCTTTTGATTATTCCAATATTTTTCTTCTTGTTCAAATTTTTGTTCAGTTAGAATTTTAGGTTTAGCTCTATCCAATAAAAACATTGTAAATCCATTTTCTTGACTACAATCATTCGTAACTAATTCAATTCTGTTTTGGGCAAACGAAAAGAATGAATTCAAAACTAAAATTGTCGATATGAAAAGCGTTTTTCTCAAATGTGTGGTAACGGTTAAATGTATGGTTTGTTGCGTGAAAATCCGTTAGGATTTTCAGTTTTAAGAAACTAAGATAGCAAAAACGCCCGAATTTCCGCAAGGAAATTCCGCAGCAATGAACTGTACATATTGTTGTGCAGTGTAAGTCAAAACGCAAGACTTAGCAAATTGACTGCAAAAAGCAAAGTTGTTACGTATTGCTTGCGTACAGCTTGGTGGCTGTTTACCGTGCGTTTGCTTTTTGCCTTTGTTTTAAAATACTTAACTTTTATAAACACCGACGGAAAAGGAACTGCATTTACCTGCCTTAAAAACCTAAAAAAGGAGTAGAGAAGAAGTTAGCTTTTTTAAACACTTTTTATACTGCACAACGGGTAAGTATAACCGTCAGTTACGGGATTAAAGATAATGATTTTCGGTTAATAACTGGTTTTAGCAATTCCGAGTGGATTCGGACGTAGTCGAATCCACCGTAATTGCGGTTATACATTGTTAGCACCAGTATTTTATTTATTCAGTTCTATTAGTTTCCACTCACCATTCGGTTCTTTTGTTAGGTAAACTCCAACATTTAAATCCTTTTCATTTCCGATAACTTTTATGCTCAATTGAGCTTCTCCATATCCATTTGAAATATTGACACTACCTGTAGGCATCATTCCATAATCTTTTATTCCGCCAATTTCTGATATGATTTCTTCATTTTGTTCAATTTCTGAAATAGCAACTTTGTATGCATCTGAATTTTTTATTGCTGAGCCAGCAAATAAGAATGTAAATGCAAAAAAGGCAATTCCAATTCCAACTAATGCCAAAACTCTCGGAAGTTTTTCCGGTTTATTAGGATTCTTAACTACAATTGCTTTTATAGTTTTATCTCCAAGTCGTTTTTTATCTTGACTTGATGCAAGAACTATAAATTCTATTGGCCAAATTATTAAAAATAGATTTCGGACAAATAATTTCCCAAAAGGAGGAACTTCATTCGGTTTATTTTCATCTCTTACCATTATTCCCATAACCCACTTTCCAGGACTAATTCCTTTTATTGAATCTTTCGCAAAGTATATTAGAAATCCAATCAACATTGTCGGCAACATTTTGCTTGTCAGATTACTGAAATTATTTTCGTCCATAAAATCTGTCCCAAGTGACAAGAATACAATTCCTACTATCAGAAAGGAAAATGTAAAATAGTCAATTAAAAATGCTGCTATTCGTCTTTTCCTGCTTGATAAAAGATATTCTTTTTCTAAATTCTCGTTCATTAGTTGATCGTTGGTTTATATTGGTGCTAACGGTTTTGTATAAGATTAGTTGCGTGGTTAAGCACGTAATTTAGAAAAAATAAACCGAATGGAAAATTCGTAATGATTTCGTAAGTAGGCTTGTTCTAGCAATTAATTTTATACGTTGTTGTAAATAGTTATTTTTTTTGCTTTAGTTTTATCCATTTGTTAATCTGCCATATAACACCCCAAATTACAATTATGACCATTATGATATTTGAGATAATTTGAATTAAGAATCCTGAAGTATCTAAAATCAATTCGTTTTCTGTTGCGTATCTATTTTTTAGTTTATGATGATGCCATATCCATATAGAATCATTTTTTGGCAGATAAAATGGGCCTGAGTTATGAATTGTTGAAAAATGGTTAAAATCATCTTTATCTTGTTTAGAAATAAAGACTACTGCATTAGGATCTGTTAGACTTATTTTCTCTGTTAAGTTATTATATAATAGATCATAACCATAATATGAGGGTCCTCCACTTTTACTCCCTACAGATGTTCCTATTCTAACAGCAACAGAGTCAATTTTAACTTTCTTTTTAGTAAATTCTGATTTGTGTATTAAATAGAGAGTCTTTTCCTGAATATTTATAATCATAAACGGAAAAGCAATAAGCATCCAAAAAAAGAAAAGAAGAAATAGCATTACTAATAATTTCCTCCAATAATTGCTAGATATTCTCTTTCTTCTTTCTGCTGAAATATTACTTGACATAATAAGGGTTTTCAATATCTTGCCCGTTACATTGAATTTTTAAAATCCAACGAGCATATTTTGAGAATTCTATATAAATTATATCACCAACATTTACGTTATCAAAATCTTCTTCTAATAGACCGTAATTATAGAAATAAGGATTTTCTTCAAATTCTATTTTATAATGATGGAAGTTATCCATATTTTTACTTTTATATTTTACTTTTAGTTCTATGTGAACTTTAATTCTCTCCTCTAAATCTCTTTTTGTTGGACTTTTATAAAAGAAACGTAGGTATGGTAAAAAAGAAATAATAAAAAAGAGGCAGGCTAAAAATTCAACAAATCCAAAGCCAGGTTTATTTAGTAACCCGATTGAAATAAAACCCAATATAATGTTAGCTATAAACCAAGCAAAATGAGATTTTTTACTCTTTGATTTTATAATTTCCAAATCATGGTTTGAAAAGGGAGCTTCATGTTTTTTCAATTGGTTCAAATTTGAGTATAATTATTTACAACGGTTACGTATAACAGCAGTTGCGGGTTAAATATACGATAATTTTCGGTTTAGAACTACCGTTAGCAATTCCGAGTGGATTCGGACGTAGTCGAATCCGCCGTAATTGCGGTTATACAGTGTTACCAAACGGTTTTTATAATCCGACATAATCAGTTTCTTTTATTTCCAATTTACCAAGTCGGTTATAATTTATTTTAATCGAATACCAAACTCTCCATTGATTGTCCGTATCAGGAACAGCCATGACCGAAGTCAGATAAATATTGTTTTCCGCAATACTGTCAATTTCTGTTGAGAAAAGATTACATTCGGCATAAAATTCAGGAATTAGTTTTTTTTCAAAGTCAGTTTTATCGATTTGTTTTTTGTCAACAATTGAGTCAGTTAAAAGTTTTAAATCAGTTACCATTTTGTGAGAATGGTCTAAGTAGACTTGTTTTCCGTTTTGAGATAAATTCTTAACAATTGAACTATCGTTTAAGCTATAAGTTTTTATTTCAAGGGTATGGTTTAAGTCTACGATTTTAAATTCTTTTTTGCTTGAAATAGTGTCGAGAATTAAAGCCCAATAATTATTAATTGTATCGATATTCTTTTTTGATTTTACCGTTTCTAATTCAGTTTTCTGTTCGAGTTTCGATTGGATTTTGTCTGACTTTTTTCGGTCGCAACTTGATAAAATTGAAAGTGCTAATATTAAACTCAGAAGTTGTTTCATTGTTCGGTTTTCAACTGTTTGGTAACGGTTCGTGTAACCGTCAGTTACGGATAAATATACGAAGTTTTTCGATTTGGCACTGTCGTTAGCAATTCCGAGTGGATTCGGACGTAGTCGAATCCGCCGTAATTGCGGTTATACAGTGTTAGCTGTAGTAATTTTTCTCATTCCGATTGATGTTATGAAAATTCCAATTCCAAACATTAGCCAATAAATAAAGTCAAAATTATAACCAATCAGCCAATTGTCATTAGAGATTCTAACATTGTTCGTCGTAACTATAATTAAGTTTACAATGAAATGAAGCAATATACAATAACCAGCTTTTTTAGTTTTCAAATATATTATTCCGAGTATAATTCCACTTATGAAAGTTGGTATTAAATTATTTGGTGTCTCGATATGTATTATTGAAAAGCAGATACTTGAAATAATTAATGCTATAATCGGTTTATATTTTATTGATAATTTATCTAATAAAAATTTTCTAAAAAATAGTTCCTCGACTATAGGTGCAATTAATAAATTGGAAATGAGACTGTAAATTATAGTAATATTATTTTTAGAATTAAAGAAGTTGTCATTTGTAGAAATTCCTTGATAGGATTCAAGTATTTTATTGAAATCCCAAAACGGTTTATTTATAAGGAATATACCAATTCCAATTATAGGAAGATATAAATATATCCGAGGATCATAATTTTCAATTTTAATAGCTTTTTTAAAATCAAAATTTGGTTTCCAAAAGAAAAAATATATGAGTAAAAATGATCCAACAACAGATATAATTTTAGTTATTCCAAATATATGAGTGAAGTAATTTGGTTCTTCAATGAGAGCTTTAATTGGTAGAAATATTACAAGTTGAATTATTGTCCAAAACACAAACGCTAAAGCTGTATATAAAAATGCTTTAATTATACTCATTTCTTTAACGATTTGGTTTTATTACAGCTAACGGGTACGTATAACCGTCAGTTACGGGATTAAAGTTAATGATTTTCGGTTAAGAACTGACGTCAGCAATTCCGAGCGGATTCGGACGAAGTCGAATCCGCCGTAATTGCGGTTATACATTGTTGTAAGCAGGCTTTTCATTTCAATTATTTTACAGTGTAAACCAATTTTCGTCATATTCCGCTTTAGATTCGTATTCTTTATTAGTTCCGAAATAAATTTCGTTTTCGTGAAAGAATAATAAAGCCCATTCCAAACTTTGGTCAAAAACAGTTAAGTCATCCGAACCTCCGTAAAAAATAGAATCCCAATATTTTACTACAAATTTCCATTTGGTTATCATTCCGTTTCGACCATCCCAAGATAAATACACTTCTTTGTCGAAAGGAATTGCTCTTTGGTATAACCATTTAGTTATTTCTTTTTCATTTCCTTCAAGAATTTTCGCTTTGTCCAAATTCCGAAATAGGTCATTCTTAAAAGGCATTTGACTATGAATTCTACAGTTGCTTATGTAATCAGCAAGAAATTCCGCTCCGGTTTTGTCAAGTGGTTTTAATTCCGCAATATGCTGTTCGGAAAGCAAGTCATATTCTTCTTCCGTAAACCTCCATTTCAGGGTGAATTCGGTCATTGGGATTATATGTTTGTTTAATTCCTCGAATGTCATTTTTCAGCTTGCTTACAACGGTCGCGGCTATGAACAGTTGGGGATTTTATGTCCTAACTTTTCGGTTTAGCACCGACCTTTGTTTTATGTTTATACTTTCGGTTTATCACTATCGCCCCAATTGTTTATAGCCAATGTTGTAGGGCGTTTTTTTATTTCTTTTATGATTCGATAAATTATATACCCAATCGCAATTAGATTGATAATTTGCCAAATATTAAATCCAATGTAATTCACTTTTTGCCAAAAGGTCATACTCTCTAAACTCCAATATTCGCCTTTGCTCTCATCATAAAAATCGTCATAATTCATAAGTAAAAGAGCAAGGACGAAGTATACCGCCAAGTCAAAAATAATTATCCCTATTGCGATTAGAATGTTCTTTATGGTCAAATATCTTTTCATTCTATCCGTCCCAAACTGAAAAGTCGGTTACTTTATTTTTATCAAATTTAATTGTCAGTCGTCCAGTATTAATCCCACGCTTTGAATAGCCCAAATAATAACCAAATTCATTTTCGGTTTTTGATTCTGGTTCTCCAAGTAGTTTTAAAATATCGTTCTTGGACATTCCTTTCAGGTCATAGTTATTTCTCAAACTGTTCATCATATCCCATCTTAACGACCATTCGGTTTCTGATTCCGTCCAGTTTTTCCATTTTGCGGAGTCAAACTTTTCGTGTGTAACTCTTCCTTTAAGAGCAAATCCGATTAGAATTATTAGTCCAATCGTCAAAATTCCATATTTAAGTTTCTTGCTCAATATTTGGTTTCTTTAAATGCCCTACAACGGTCTTGTGTATGGCTCGTTGCGGGAAATCCGAGAGGATTTTCCGCCGTAGAACGAAGATAGCAAATTGCAATGAATTCCGATTAGGAATTCAGCCGCAATGAGCTATACACGTTGTTGCCATTTCGTTGTTTTTTTTCAGATTTTTAATTATTCCACTAAACTTCGTGTTCCACTATTCAGAGTTTGAGTGAATTCACTCAGCGCTTTATTCCACAATATTTTTCAATTCCGATTGAGTGAGAAATTCCGCAACTTACTAAATTCCACATTCAATTGTTTTTCAATTCAGAGTACTAATAAGATTTAAGAAATGTATTTATACTATTTCCCCAAACTGTCATTATCATTATTTCAATTATCTGAAAGAGTAGAATGAAAAGTATAACCTTATAAAACTTCTTCTCTTTTTTCCAAATCAGGATTATTACTGTTATTATTTGAATGATTCCGAATATTAGGTTTAAAGCATAAATAGCTATATCTCCACCAGATACTCCAACATTTTTATAAAAAATAAATGAAAACATTAAAAATGATATCAAACAATTTATTAGAATCCATTTATTTAATTTGGTCATATTTATTTGTCGGTTTTGAGTGCGTTCCGCAATGAATGGCAACGGTTAAATGTATGGTTTCGTTGCGTGAAAATCCGTAGGATTTTCAGCTTTGGAAACTAAGATAGTAAAAACGCCCGAATTTCCGCAAGGAAATTCCGTAGCAATGAACTGTACATATTGTTGTGCAGTGTAAGTCAAAACGCAAACCTTAGCAAATAAATCTCAAAAAGCAAAGTTGTTACGTTCTGCTTGCGTACAGATTGGTGGCAGGCTACTGTGCGTTTGCTTTTTGCCTTTGACTTTAAAAACTAAACATTTAAATAAACACTGACGGAAAAGGAACTGCATTTACCTGCCTTAAAAACTAAAAAAAGGAGTAGAGAAGAAGTTAGTTTTTTTAAACACTTTTTATACTGTACAACGGGTAAGTATAACCGTCAGTTACGGATAAATATACAAAGTTTTTCGGTTTGGCACTGTCGTTAGTAATTCCGAGTGGATTCGGACGTAGTCGAATCCGCCGTAATTGCGGTTATATATTGTTGTAAGCCGTTTTTTTATTCAGTTATTATATTCGGTTTATGTCCTATTTTGAAATTGCAAGAATTGGCAATAAAACACATTTTGTTTGCTACTTTGTGTAGTTCTTTTGCTTTTTCAATCATTTCTTTATCCGTAATTTTTACTTTTGGGTTAAGAGTAACTTCGGTAAATTTTCCGCTTCCATCTTTAGTTTCTTCCATAATTCCTGTAGCATTGTCAGAATATTCAGTTACTATAATGTTGTTTGCCGAACATAGATGCAAATACCAAAGCATATGACAAGCCGATAAAGAAGATAAAAAAAGGTCCTCGGGATTATATTTTGTATTATCTCCCAAAAAAGAAGGGTCTGATGAACCATTAATCCCATTATATTTTCCGTCAGCTATAATTCTATGATTTCTGTTGTATGATTTGTAATTTAAAGTTCCTTTTCCTTCGTTTCCTGTCCATTCAACTTTTATTTCGTAATTGTGCTTTTTCATTTCTGAGTATCAAATTCTTGGTGGTTTTTTCAAATGGCTTACAACGGTTACATGTATGGTTTCGTTGCGTGAAAATCCGTAGGATTTTCAGCTTTAGAAAACTAAGATAGCAAAAACGCTTGAATTTTCGCGAGGAAATTCCGTAGCAATGAACTGTACATATTGTTGTGCAGTGTAAGTCAAAACGCAAACCTTAGCAAATAAACTGCAAAAAGCAAAGTTGTTACGTATTGCTTGCGTACAGATTGGTGGCTATTTACTGTGCGTTTGCTTTTTGCCTTTGTCTTAAAATACTAAACTTTTAAATAAACACCGACGGAAAAGGAACTGTATTTACCTGCCTTAAAAACCTAAAAAAGGAGTAGAGAAGAAGTTAGCTTTTTTAAACACTTTTTATACTGCACAACGGTTACGTATAACAGTAGTTACGGATTAAATATACAATAATTTTCGGTTTGGAACTACCGTTAGCAATTCCGAGTGGATTCGGACGTAGTCGAATCCGCCGTAATTGCGGTTATACATTGTTGTAAACAGTTTTTTCATTCCATTATTTTTGAAATTCCGATTTCCATAAATCCGTTTTTCATTGGTTTTAGAATGCTATCTTTTCGATTAATCAAGTATTCTGTTGTAAAAACTTTATCAGTCAATTCGGTTAAATCAGTTCGTTTAAGAACTAATCGATTGTCAATTATTTCATAATTTCCTTGATAAGTACAACTGTAGTCAGCACGATGATATGAAGCTCCGAACGAACCATTTTTAAACAATTCTAAAGTTCCACTTTTAGGTGTTCCTTCCATTTCGATAAATCCGATTAGTGATTTTTGAGTCCAGAATTTTTTGTCAGGTAAATCGATTATTAAATACCAAACGGTTCCGAAAATCAGAACAAGAATTAACGGAATGAAGTCAAATTTTCCATTCTTTTTTTTGATTCGTATTAGATTCCGAATTGTCAAAATGAGAAGAATTATTATTAATAATCCAAGTAGGAATAAAGAGTTCAAAAAGTTCAAAAGTCCAGAGCAATAATCTCCAATAGGAAGAAATTGGTAAATCAAAATGATTCCAATTATACTTATAATTCCATATTTAGCGAGATTTTTGTTCAAATTGTTTACAACGGTGTTGTGTATGGTTTGTTGCGTTGGTTTAGGTAACTAATTTAGCAAAAAGAAACCGAACCTGAGGAAAATCCGTAGGATTTTCCGAGTAGGGTAGTTGCGAGCAATTAACTATACACGTTGTTGGCTGCAGGCTTTTTCCCATTCAATTTTAGTTTCATCATTATGTCTGTTTGTTCATCATTCCCAAGCTTGAAAATGTGTTTGTCAAACGCTTTAAATCCATTTTTCTCATAAAATCGGATTGCTCTCGGATTTTGTTCCCAAACTCCCAACCAAACATATTTCACATTTTTTTCTTTCGCCAATTCAATGGCTTTATCGTAAAGAATTTGCCCGACCTTTTTTCCGTGAAATTCTTTTAGCACATAAATTCGTTCAATTTCCAGTGCGTTTTTATCCTTTATTTCGGTTTGGGATTGTCCAACGTTCACTTTTAAATATCCGATTGTTTTTTCATTAAGTTCTGCAAAGTAAAATTCAGCATTTTGGTCGGTTAGCTCCGCAGTCAGTTTTTTTGTTGAAAATCCATTTTCCAAATATTCATTCATATTTTCTTCGCTGTTTTCTGAAGAAAAAGTTTCGGCAAAAGTCAGCTTCCCGATTTCTTTTAGTTTTTCAACGTCTTGAACATTTGCTTTTCTGATTTCCATTTTATTTCGTGTGATTTTTTCGGCTTGCAGCCAACGGTTACATGTATGGTTTGTTGCGTGAAAATCCGCAGGATTTTCAGCTTTGGAAACTAAGATAGCAAAAACGCTTGAATTTCCGCAAGGAAATTCCACAGCAATGAACTATACATAGTGTTGTGCAGTGTAAGTTAAGACGCAAAACTTAGCAAATAAATTGCAAAAAGCAAGGTTGTTACGTTCTGCTTGCGTACAGCTTGGTGGCTGGTTACTGTGCGTTTGCTTTTTGCCTTTGCGTTTAAAAACTGATTTTTCAAAAATACACCGATGGAATAGAAACTGCATTTACCTGCCTTTAAAAACTAAAAAAGAAGTAGAGAAGAAGCTGGCTTTTTAAACACTTTTTATGCTGTACAACGGTTAAATGTATGGTTTCGTTGCGTGAAAATCCGTAGGATTTTCAGATTAAGAAACTAATATAGCAAAAACGCCCGAATTTCCGCAAGGAAATTCCACAGCAATGAACTGTACATATTGTTGTGCAGTGTAAGTCAAAACGCAAACCTTAGCAAATAAACCGCAAAAAGCAAAGTTGTTACGTATTGATTGCGTACAGATTTGTGGCAGGCTACCGTGCGTTTGCTTTTTGCCTTTGTCTTTAAATACTGAACTTTTAAATAAACACCGATGGAAAAGGAACTGTATTTACCTGCCTTAAAAACCTAAAAAAGGAGTAGAAAAGAAGTTGGCTTTATAAACACTTTTTATACTGTACAACGGTTTTGTATATAAAAAGTAGCGGAGTAGGGAAGCCGAACTTTTCGGTTTTGTACTAACTCAAATATATGGAAATCACTTTGATTTAAGCACTAAAACCGCTATTTTTTATATACGTTGTTGTGCGTTCGTTTTTTTATCAATTCCATAATTTCTGTATGTATCTTAAATGTCTGTTTAAAGTCATTTAAATTGTTTGCAGTATTTTCCAAAATGACAAGATTCAAGTTTTCCTGTGGATAATAATAGCAAGTAGATACAAATCCAGGTACATAACCCAATGCACCTACTTGAATATTTTGTTCTCCGTCTTTAAAAAGTAGTCCATATCCATAATCAACTGTTTCAAAAATCGGATGGATTCGAGTTGCGTATTTAGTTGTCATCAATTTCAGAGTTTCTTTCGTAACCAATTTTCCCGAATATAAATTTTCGTTCCATTTTTTCAGGTCGGCTGCATTTGATATGAAACTACCGGCTGGAACATAATTGTCTAAACTATTTGTAGCAAAGACCAAAATTCCATTTTCGTTTTCTTCATAGCCTTTTACTAGGTGTTCGTATTTTTTGTTACTAGGATGAAATGTGTTTTTAAGTCCATAATTTTCAAAAAGTTCGGTTGATAATTGTTCAAAAGATTTTTTAGTAACCTTTTCAAGGATTTGAGCGAGCAGTTCATATCCCAATTGGGAATAATGGAATTGTGAGCCTTGTTTAAATTCCAATGGTTTGTTCAAGTCAACAATTCCGTGAGTGTGAATTAACAGGTGATGAATGGTTACTTGTTTTGTCCAAGGCTGATTTATTTGGGTTAAGTATTTTCCAATCGAATCGTCAAGTTCAAGATTTTTCTTTTCATATTCTCTCAAAACCAATACGGCTGTAATTTGTTTGCTTATGGAGCCTATTACAAATTGGTCGTTTATCTCTAGTTTAGTTTCGTTTTCCAAATCAGAAAAACCAATTGCTTTTGAATAGATGTCGGTTGAGTCAACGGAAACCAAAATTACTCCATTGAATTTTTGTCCGCTAATTATTGAGTCAATTCTTAACGACAAGTCAGAATCGTTATTTTGTTTTTTCTGTCCGTTGGTTTGACAGGAAATTAGAAGGTAAAAAGTTATGATTATTAAACTATATTTCATTAAGTGTTCTTCTGTTTTTTCAAATGACGCACAACGGTTACATGTATGGTTTCGTTGCGTGAAAATCCGCAGGATTTTCAGCTTTGAAAACTAAGATAGTAAAAAACGCTTGAATTTCCGCAAGGAAATTCCACAGCAATGAACTATACATAGTGTTGTGCAGTGTAAGTCAAGACGCAAAACTTAGCAAATAAACCGCAAAAAGCAAAATTGTTACGTTCTGCTTGCGTATAGTTTGGTGGCTGGTTACTGTGCGTTTGCTTTTTGCCCTTATTTTTAAAAACTGAACTTTCAAAAATACACCGATGGAATAGAATCTGCATTTACCTGCCTTTAAAAACCAAAAAAGGAGTAGAGAAGAAGTTGTGGCTTTTTAAACACTTTTTATGCTGTACAACGGGTAAGTATAACCGTCAGTTACGGATAAATATACAAAGTTTTTCGGTTTGGCACTGTCGTTAGTAATTCCGAGTGGATTCGGACGTAGTCGAATCCGCCGTAATTGCGGTTATATATTGTTGTAAGCCGTTTTTTTATTCAGTTATTATATTCGGTTTATGTCCTATTTTGAAATTGCAAGAATTGGCAATAAAACACATTTTGTTTGCTACTTTGTGTAGTTCTTTTGCTTTTTCAATCATTTCTTTATCCGTAATTTTTACTTTTGGGTTAAGAGTAACTTCGGTAAATTTTCCGCTTCCATCTTTAGTTTCTTCCATAATTCCTGTAGCATTGTCAGAATATTCAGTTACTATAATGTTGTTTGCCGAACATAGATGCAAATACCAAAGCATATGACAAGCCGATAAAGAAGATAAAAAAAGGTCCTCGGGATTATATTTTGTATTATCTCCCAAAAAAGAAGGGTCTGATGAACCATTAATCCCATTATATTTTCCGTCAGCTATAATTCTATGATTTCTGTTGTATGATTTGTAATTTAAAGTTCCTTTTCCTTCGTTTCCTGTCCATTCAACTTTTATTTCGTAATTGTGCTTTTTCATTTCTGAGTATCAAATTCTTGGTGGTTTTTTCAAATGGCTTACAACGGTTTGTGTATGATTTCGTTGCGTTGGTTTAGCAACTAATTTAGTAAAAAATAAAAGGCAATAATTCAGCGCGAGGATTTTCCGAAGGAAAATCAGAAGCAATGAATTATACACGTTGTTACCCAACGTTTTTATTTTTTTTCTTTGTCAGTTTGCGAATTAATAAAATTCCGCTAATAATTAAGCCAACTACAAATAAGTAAAACACTACTTTTCCAATCAAAAATCCACTTTCATATGCAGAATTGGTTTCCTCATTTTCAGGATTTTCTGGTTCAGCAATTTTTGTATTTGAAACAGCTATTGAATTGAAAAACCTTTCTTTATTTTTTGAAGCTAATTGTTCACTTTCTTCGAAAGTCCAAAATTCGTAGCTTATCAAATTATTGTTTTTGAGAATGACACGTTTATGTCTTAAATTCGGTAATTGAGGATTAGAATTGGCTAAATAAACCATTTCATTTCCAATAATCCCATTTGTGTTAAACTCATTTTGTTTAATTAATTCTCCATTTACCGATTTTAGTACACCGTATAGAAATCCTTCATAGAACTGTGGTAATTCCGATTCAGATATTTTTTGGTTTCCCATATTTCTAATCATTACGAGGTAAACTCCATAGTCGTCGGAAGTTGAATAGTAAATATCTCCATTTTGCGCAGTTTTTTCAGGTGCAACAGGAAATTCGATTGAAGAAAAAACATTCAATTCGGTTTTTGTCCATTCTTGAGCAAAAGAAAGATTTGTAATTAACAAAAGGGCAATTAAGTATTTCATAAAATTATTTGTTTGGTTTTTTTCAAATGTTGGGTAACGGTCTCGGCTATGCGTAGTGCGGGAATTGGAAGCGATAGTTTCCGATTTTGCACAGACTGTAGCGAGCCGTTTTTATATTTGTTATTTTCTGTCAATAAATATACAAAACTGCGAGGGGAATAGAAGCCCCAAACTTCGGTTTTGCCGTTCAGCCCGCATTACGTATAGCCATTGTTGTAGGTAGTGCTTATTTTTCAAATATTTCAATGTCTGATATTTTTATTGTTCCATTTCTCGGTTCAGCGTTGTCTGAATAAACTATCCATTCCAAAACTTTGTCAGAATTCTCAAATTTTCCATTAAGTTTTATGTCTTTTAGGTGTAAACATCTAGTTGGTAAGATTGGGTCATATCTTGATGGTCCATATTTAGGACTAGCATAACCTCCATTCATTGTTGGAATATATGTCGAGTCCACAACATCTCGAATAGTGTTTTCCATAAATATGCTTGCGACTCCACTTTTTGATTCTTCCTCTTCTTTCAAATATTCTTGTGGAATATTGATATATGCATTTAAGTAATTTGCTAATACTTTTCCGTTATTTCTAGCCCAAACTCTTAATGTATAGTTAGTTTTATATTCTTTTGTCGGTTCTGCTTTTTGAAACATTCCATCATTTCCGATTGAGAATGAAGGAATTCCATAAGTTGGTTTAGTAACTTCATAAGTCTTTTTGGTTATCTCTAATTCAAGGTCGATAACTGGTGATTTAGTCCGATTTAAAATGTCCCTTATTTCATAATCGTACATTGGTTCCGAATTAAAATTGAACCTTTTATAGTATTTTCGGTCGTTTGCTTGATGAGCTGTATTACTTTTAGGAATTTCAACAGCGTAAACTACTTCATCAGATTGTTCGTTAACGGTAATTGAATGAATTTTAATTCCGTCGATTCTTGGTCGAATTTTACTTTGAATGATTTGTTCAAGCCATTCTTTAGTAATCTCTTTTCGGTTTATTGCGTCAATAGATTCGGGTAAATGCCTATTAATTTTATCTTCCTTTATTCCATAAATTATTAGTCCTCCGTCGGAATTAGCAAAAGCAGAAACATCTTTGGAAATTTCATTAGTTTTTTTGTCATTACGTTGTAATGAACCAGATGCTTTGTAGTCAAGATTTAGGTTTTCCTCGACTTTGTTTTCTATGTAACTATTAATTTTATTTAAATCCATTTTTCAATTTAGGACGATTTTCTCGCATTACCTACAACGGTTAAATGTATGGTTTCGTTGCGTGAAAATCCGTAGGATTTTCAGATTTAAGAAACTAAGATAGTAAAATGCGCCCGAATTTCCGCAAGGAAATTCCGTAGCAATGAACTGTACATATTGTTGTGCAGTGTAAGTCAAAACGCAAAACTTAGCAAACTAACCGCAAAAAGCAAAGTTGTTACGTATTGCTTGCGTACAGATTTGTGGCAGGCTACCGTGCGTTTGCTTTTTGCCTTTGTTTTAAAATACTGAACTTTTAAATAAACACCGACGGAAAAGGAACTGCATTTACCTGCCTTAAAAAACTGAAAAAGGAGTAGAGAAGAAGTTGGCTTTTTTAAACACTTTTTATACTGCACAACGGGTAAGTATAACCGTCAGTTACGGCTAAATATACGAAGTTTTTCGGTTTAGCACTGACGTTAGCAATTCCGAGTGGATTCGGACGTAGTCGAATCCGCCGTAATTGCGGTTATACATTGTTGTATGTAGTGCTTTATTTTCCATTATACAATTCGGTCACTTTTTGTAAATCAGTCGAACTGTTTATTTGATAAAAATAATTCAGTTGCCATTTTTGAGTTCGTTCTGCTTGTTTGTTTTTCGCAATATCCCAATTCGGATAAACTCTGAATGCTCGTTTTCCCTCTTTCTTTTCAGTTGAGATAATTCCTTTTTTAATTAGTATAGACTTCGGAAATACAAACTGTCCAAATTCATTTTCAGTCCGAACATTTACAGTGTAAAAATCAAATTGGTCATTTTCATCGAACGGTTCAATCGGGCCATTTTCATTTCGCTTCCAAAATGTAACAAATTGTCCGACTTTTTTTGGTGTTATTTTAGCATTTCTATTCAAAATATTCAGTCCGTTTAGTTGAAATCGACAAGCATCATATTCTTTACTTTCAGTTTCGACTATAAAATCGGAAATCTCAAGTGAGCACTTGTCATAAATTTCCGTTTTAATTTGGTTTAGATTTTTGTCCATTTGCTGAATTTCTGTCGGTATTTTCAATTCTCATTGTTGCGTTTTGGGCATTACATACAACGGTGAGTATATGCAAAGTAGGTGATTGTGGGATTCAAACTTATCAAACCATTACGATTTTGAAGTGGGCTACACCCCTTAAATTTACTACTATTTCGCCTATTTTGTATATACATTGTTAGCTTGCGTTTGTTATCTTCACAACTCTATAATTAAAAATCCTTTTATCAAATCCATTTTTTAAATTACAATTTACATTATATAAAATCAGAAAATCACCAACCTTAAGTTTTTCAAAATCCGCAATCGTTTCTTTACTAAGAATTCCAGTAGTATTTGTACCATTGATTACAATTTTATCATCTCGCAATATTTTATAATCAAACGAGTTTAGTACAAACATATGTCCATTTTTTCCTGTTCCTAAATCTGTTAATAATTCGAACTCCTTAATTCTTTTAATTTCGTCTATGCCTACCTGTGAGCCAAGTGTTAATCCATAAAATGAGCTTTCATCCTTGTCATTAAGTTGATAAGAATAAAAAAATGGTTCAGGCAACCTTTTAGGGAATAGAATTTTATATCCGACTTGTTTTTCTCCAAAAAAAAATTTCAATTGACAATAAGAAGAGTTAGGATTTGGTGTTAAAGTTAACAAACCGCTCGAAATAGTTGATGCTATTCCACCTTCACATTCTACTTTTATGCTATCAATAGGGAACTCCAAGTCTTGATTTGGCTCAATTGCAATCGTATTAGGAATGTTTTTGTAGATAGTCTGATTTGTTATTGGTTCTATGTCAATAAAATATTGAGAATACTGCAACTGCGCAAAAGTACTTGTTGTTAAACCAATATAAATAAACATACCTAAGAATCTTTTCATACTAATAATCTATTGTTTGTGTACTGTATCGTCTTTATAATGCAAGCTAACGGTATTGTGTAAACGTCAGTTGCTGTGATTTTGTACTAAGATAGCAAAAAAACGCGAGCGTTTGGATTTAGCTAGATTTTTCCGCAGGAAAAATCAGCCAGCAATTGCGCTTACACGTTGTTGTAAAACGTTTTTGTTTTTCTATTTAATTCCGAAAGGTTTTGATGTTAATTCATTCAACCATTCAGTTCCATAAATCCTATTCATATATTCATAAATCATTTGATTATTCTTTATGGTGTTTTTAAACGACAAAGGGTCAATCATACAATTTTTTTTCACAAGTCCTATTCCGTATTTTTCTTTAAATTCTAAATATTCTTTTGGCACTGAACTGTCTATTCCGTGCATAATGAAGTTTAGAGTACCAGATTCGATTCGTTGCTTTATTTGCTCATCAGTTAAATCTGTTTCTAATTCTAGTGATGGTACGTAGATTCCATTCTCAGCTAGTTCACTTTTAGAAAATAACTTAATGGTTACGGTATTATTCTTTTCGTTAATTCGTTTTGGGTAGGTGGTATATCCTATAAAGTCTTTTGAAATGAAACTAAATTTATATTTTCCTTTTTCTGGAAGAGTAACTTTAAAGTTTTCTATTTGATTGATTTCAATTCTTTGATTAGTTTCAATTATAAGAAGTTCAGCTGAAATGTTTTCTTTTTCTGTAAATTTTTCAAATACAATTGTTACTTCAATTTCTTTAGCAAAGGAAGCTAAGGAGAATAGGGTAAAGGCTAAAATGAAGATGATATTTCTCATAATGTTTGAATTTTACTTATTTTATCACGGGTCATAATGTTTTACAACGGTCTCGGCTATGAGTAGTTGCGTGGTTTAGCACTTAACTTAGCAAGTACACACCAAACTGAAAATCCGCGAGGATTTTCAGAAGTAGGCGAGAACAAGCAATTACTTATAGCCATTGTTAGCGGTAGTTTTTATTATTTCGTATTCTGTATGTTCTTATAATATTTTCTAATTCTCTGTGTGTTACATTCAGAGAGTCAATTTCTATTTTTTCAAATTCTTCTTCATCGTAGAAATAAGTCAGATAAGATTTAGCTGATTTGCCATAACCTTCTTGAACAACCTCTTCACTTTCTATATTCGACCAACTTTTAAATTCTACGTTATTAGTTTGTATTCCTTTCGAGTCAATTATTATTTGTGGTTCGTTATTGAATGCTTTTTGAGATTGTTTTATTGAGTTATAAATTCCAACACCTATTAATATAACTCCCAAAATATAATTCATTGTAGTTCCTTGAAAGAAAAAGTAAACTCCACCAATAGTTATTAAAATTGAAACTCCTAATTCTGCATAATTGTAAATTTTCGAATAATGAATTTTCATTTTTGGTGGAAGAGAGTAATCTTCTCGATATTCATCTTCTTGCTCAAATTTCTTTTCAAGTTTTTTTAGTTTACTCTTATCCTCGGTATTTCTTATTTCCGTTTTTTCAAAAATATTTCCGTCATTCCAAATCAATTTTTCTTGGATAGCTCTTTTCTTTAACTCGTGTACGTTTCTCACATTCTCAAATGCCCAAATTCTCCATTTGGTAATCATAAAGCTCCAAATTAACCAAGCTAAAACAGACCCTATCAAAAAAGCTATTCCAATTCCCCAACCAGGAATTAAATTCTGTTTTGATAAGTATAAAGCCAAAGCTGGACAGCCAATAATTGCGATAAATACAGGAACATTCACAATTAAATGTCCTCTTTTTATTGCTTTATCAACTGTTATTTGTTCTCTCATTCAGATTTTGGTTCAAATTACCGCTAACGGTGTTGTATATGAAAAGTAGCAGGTTCTACGCACTAACTTTTCGGATTATAACAGACCTTTAATTTATTCATTTTGTTTCTTTTAAGCGATTAAACCGCTATTTTTTATATACGTTGTTGTACTGCGTTATTATTGGATTTGCTGGTATTTCCTCCTTCGCTTTTCAAAGGCAATTTCTCCACCTTCAAGGATTTGGCAAATCTTTGAATTAATCAATTGATTCTCTAAACTTCCCGAAACATAATTTAGTTCTCCGTCAATATTTGAGGCAACAATTACTTGTTCCGCATCAGCATTTACAACTAAATTAGCATTATGGGTTACAATAATTACTTGTCTATATTGTTTCAATTCCTTGAATAAGGTGATTAAATTTTGCATAATAAATTCATTATCTAAATCATCCTCTGGTTGATCAAAAATGATTGGTTTAGAAAATGCTTCTGTCGCAAGCATCATTTTTAAATAGACCGTTCCTTTTTGACCAACTGAAATCTTATTTAAATCTTTTCCTTTGTATTTAAGGATTGGAAATACTTTTAAATACTGTTTACGCTCTGATTCTTTAAAGAATATGTTTTTTAGGGTTTTACTATGAATATTATCACTTTCATAAAAGTCTTGATACTTGTTTTTTAGAAAATTGAAAAAGGAATCTAAATCGTTTATCTCAAACGCATTTTTTTGCGCTTCTCTATTTCCTTTAATTCTCCATTTTGCACCATCAATGGAATGATAGATTAAGCCGTAAAATTTTTCAATGTCAAAATCTATTTTAACCTCTATTTCAAGGTCTGTTAAAAGATTTTTCATAATGGCTTTTTGAGAAAGATTTAATCCTTCTTTAGAATCTACATCTTTGAATTCACCCCAATTTTTCAACAATTCAGAAATTTGTGATTCATAGTCTGCTTTAATTTTGTCGATAAGCGAAATATGTTCTTGGTCTGAAAAGAATATCTTTTTTTTAAGTTTCGTTAATTCTTCACTTTTCGATTTTGAACTTGCAATCTTCTCTCGTATTTCTGATAAGTTTTTTTGAAACTTGTCTATATCGTTTAATAATGTCGTTAAATCACCTTTATAATCTTTAAATTCTTCCTTTACAGCTGAAATTATAACAGTTATTTTTTCAATCTCTTTTTGTAATTCAGATTTCCAAGCAATTATTTCATCAAATTGTTTCTTTAAAGTACTAAGTTTAATTAACGATATTTTCGAGGCTTTACCATTAACGCTTCTAATTTTTTGATTTAGTTCCTCAATTGAATTATTTAGACTTACCTCTAATTCATTTAATTCTTTGAGTTTAGAGTTTAGGTTGTTCCTGTTTCTAAGGTTTTCAGAGTATTTCTCTAGTTTATCTTTATTTTCACTTGTCGTAATATTGCTGATAAAATCATTAATTGCTTTTTCTTGGCTTTCTAAATACTTGATTGAGTTTATTAGATTGCCTTCTTCATCTTTTGCCTCAAAAAAACGATTCAATTCGTGGAATTTTTGCAATGAATCTAATATTTGTTGGTCAAGTTCCTTATCAAATTCTGGTTCTTTTAGTTTTGCGAGTTTTCTTATTGAATTCGCAAGTTGAAATTGTTTGTCTTTTTTCTCTACTAAAGTTTTTAAACGCCCTTGATTTATATAAATAAACTCTACTGCTTTTTTGTCTTCTGTTAGGTCAAAGTTTATAATGTCATCATCTGATTGGTTGGATTTATGATATGATAAATTTACCTCTCCATTTTTATTAAAAACACCCTCTTTTGAATGTTCTTGACCTATAAAGCTACTGGCTACATAATCGGTAAGCATACTTTTTCCTTCTCCACGACCACCAATTATCGTAACTAAATTTTGATTTAAAGGAATACCTTCATTATGTGAAAAATTTAAGTCATCTTCATCTTGAAAGACATTCAAATTGTTTTTAAATTTAATGTTAGAAATGTAAGGTTTGTCAAATTCAAGAATAGGGTTTTTATCAGAAATTTTGATTCTTTCCTCTGGTTCATAAAGAATTTGTATTAATCCGTCAAAAGTTGGGTCAGCTTTAATCCAACAATACCTATTATCATCAGGATTGAATATTTTGTCATTTGAATGAGCATCACAACCGTGAAAGCAAGGTTTTAAAGACCCACATTTTCGTATTACCGTTTGTTCATCATCAACACTTTGACCTATAAAATAATTCCTATCTCTTTCGTTTGACGAGAATATTGCATCTGAAAATTGATATAAGCTTTGGCGTGTAGCATCTAATTGTGATTCATTTTTGTTTATGAAAAAATCTTGATGTTTCACAATTCCTGTAACACCATCAGTACTTTTATTAGACGCTATAATTATTGTATTTTCTCGTAGTTTTCGGTCATTTTTAAATATTGAGTCGAGGGAATCTAATGTTATTACAAATTGTTCAACCCCTTTTTTATATGCTGTTTCTTCATCTAATGTTTGATTATTAGAATGATCTCTTCCAAACCTTATTAGTTCTTGTTTGGTAGCCGAGTAACTGCTATTTGAATTTGTGAATTTGAGCTTAGCTAAAAACCTTGTTTCAATTTCAGAATCTATTTCATTGTTAAAAATACAATGTAAGTTAATTGGTGTTGCAGAACCTGTCACAGGTAAAACTCTCAGTTCGATATTTGGTAAGACAAGGTCAAATTGTTTTGTTATTTTCCCTTCCGTTTGTAACTGTTTAAATTTGAAATAGTTTTCGATACTAAAATAATCTGTTATTCCAAGTACAGAAATTTCTTTATCAGAATCATTAATTGAAGTAACGTAATTATCCCATTTTTCTTCAAGAGTTGCACCTGTAAACTGGTCATTCTTTTTCGTTCCTGGTGTGTGAATATGTAAATCCCAAATTCTCCATTCAGAACCTTTAGGGTAATTTTTACTCATATGTTCAATTTTTCTTTAATGCAGTA
>NZ_JAESVF010000016.1:0-35610 GCF_038433465.1 Joostella sp. CR20 | reverse complement strand
TGTTGTGTAAACGTCAGTTGCTGTGTTTTTGCACTAAGATAGCAAAAAAACGAGAGTGTTTGGATTTAGCGAGATTTTTCCGCAGGAAAAATCAGCCAGCAATTGCGCTTACACGTTGTTGGCTTTTAGTGCTTTTATTCAGTTTCTTTCTTTGAGAAACATTCATTAACCTTAAGTATTTAATTTTGATGAAATTTAAAAAATCTTTTTACACAAGACTTTTCAATCAACCGTTTTTTTGAGTATTAATTTTTCTTTTGAGTTAGGTTATCAAAATCAAATCAGGTTTCAGTCAGCTAAATATTTATTCGGAGTTTGATCTTTCGAAATAGCTTTTCGGCAGTTTTTTCAACTAGTAGGATTTGAGATTAAACGTTGGAAATTTACAAGAAAGTTTTTTCGTTTCTGAAATATTCAGTTACCGCTTTATTTTTTGTCAAAACTATATTTAAAACAAATCTTTTTAGAGTTAAAATAGGATCTTTACACCGTGTTTGAGGCATTAAAGCCAACGGTCTCGTATAACCGCAGTTACGGATAAATATAAGTTAATTTTCGGTTTAGCACCGAAGTTAGCAATTCCGAGTGGATTTGAGAGCCAGTCCTGAGCGTAGCCGAAGGGTAGTCGAATCCGCCGTAATTGCGGTTATACAATGTTGTGCGCTGGCTTTTTTTAAGGTATTCGTATATTTTTTTCTTTCCGTTCGAGCTTTCCAACCAGTTTGTCAATGTTCCGTCCAAGTGTCTTTTCCGTTTTGATATAGTTCAGGTATTTCAAAATTTCGGTTTTTCTTGATTCCGTGAGATTGTTGAAATCCGCTGTTAATTTTTTATCGTTCAACTTTTCGGTTAGCATCTCAGGTATTGGGTAACTTTTTCTTTCGTCATCAAAGTCCTGAACAATTACAAATTCCGCTGTTTTCCCCAATTCCGATTTTCCGCCTTTTAGCATTGGGATGTTTATAAAAAGCCGATATGGCTTATTTTTTACAGGAACGAGATGTTTGGAAAATTTAAAGCCGTTTATTACCCCTTTAACTTTTATATATCCATTTTTCGCCGTCATTTTTTCCGTGATATTTTCGGGTACATCAACACAAGCATTTATTCCGACTTTGTAAATTTCTGCTTTAAATTTCAGTTCCATTTTCAGTTTTCTGTTTGTTTTTCGAGCTTACGCACAACAATTCGGTATAGTGCGAATGCACTATATACCTTTTTTGTGCTAAGGTAACAAATCTTTAATGTTTTTAAAATTATTTACCGCTACATGCGTGTATATTTCAGTGGTTTTTGTCGATTCATGACCGAGTAATAATTGTATGTGTCTAATATCAATTCCGTCTTCCAATAAGTGTGTAGCAAAACTATGGCGCAACATATGCGGCGTTACTCTTTGGTGTAAACCCGCTCTGTTGGCTGCATGGGTAACAACTCTTAAAACACTCGATTCGTTGTACTTCATCGACCTTATGGCGCCTTCAAATAAATAACGTACAGGTCTGTACATTTTAAAATACAACCTTAAATCTTCCAAAACACTTTTATTAAGTATTGTAAAACGGTCCTTCTTACCTTTCGCTTGTCGTACTCTAATCACCATCCGCTTACTGTCAATGTCTTCTATTTTTAAATTTATTAACTCACTCCTTCTCAAACCCGATGAATATAATAACGAAATTATACACCTATGCTTCACATTGGTTGTATGGGCAATCATTTGTAAAATATCGTCTTTCGACAAAACTTTGGGTAACAAAACTTCCTTCTGTGGGCGCTCTATCAAATAAAATCTGTTTGGCATATTAAGCACCACTTCATAATAAAATTTAATCGCATTAATCGACAAATTTACATACGAGTTCGATCGGTTTTGATCAATCAGTTTTTCCAAATAAAACCGAATGTCATTCTCGTCAATATCCTCCAATTCAATCGATCGATAATAATTTATAAAACTCTCAAAATGCTTAACATAAATTTTGGCAGTGGCCATAGCGTAACGTTTCAATTTTAGCTTTTGTAAATAAGGAGCAGGGCAGCGCCTATGGTTTACGGGGAGTTTCCGTTTGTGAAACCAATCAAAATTTAAAGTGTCATTATCATTTTCTAAAGGTTTATTCGAAAAAAAATAATTGCTATTTATCCATGCAACACCTTTAAATTTTTTAAAAATAGCGTCTATATTCTTCGGAGTATTATCAACATAAACAATCCCCATCATTTTATTCCAACGCGGATTTGGCAATTCTTTTACAAGCGCATTAATCACCTTGTCCGACTGGTATTCAAGTCCAATACACTTCTTCCCATGAAGAAATAAATTTCGTAAAGTTATCGATTTATTCATGCTTTCGAACTTTTATAAGCGATATAAATTACGAATAAATTCTACAAAATAAAAATTAACAACTTGATATTCAGTATAAATGCAAGTTCACTGAGTCTAAAAGCTGAAGATCTCACTATTTAAAATGAATTTCTTATTTTTACTGAACAATCAAAACACAGTATTGTCGATTGTACACATACAAAATTTGTCCTCATGAAGAAAATCGGAATCATACTTATAACCACCGTTCTTATTGCTGTTGGTGTGTATTACATTGCTACAACTGCCAATTCGTGGTCAACCAAAGAAACTTTAGACGGTTACGATAGCGAAGCTGCCGCCGAGGCAACTCCCGTAGAATCTTTCGAAAATGCAAACTCCAACACTTCTGGAAACGGACTCAACCCAGCGCATGGGCAACCAGGGCATCGATGCGATATTGCTGTCGGAGCACCTTTAAACGCGCCACTTAGCAACAGTTCTATGCTCAATACCAATACCATGCTCAATCCAGAGCACGGGCAGCCAGGTCACCGTTGCGATATTGCTGTAGGTGCGCCATTGCCTACCAGTTAGTAGTAGTTGGGCGTTCCCCCGTCGGGTCGGGCTTTCCGCGCTACACGGTAGCTTGCTTCAATCCCTAACGCAAAAAATAGCAACTTTTTAAAAGTGTTTTTTAAAAGAGAAGCTTAGCAATACTTTTCTGGAGTATAAAAAATACTGAATTAATTAGAAAGAGGATTTAATTGTTTTTGGCTTCCAATATTTTCAAGAGTTTCTTGCTGTCTTGCCGATTGTCCCAAAAAGCCGTGATTATTATTTCTTTTTCGCTTGATTTTATTTAACATGAGTTCGACGTAAGAACGATGAATATGTGGTAAAATTGACCTATTTAAAAAGTATTGAAAATCAAGGAAGCAGTGTTGGACAAAAGATTAAAAGCTGTTTGAGCGAAGCGAGTTCTTTTAATCTGTGGAAGGTGTTTCCGTAGATTTTCTTATACTTTTTTAATAAGTCTTGACTTTTTGTTTCGTTTTTGTGTCAAGACAAAAATGAAATCAATGTTAAACAACTTAAATAAAAATATTAGGGTTTTATATTTTGGTATTTATATCGAACAGAGGTTAATTACAATACTAGAATAATTACTAATTTTTCCTAATGTTGTAAATTTGAGTATAGACGCTACAAAATGAAAACACACTTTATTCTACGGTAAGAATAAAGTGTGTTTACTATTAACAATTTTTAGGCAATGCCTAAAGAAATTAAATAATTGTAGATTTTCCGTAATCTATATTTTCTTGATTGTAATTTATTATTTCTTCAGCATTGGCAACATAATCAGCAATAAAGTTACCAACATCCGAAGTTGTTTTTTTACTCTCAGCGTCTAAATCTGGAGTTACAATTTTCATTTCTAAAGATTTTTCAACCGCTTTATGTATTGCTTGTGCTTCTTCAAATAGTTTAAAGTGTTCTAAAAGCATCGCCGCCGATAGGATAGAAGCAATTGGGTTGGCAATTCCTTTTCCTTTTCCTTGCGGAAAAGATCCGTGGATAGGTTCAAACATAGCATTTTCATCACCAACAGAAGCAGAAGCAAGTAACCCGATAGATCCTCCAATTACACTTCCTTCATCAGAAATAATATCGCCAAACATGTTTTCAGTTAAAATAACATCAAACTGACTCGGATTCAAAATCATTTGCATCGCAGCATTGTCAACAAACAGAAAATCCAATTCAACATCTTTGTAACTTTCACCAATGTTGGTAACCACTTTACGCCACAAGCGAGAGGTTTCTAACACATTGGCTTTGTCTACCAAGGTTAATTTTTTTCTGCGTGCACGGGCAGCTTTAAACGCTAAATGAGCAATACGCTCTATTTCGTATTCGGCATATTCACATAAATCGGATGCTACCGTACCTTCCTCATTTAAGTTTTTTTCACCGAAATAAATTCCGCCAGTAAGCTCTCTATAAATAGTAAGATCGGTTCCTAAAATACGATCTTCTTTTAAAGGCGATTTATCGATTAAGGTAGGGAAGGCTTTAATTGGGCGAATGTTGGTATACAGCCCTAACGACTTACGTAGTTTTAATAAACCTTGCTCTGGGCGTACCTTTGCCGATGGATCGTTGTCGTATTTTGGGTCGCCAATTGCACCAAATAAAACAGCATCGGTGTTTAAACATAATTGTAGTGTTTCTTCTGGTAGCGGATCGCCAGTTTCGTCAATAGCAATAGCCCCAACAGGTGCTTCTTTAAAAGTAAATGTATGGTTGTAAACCTCGGCAACTGCCTTTAATGTTTTGATGGCTTGTTTGGTAACTTCTGGTCCTATACCGTCACCAGATAATACAGCTATGTCTAAATTCATAAGAGTTGTATTAAAATGTTCTAGAAGCTTCGTAGGCTTCAATTTTATCTTTATTGCTAATTAAAAAATCGATGTCGTCGTACCCGTTCATTAAGCACATTTTTTTATACGCATCAATTTCAAAACTTTCTTTAATTGTGGTTCCTTCCACAGTAATTGTTTGTGTTTCTAAGTTCACAATAATTGCTGTTTCTGGATTGTTTTGTATGGTGGTAAGCATGTTTTTTAAAGTGTCTGGACTCACTTGAATTGGAAGTAAACCGTTGTTGAGTGCGTTTCCTTTAAAAATATCTGCAAAATAGCTAGATACAATAACTTTAAATCCGTAATCGGTTAACGACCATGCGGCGTGCTCACGACTACTTCCGCAGCCAAAATTATCGCCTGCAACCAAAATTTTACCACTGTAAGTAGCGTCATTCAATACAAAGTTAGCATTTTCAGAACCATCTTTGTTGTAACGCCAATCTCTAAATAAATTTTCACCAAAACCAACTTTACTTGTCGCTTTTAAAAAACGAGCAGGGATAATCTGGTCGGTGTCTATATTTTCTATTGGCAAGGGTATTGCCGTTGAATGTAAGGTTACAAATTTTTCCATTCTATATTATTAGTATTGAGGAATTAACTGTTGGTAATGCGTAAATCATTCGTTTGAATAATTACTTTGGATACCATTAATATTCCACTTTTTACTTTTTTTTGTTCTTGTTTCTGTTCTCGACTCCGCTCGAACTGACAGTTTTTTAAGATTTTATACTTTGCTATAAGTTCTCGACTTCAATCGAACTGACAGTTTATGTTTCTTAAACTTTTAACTTCGTACTTCTAACTTCGTACTTTTAACTTCATACTTTATTAGACTAGTTCTAGAGTCTCAACTTCTTCAGAAACATCGATAATTTTTCCTGCAATGGCAGTAGCAGCAGCTACAAGCGGACTCGCCAAAATGGTACGAGCGCCTTGTCCTTGTCGACCTTCAAAGTTTCTATTGGAAGTAGAAACACAATATTCGCCCGCAGGAATTTTGTCTTCATTCATTCCTAAACAGGCAGAACATCCGCTTTGACGCATTTCAAAACCAGCAGCTTCAAAAATATCTTGAATGCCTTCTTCTTTAATTTGCTTCGCCACTTGTTGCGATCCAGGAACAATTAAAGCATTTACATTGGCGGCTTTTTGCTTGCCTTTAATGTATTCTGCAGCAATTCTAAAATCTTCAATACGCGAGTTGGTACAACTACCAATAAATACGTAATTGATATCTTTTCCTAGTAATTTCTCTCCTTTTTGGAAGCCCATATAATCTAACGATTTTTCAAAAGAAACGTCGTCTTTGCTAGGGATGGCTTCGGTGATTTTAATTCCCATTCCTGGGTTGGTTCCGTAGGTTACCATTGGCTCGATATCGGAAGCATCAAAAGTGTATTCCTTATCGAAGGTTGCATCGGCATCCGTAGGAAGAGTTTTCCAATAGGCTACTTTTTTGTCGAATTCGTCTCCTTTCGGTGCAAATTCACGTCCTTTTACGTACTCAAAAGTAGTTTCATCTGGAGCAATCATTCCACCACGAGCACCCATTTCGATACTCATATTACAAACAGTCATACGCCCTTCCATCGTCATGTTTTCAAAAACATCACCTGCATACTCCACAAAATATCCAGTTCCTGAGTTGGTACCGAGTTGTGCAATAATGTAAAGAATAACGTCTTTTGGAAGTACTCCCTTTTTTAAAGTTCCGTTTACAGTAATGCGCATGCTTTTTGGTTTTGAAAGCAATAAACATTGACTTGCAAAAACTTGCGCTACTTGACTTGTTCCAATTCCAAAAGCAATAGTTCCAAATGCTCCGTGTGTAGAAGTGTGACTATCGCCACAAACCATTGTCATTCCTGGTTGTGTAACGCCAAGCTCTGGAGCCATAACGTGTACAATACCTTGGTATGGGTGTCCTAAACCATAAAGAGTAACGTTGTGTTTTTTACAGTTTTCGGTAAGCATTTCTACCTGTTTTTTGGACAATAAATCCTGAATAGGTAAATGCTGATCTTTTGTAGGCACGTTATGATCTGCGGTGGCTACAATTTGTTCTTTTCGGAATAGGGGAATGTTACGTTCTTCAAGTTCATTAAAGGCTTGAGGACTCGTAACTTCGTGAATAAGGTGTTTGTCGATATACAATATTTGCGGTCCATTTTCTACTGTATGAACCACATGACTATCCCAAACTTTATCAAATAATGTTTTACTCATTATAAATTAAGCAATTGCTTTAATATCTATTTTACTTATCTCGATGATTTGATGAATATCGTTATCATCAACTTCTTTTTTCTGATCTGCAAAGGTTAAAAATTCTTTGTAAACTTCATCCAATTGAAGTTTTGTTAATTCGTAACCTACTTTTTTCGCTCTATAAGCTAAGGCAGCACGACCGCTACGTGCGGTTAACACAATAGCAGACTCGGTTACACCAACTTCGGCAGGGTCGATAATCTCGTAAGTTTCTCTATTTTTAATAACCCCATCTTGATGAATTCCTGAACTGTGTGCAAATGCATTGGCACCAACAATTGCTTTGTTTGGTTGCACAGGCATTCCCATACTTTCAGAAACCATTTTACTGGTACTGTAAAGCAATTTTGCATTTACGTTGGTATCTAAATTTAAGTTTGGATGCTGACGCAATACCATGACTACTTCTTCTAAAGAAGTATTTCCAGCACGCTCGCCAATACCGTTAATAGTACATTCTATTTGACGTGCTCCTCCAATTACTCCAGCAATAGAGTTTGCAGTTGCCAACCCTAAATCGTTGTGACAATGACAAGAAAGTATTGCTTTGTCGATACCCGTAACATTTTCTTTTAAATAGCGCATTTTAGCACCGTATTCTTCTGGTAAACAATATCCAGTAGTGTCTGGAATGTTTAGCACAGTAGCCCCTGCTTTAATCACGGCTTCACACACACGCGCTAAATATTCGTTGTCGGTACGTCCAGCATCTTCAGCATAAAATTCTACATCTTCCACAAAAGTTTTAGCATATTTAACGGCAGCAACGGCACGTTCAATAATATCTTCGCGGTTCGATTTAAACTTATATTTTATGTGTGAGTCCGAAGTTCCAATTCCTGTGTGAATACGAGGTCTAACAGCGTGCTTTATAGCTTCTGCAGCTACTTCAATATCTTTTTTAACGGAGCGTGTAAGTCCACAAACCGTTGCGTTTTTTACAATTTTCGCGATTTCGGCAACCGATGTAAAGTCTCCAGGACTAGAAATCGGAAAACCAGCTTCAATAACATCAACACCCAGATCGTCAAGACGCTTTGCAATAACAAGCTTTTGTTCTGTGTTTAGCTTGCATCCAGGTACTTGCTCTCCGTCTCTCAATGTCGTGTCAAAGATTTGGACTTTTTCTTTACTCATCTTGATTTTTTAATGTAATTTGAAATTTGTTTTACGAATGTATATTTTGTGAACGTAATTTTAAGTTTGCTTAACTATTTCTTTACAATGTTTAAGAAAACTTTTTAATAGTTAAAAACTTGATTTACAGTTAATTGAATTTTATTTTTTACAATGACAAGTCAACAAAAAGACACTTTATTTATATTGGTTAAATCGCTTTCTAAGTCTGAAAAACGACAATTTAAGTTGTATGTAAATAGGTTAGGAGTGAATGCCGACGCTAAATTTTTGGCATTATTTAACCTCCTTGATAAAATGAATGACTACAAAGAGGCCGAAATTTTAAAGAGCGGGATCGTAAAAAAGCAACAACTTTCTAACTTAAAAGCGCATCTTTACAAACAAATTTTGGTGAGCCTTCGTCTCAATCCTGTAAATCAAAATATACGATTACAAATACGCGAACAACTCGATTTTGCCACTATTTTATACCATAAAGGACTTTATAAACAGAGTTTGAAAATATTGGACAAAGCTAAATCGTTGGCCATTGAAAACCAAGAAAAGGTAGTGGCTTACGAAATTGTAGAACTCGAAAAGGTTATCGAAACGCAATATATTACAAGGAGTATAAGTGGGCGTGCCGACGAACTTGCCATCCAAGCAAAAGAGTTGAGCATGCAAAATGTACTTACCAGCAAGTTGTCTAACTTATCGTTACAACTTTACGGAATTATGCTTAAGTTTGGTTATGTAAAAAGCGATGAAGAATACCAATGGGTAACCGAATATTACAAATCGCATTTACCAAAATTTAAAGTTTCCGAACTCGATTTTAGAGAAAAATTATGGCTTTATAAAGCACAACTTTGGTACAGCTTTTTAACGCAAGATTTTTTGTCGTGTTATAAGTACTCACTACGTTGGGTAGAACTTTTCTATGAAAATGAACAGATGATTTACCTAAATCCGGTGTTCTTTTTAAAAGGAAATAACTATTTCTTGGAGTCGATGTTTTATGTGAAAAACCGACGTGGTTTTAGGGAAACATTGCAAAAATTGGAAAGTATTGTAAATGACGAGAAGTTTCCGAAGAATGATAATTTGGAAGTTCTTTTCTTCTTGTACAAATACAGTAACATGATTAATCTTCATTTTCTTGAAGGTACATTTGAAGAAGGACTTCATCTAGAAAAAGAAATAAACGACGGTATAAAATTGCATCGCGAAAAAATAGATGAACACCATATTATGATATTGTATTATAAAATTGCGTGTTTGTATTTTGGAGTAGGCGATAATAAAAAATGTATTTCGTATCTGAAGAAAATTATTGACAACAAAAACCTAACAATGCGTGAAGATTTAATGTGTTTTGCGCGAGTGTTAAGTTTGGTTGCTCATTACGAAGCTGGAATGGATTATCATTTGGAAGTTCAGTTAAAAAGCACTTATAAATTTTTACTGAAGATGAATGATTTGCATGAGGTGCAAAAGGAAATGATAAAATTCCTTAGAAACTTAGGTGAAATTTTTCCGCATCAATTAAAAGACGAATTTAAAAAGCTACACACTACATTAAAGCAGTACGAAAATCACCCTTATGAGAAACGCGCTTTTTTATACCTCGACATTATTTCTTGGTTAGAAAGTAATATTGAAAACCGTCCGGTAGGCGATATTATAAAAGAAAAAGCCAAAGACTTAGTTCGATAGTTTTGAAAGAAAACAAGCATTTAAAACATATTTTAGTACTAAATTTTGCCGTTTTCTGCATAAGTACGTCGGGTGTTTTAGGGAGGTATATAGCATTGCCACCAGAGCAAACTATATTTTTTAGAGCTGTATTGGCCGTAGTTTTTATCTACTTATTCTGTAAATACAAAGGGTATTCTTTAAAAATACAAGCAAAGCAAGATTTAAAAATCATCCTGCTTTGTGGTTTCTTTTTTGGCGTGCATTGGGTAACATATTTTTATGCGTTAAAACTGTCGAGTGTGGCCATTGGGATGCTTTCTATCTACACATACCCCGTGATAACTTCGTTTTTAGAACCTTTAATTTTAAAGAGTCCGTTTCAGAAATTTCATTTAGCCTTGGGAGCCTTGGTGCTTATTGGTGTTTACTTTTTGGTACCCGAATTAAATTTCGATAATCAACATTTTATAGCTGTGTTGGTCGGTATTACTTCAGCATTTTTTTATGCCCTTCGGAATATTTTGATGAAACCAAAAGTAGCAATCTACAACGGTTCAGTGCTCATGCTTTATCAGCTTTTTGTAATTGTAACACTTATGAGTCCGTTATTGTTTTTTGCTGATTTTCCGCAGGTAAAATCACAATTATTACCCATTGCATTTTTAGCGTTAATCACTACCACTGTGGGGCATACGTTACTACTGATGAGTTTTAAACATTTTAGCGCCACAACAGCCAGTATTATGAGTAGTGTACAACCTATTTACGGAATTTTAATGGGGATGCTTTTTCTGAATGAATTTCCCGCAATACATACACTTATTGGTGGTGCTTTAATTTTAACAGCGGTTGTGATTGAAAGTATTCGAACTGTAAAAACAAGCAAAAAAGTTACTACTTAACGTGAGTTCGATGTAAGAATGATGAATATGAGGTAAAATTGACCTATTTAAAAAGTGTTGAAAATCAAGGAAGCAGTGTGGGCTAATAGATAAAAAGCTGTTTGAGCGTAGCGAGTTCTTTTTATCTGTGGCGGTTGTTTCCGTAGATTTTTTGATACTTTTTTAATCAGTCTTGACTTTCCTGCCTACCGCAGGCAGGTTTGTTTCGTTTTTGTGTCAAGACAAAAATGAAATAATTAAAATACAGATAGTTAAAATCGCTCTATATTGATGTTTATATCGAACTGAGGTTACTTAGCCTTTAATTCATTTATAACATCGTAATGACTAAAAACTAAGTGTTTTGGTAGCGTATTGTCTTTTGGTAGAACCGCCAAAAACCTGTCGAAGTTTGAAGTATACACACGCTTTAAAAGCGGTTTTTCGTAAGGTAAAGTTTCCAATATTTCTTTAATAAACTCATCGTGATGGATAAGGTCTGAGCTTCCTAAATGAAAAATCCCTTTTTTATTTCTGTTGATGATGTAGTGAATTTGTTGTGAGAGTTTATCGATATTGGTAACATTCATCACCAAGTCTGGAAACACCTCGTAGGCATCATTTTTATCTAAAAAATACTTGAGTTCTTTAAGTCGCGGAGAGCTACTTCCGAAGACCATAGGTAATCGTGCAATTACATAATTCTTCTCCGGAAGTTGCATCAACGCAGTTTCTATTTTTATTTTGAATTTTCCATATTGACTCATCGATAAAGTTTTATCGTATTCATAAGAAGGAAAATTGCTAAAGGCATCAAAAACATTGGCAGACGATAAGAAAATAAGTTTACTATTACTCGCTCTGCAATAATCTACCAAGTCGATATGCGTATCTATTTGCGCTTCAAAATTACCTCGAAGTGCAGAAATAATAATGTGAGGTCGTACTTTGGTGAGCACTCCAAACAAGTCGTCGTTTTCCATATCAAAATGAAAAAAGTGTTTGTTGTTGGAGTAAATCTTTCCAGTATGATAGGTGCCGTAGGTATCGAAGTACGGGCATAATTCTTTATATAATGCTCCGCCAATAAATCCGCTTGCTCCTAATATTAATATCCTCTTCAATATGTGCCTTTCTGTTTATTTTTTATAAAATGGAAGTTTTACCACTTTTGCTTGCACTTTTTTCTTTCGTATTTGCAAGTAAATTGTAGTTCCTTCTTGTGCATTTTCAGTAGTAACATAACCCATTCCAATACCTTTGTTGAGAGATGGCGCCATTGTACCACTAGTTACGTTTCCGATAACTTCGTCGGCTTCGTTAATAATTTCGTAACCATGTCTAGGAATTCCGCGTTCAATCATTTCAAAACCTACTAGCTTTTTAGAAACCCCAGCTTCTTTTTGTCGTTGTAAAGCTTCAGAGTTTACAAAATCTTTAGAGAATTTTGTAATCCATCCCAATCCAGCTTCCAATGGAGAAGTAGTATCGTCAATATCATTTCCGTAAAGGCAATAACCCATTTCTAATCGCAAAGTATCACGCGCAGCAAGTCCAATAGGTTTTATTCCAAAGTCTTTTCCTGCTTCTAAAACTTTACTCCAAACTTGTTCAACTTCAGTATTTTTACAATAAATTTCAAAACCACCGCTTCCAGTATAACCCGTAGCCGAAATAATTACATGCTTAATACCTGCAAATTCGCCCACTTCAAAACTGTAAAATTTTATAGCTGAAAGGTCAACAGGAGTTAAGGATTGCATTGCTTCCACAGCTTTAGGACCTTGAATAGCTAAAAGCGAATAATCATCTGAAATATTGCGCATATCAGCTCCAAAACTTTCGTTGTATTTAGAAATCCAATTCCAATCTTTTTCAATATTTGAAGCATTTACAACTAGTAAATACTGTTCTTCCTTCATTTTGTAGATAATCAAATCGTCTACAATGCCGCCGTCTTCATTAGGTAAACAAGAATACTGTGCTTTTCCGATAGTTAGTTTGGTAGCGTCGTTACTACTTACTTTTTGAATAAGCGCTAAGGCATTTGGGCCACTAATTAAAAATTCTCCCATATGACTTACATCAAAAACACCTAAATGGTTTCTAACAGTTTCGTGCTCAATATTTACACCTTCGTATTGTACAGGCATGTTATAACCCGCAAACGGAACCATTTTTGCACCCAATTCAATATGGACTTCAGTTAAAGCTGTATTCTTCATTTATTTAATTTTAAAGTATTGCGCCACTATTTGGCGATGCAAAATTATTTAAAATATCAAGAGGAATAAAAACAAACAGAATTTATTTAATTAAAAACCCGTAATGTATCATATTAAGATTAAAATGTCAGGTCGAGCCTGCCTTTGTCGGCAGACAGGCGTAGTCGAGACCTCATTTAAAACTTGTTAAGCCAGATAACCTCTCGACTCCGCTCGAGGTGACAGTGCATTATAACAGATTTAGGAAAATCATATTTATTTACTTGAGTTCGATTCTAATGGTTATCTGTTTATGGAAGCCGACCTATTAAAAAAGTATCTAAAAATCAAGGAAGCAGTGTGGGCTGAAAGATAAAAAGCTGTTTGAGCGTAGCGAGTTCTTTTTATCTGTGGCGGTTGTTTCCGTAGATTTTAAATACTTTTTTAATCAGTCTTGACTTTTTTGTTTCGTTTTTGTGTCAAGACAAAAATGAAAAATAATAACAAACACAATATTAGTTAATTATGCGTTTTATAAAATTGAATTTATAATTGAATTGAGGTTATCAAGATTAAAATGTCAGGTCGAGCGTAGTCGAGACCTCATTTAAAACTTGTTAAGCCAAATAACCTCTCGACTCCGCTCGAGGTGACAGTGTATTATGATGATTACGGACAATCATATTTATTTATACTGAAAGTAAAACGATTGTAATTGAATACAGTTTTTTTAAATGAAAAAAGCTGTCTGAAAGATTCTAAATTCCTCCAAAGAGGGTTTTAGTATAGTCTTTCAGACAGCTAATGTATGTGGTAGATAACTTATCTACTCTTTAAAAAATCCTTTAAATCGTCGTAGGTTTTTATAAAGTGACTTTCTTTCTTTTTGTCAATAACAGCTTTTATTTGCTCGGGAATTGCAACTGAAACTTCTAAAGTACCTTCAACAACATCCAAAAACTTTACAGGATGTGCCGTTTCTAAGAAAACTCCAACAGTGTCTTTATTGTTTTCCTGATACTTTTTGAGTCCTAAATATCCAACTGCCCCATGTGGGTCGGCAATATATCCAGAAGTTTTATAAATAGACTCCATTGTTTTTTTAGTTTCCTCATCGGTATAACTGTAAGAAGAAAAGAGTTTGTTTAGTGCCTCAAAATTGTTGTTGAATAGGTTTTGAATTCGAATAAAATTACTCGGATTTCCAACATCCATAGCATTCGAAATGGTTTGTTTGGATGGCTTCGGACTGTATTTTTGAGTTGACATATACTGGGGCACCGTATCGTTAATATTGGTAGAAGCCACAAAGTGTTTAACAGGTAAACCGAGTTTATAAGCCATCATACCAGCGCATATATTTCCGAAATTTCCACTCGGTACCGAGAATACGAGCTCTTTGTTTTGAGCTTTCAGTTGTTTGTAAGCAAAGAAGAAATAAAACATCTGTGGTAACCATCGCGCCACGTTGATGGAATTTGCCGAGGTTAAATTTTCTTCAGTTAAATTACTGTCTAAAAATGCTGTTTTTACCATTTCTTGGCAGTCATCAAAAACACCGTCAACTTCTAAGGCTGTAATATTTTGCCCAAGTGTAGTGAGTTGCTTTTCTTGGATGTCGCTTACTTTTCCGCTAGGATATAAAATAACGACTTCCACACCTTTAACTCCTAAAAACCCACTTGCTACGGCTCCTCCAGTATCTCCAGAAGTTGCGACCAAAACAGTTACTTTTTCGTCTTTTTTATCTCTGTTGAAATAGCCTAAACAACGCGCCATAAAACGAGCGCCAACATCTTTAAACGCCATTGTTGGTCCGTGGAAGAGTTCGAGCGCATACACATTTTCTTCAACTTTTACCGTTGGAAAATCAAAGCACAAAGTGTCATTAATAATTTCTTTTAAAACGGATATCGGGATTTCGTCACCTACAAATTGCTGAATAACTTCAAAGGCAATTTCTTCGTTGCTATAGTTTTCAATCGAATTGATGAATGCTTCATCTAGTGGTGTAATCGATTCAGGAAAATAAAGTCCGCGGTCTGGAGCAATTCCCTTTACAACGGCATCTTCAAAGCTTGTATATGTTTTATTTTCTTGTGTATCGTTAAGACTGTAATATTTCATGGTTTTGTTGTTGTGCTGTTTTCAAAATTAAAATCGATTTAACTTGAAAACTTTGTTACATAATTTTTATTCCTTCAGTATTTATGGTTGAAACATGGGTGTCGTAAGCAACGCCAAAATCTTTGTAAATTTCTGCCATGGCAGTAGCCACTTTTTTTGCTGTAGCTTCTCCTTTTGATAAAGCAAAAATAGAAGGTCCAGAACCCGAGATTCCGCTTCCGAGTGCCCCTGCATTTTTAGCAGCTTCTTTCACCTTAAAAAAACCAGGAATTAAAGGACTCCGCATCGGTTCTACAATTTCGTCGTGTAAACATCGCGATAGCAAATCGTAGTCTTCCGTATAAAGAGCGCTAACCAGTGCCGCGAGATTACCCCATTGCATAATTGCTTTTTTTAGCGGAATGTTTTGCTTGATAACCGAACGTGCATCGGCAGTTTTTACTTCTATCTGCGGATGAATTACTGTTGCAAAAAGCTCGGATGGTGTTTGAAGTTTAAGTACTTCAAAAGGTTCGTAGCCCTTTACCAATGTAAAACCGCCAAGTAGGGCAGGAGCCACATTGTCGGCATGTGGCGCACCACTAGCTAAGGCTTCTCCCATCATGGCAAATTCCACCAATTTTTCTTTTGAAAAAGGTTTGTTTAATAATTTATTGACGCCAAAAACAGCCCCTGCAGCACTGGCAGCACTACTGCCAATACCGCTCCCAGGCTTTATTTTTTTGTTGATTTCAATTTCAAAACCAAATTCAGAATCAATTTCTTTAAGCATCGCTAATACCGCTACACCAGCAACATTTTTTTCGGTTTCAAGCGGTAAATCTTGCCCAATTATTTTTGTGATTTTCACACCTTTTTCAGGTGTTTTTCTCACAATCATTTCGTCTCCAGTACTGTCAAGACAAAGTCCTAATACATCAAAACCACAAGAAACATTGGCGATGGTAGCTGGGCAAAACAGTTTTATTTCGTTCATCGAGATGCTTTTAAAAATTTCCAATTCGTATAATGTCAGCAAAAATACCCGACGCCGTAACATCGGCTCCAGCTCCAGCACCTTTTATAAGGAGTGGTTGTTCACTGTATCGTTCTGTAAAGAAAAGTACGATATTGTCTTTTCCTTCGAGGTTGTAAAACGGATGGTCGGAAGGGATGTGTTGCAAGCCTACTTTTGCCTTTCCGTTTTCAAACTGTGCTACATATTTTAAACGACAATCTTTGCTAGCGGCTGCTTTGTAAATATCGTCAAAATGCGATTTGTTTTTTACGAGCGATTTGTAAAAATCTGGAACATTTGTGGTATTCAAACTGTCTTCTGGTAAGAAAGATTCGTTTTCAATTTGTTCGATATCCAATTCGTTGCCACTTTCTCTGGCTAGAATTAATATTTTTCGCATTACATCAACACCACTTAAATCGATTTTTGGGTCTGGTTCTGTGTAACCTTCTTCTTGAGCCTGTTTCACAACTTCGTCAAAATTGGTTTGATCGTTAAAGTTGTTGAATACAAAATTTAAACTTCCAGAAAGTACCGCTTGTATTTTTGTTATTTTATCCCCCGAGGCAATTAAATTTTTAAGTGTATCGATAATTGGCAACCCTGCACCAACATTGGTTTCGAATAAAAATGGTGCGTTGTATTGACGTGATAATTCTTTTAAGTGAACGTAGTTTTTATAAGGCGATGATGCAGCAATTTTATTACAAGTAACCACCGAAATACTGTCTTTTAAATAACTTTCGTACGTATTGGCGACAGCTTCGTTGGCGGTATTGTCAACAAAAATACTGTTACGCAAGTTCATAGTTTTTACTTTTTTATAGAACGCATCCAAACCAGTTTCTTCTCCGTTGGCAAGTGCATCTTTCCAGTGCTCAAGGTCGAGTCCGTTTTCGTCAAAAACCATTTTTTTGGAATTCGACAAGGCCACCACACGGATATTTAATTTTAATTGTTTCTTTAAAAATTTTCGTTGTTTTTCAATCTGTGCTAAAAACTTCTCACCAACATTTCCAACCCCCATTACAAATAAGTTGAGCTGTTTGATGTTGTCTTCAAAAAACTGTTCGTGTAGCGTATTGAGCGCTTTTTTTACATCATTTTTATTGATTACTGCTGAAATATTTCTTTCAGAAGCTCCTTGTGCGATAGCGCGGATGTTGACATTGTTTTTTCCGAGCGCACTAAACATACGTCCGCTAAGTCCTTGATGACTCTTCATATTATCACCAACTAAAGCGATAATTGCCAAATCACTTTCAACAACAACAGGATTGATTTTCTTTAGGCTGATTTCGTATTCAAAAGCCTTTTCGAGTGCTACTTTGGCTTTTTCGGCATCTTCAGAAGCAACACCAATACAAATTGAGTGCTCAGATGAAGCCTGCGTAATGAAAACAACACTCACTTTTGCTTCAGAAAGGACTTCGAAAAAACGTTTTGAGATTCCAGAAATACCTACCATTCCACTTCCTTCCAACGAAATAAGAGAAATACTATCTACATGACTTATCCCTCTAACTGCACGGGATTTTCCGTTGGTGTTTTTTGTGATAAGCGTACCAGCTTCGTCGGGAGCAAAGGTGTTTTTTATATGAATTGAAATTCCTTTAGAAAGCACAGGTTGTATGGTTGGCGGATAGAGTACTTTAGCACCAAAATGTGATAACTCCATCGCCTCTTCATAAGAAATATGAGGAATTGCAAAGGCTTGTTTTACTAATTTCGGATTGGCAGTGTACATTCCGCTTACATCTGTCCAGATTTCTAAAGCATCAGCATTAACAGCAGCAGCAATAATGGCAGCAGTATAGTCAGACCCACCACGCCCAAGGGTTGTGCTTTCTCCCTTTTTGGAAGCGGCAACATAACCTGGAACAACAATTAATTGGTACGTTACTGTTCCGAAGTAATTTTCGCACAATTCGTTAGTTGTTTTAAAATCCACAGCAGCTTTACCGAAGTTATCATCGGTTTTAATAAGCATTTTACTGTCTTTATGGATACTGTCGAGACCTTCTTTTATAAAATATTCGTTGATGATAAATGAAGAAAGTAATTCGCCATATCCTACAATTTTATCCAAAAGTTTCGGTGTGGTTTCACCAATTAAAAAAGCCCCTTCAAGCAGTGTTTCTAAAACATTTAATTCGCGTTTTACGTTACTTATTACCTTGCTTTGGTTGTTGATATCGATTAATTCTTGGGCGGTAGAAATATGTCTGTTTTCAATATCAACTAATGTATTTTTATAAGTTTCATCTTGTGCTGCAGCCAATAAAGACGCTTTTACCAGCATGTCGGTAACGCCTCCAAAAGCAGAAACAACTACAACTGTTTTTTCTTCTTTCGATGCTTTTGCAGCAATGTCTTTAACCTTTTGTATGTTTTGTGCGTTGGCTACCGAAGTGCCGCCAAATTTTAATACTTTCATTTGTTAGTTTTTATTTATTTTGATAGCGTACCATCAAAATGGTGTTTAATCGATTGGTTTAATTGGTTTATATTGTGTTTTTAATTGGATATCTGTTTTCTTTTTTGGATGAATGCAACAATAATTTATATGTAAATATTGAGGCATCATTCAGTATTTATAAAAAGAAACTGCTAAGTTTGATTTCAAACAAAGATATACTCAGGACGATATGTAATATGCTATACCCCAAAAGGGGTAATAATTGTAGTGTTACGAATAATAGCAATAATACACGTTTGCACAGATGTGCCCGTAGAAATGGTGTGTATGTTATTAAAACTTTGCATTTGTTTACTCGTATATAGATTTCAAATGTAGTATTTTTATCTTATTAAAAAAACTAAATGTTTATTATTAAGAATTTAATAATTTAACTAAAGAATTGTTGTAAAATGAAGATTTTTTCTAGTGAACAAATACGCCTTGTTGACAAATTAACAATTGAGAAACAAAATATAAGTAGTGCCGATTTGATGGAACGCGCTGGAACAGCAGTGTTTAATTGGATGCAAAACCAATTGACAACGGCGCAAGTGAAAATTCATATATTTTGTGGGGTAGGAAATAATGGAGGTGATGGTTTGGTTGTTGGTCGTCAATTATTAGAAAGCGGTTATAATGTGTCGGTGTATGTGGTGAATTTTAGTGAGCATCGTTCTAAAGATTTTTTACTGAATTACGACCGTATAAAAGGTATAAAACATTGGCCTACGTTAATTACTGAAGACGACGATTTACCAGAAATTGCTCCAAATGACATCGTAGTAGATGCCATTTTTGGAATCGGACTCAACAAACCTGCGGCGGGTTGGGTAACAAATTTGATAAAGCATATTAATAATTCAAACGCTTTTATTTTGTCGATTGATATTCCGTCGGGCTTATACATGGATAAATCACTTTCAGCAAATGAAACAGCTATCAATGCAAGTTATACGCTTACTTTTCAGTTTCCAAAATTGCCTTTTTTTCTGCCAGAAACAGGAGTTTATACTGCCTATTGGGAGGTGTTGGATATTGGTTTAGACCCAGAGTTTATCTATGCTGAAAATACCAACATGCAATACATTACCAAATACGATATTTTGAGAATGTATAAACCTCGAAATAGGTTTTCGCATAAAGGTAACTTTGGTCATGCTTTAATGATTGGTGGTAGCCACGGAAAAATTGGCGCTGTGCTTATGGCAAGCGAAGCTACTTTGCATGCTGGCGCAGGTTTGGTTACTGCGTTTGTGCCTCAATGCGGATATCAAACCATTCAAACGGCTTTTCCAGAGGCAATGGTTATTACCGATGCAAACGAAACTCATATTTCAAATATTTCTTTTGAAATTAATCCTACGGTTATTGGAGTAGGTGTTGGGATTGGTTTGCATGCTGAAACAAAAAATGCCTTAGCAAACTTTTTAGCAACAAACACAAAACCTTTGGTACTCGATGCCGATGCTATAAATATAATTGCTGAAAATAAGGAGTTGCTACAATATGTTAAAGGGAACGCTATTTTTACACCGCATCCGAAGGAGTTGGAGCGACTTGTAGGAAGTTGGAAAGACGATTTTGAGAAACTTGAAAAAGCAAAGCAATTTTCAAAAACGCACGATGTAGTTGTATTGATTAAAGGCGCTTATACTGTTACCGTTTACCACGAGCAATTGTTTTTTAATTCAACCGGAAATGCAGGTATGGCAACCGCAGGAAGTGGCGATGTTTTGACGGGTATCATTACCGGACTCGTTGCTCAAGGGTATAATTTATTACAAGCTGCCTTAATGGGGGTATATTTACACGGTAGTGCTGGTGATTTGGCGGTGCAGCGTTCGGGTGTAGAAGCCTTGACAGCAACCGATATTATTGACTTTACAGGCGATGCATTTTTAAGCTTGATAAGTAAAAACACAAATAATTATCAAGAAAATCCAAACAATGCCTCATAAAATCTAAGCTTTTGGTTAATTGTTTGTAAATACTTGTGTAATTACGACGTAATGTTGATTTTTGGCTGTTTTAATTTCTGAAGTTTTTCTACTGAAGAAATTACTATGATGCTATAAATTATTGATTTGAACATGGACAATTTTTACTATATAAGCGCCGATGTGCTAGATATTGAAGCAATATTTGATGTAATTCATCATGATAAAAAACTGAAATTATCTGATGAAGCCAAAGTAAATATTGAAAATTGCAGAAAGTATTTAGACCAGAAAATGGCGGCCGATAAAAAGCCTGTTTACGGTATCAACACAGGTTTTGGTTCGTTGTGTAATGTGAAAATTGCCGACACGCATTTGAGTCAGCTACAAGAAAATTTAGTGATGTCTCACGCCTGCGGAACAGGGGAGGAAGTACCAACAGAAATTGTAAAACTAATGCTGTTTCTTAAGATTCAATCTTTGAGTTATGGCCACAGTGGCGTACAATTGGCAACGGTAAGTAGATTGATAGATTTTTATAACGAAGATGTTTTACCAGTAGTTTATAGTCAAGGTTCGTTAGGTGCTTCAGGCGATTTGGCGCCTTTGGCACATATAGCTTTACCGCTGTTAGGAAAAGGACTTGTAAATTATAATGGAAAAAAAGTAAGTGCTGAAAAAGTACTTCAAGATAAAAATTGGAGTCCGATTGTTTTGCAGTCAAAAGAAGGATTGGCTTTACTAAACGGAACTCAATTTATGAGCGCGTACGGAGTTTGGAGTATTATAAATGGTTACAAGCTTTCGTATTTAGCCGATTTGATTGGAACTATGTCTTTAGATGCTTTCTGCGGATTAACAGAACCTTTTAATAAGTTGATTCATTTGGTGCGTCCGCATCGTGGACAAATAAAAACTGCAGCTCGTATTCTCGAATTTATCGAAGGAAGTGAAATAGCAGCGCAGCCAAAAACACAAGTTCAAGACCCGTATTCTTTTAGATGTATGCCGCAAGTGCATGGAGCTTCCAAAGATGTTTTAGCACATGTTAGAAAAGTATTTAAAACCGAAATTAATTCGGTTACCGATAACCCAAATATTTTTGTAGAGCAAGACGAAATTATTTCTGGAGGGAATTTTCACGGGCAACCTTTGGCAATGGCGCTCGATTATTTAGGAATTGCTTTAGCAGAGTGGGGAAGTATTTCAGAAAGAAGAACATACCAACTTATATCTGGGCAACGCGGCTTGCCTTCGTTTTTGGTAAACGACCCTGGTTTAAACTCCGGATTTATGATTCCGCAATACACAGCCGCAAGTATTGTAAGTCAAAATAAACAGTTGGCAACTCCGGCCAGTGTCGATTCGATTGTTTCTTCAAACGGACAAGAAGATCATGTGAGTATGGGCGCAAATGCGGCAACGAAATGCTACAAAATTTTAGAAAATTTAAAATCGATTCTAGCAATCGAATTGCTCAATGCTTCACAAGCTTTAGCCTTTAGAAGACCTGCAAAATCTTCAGTAGCAATCGAAAACTTTTACAATGCTTATACTGAAAAAGTGCCATTTGTAGCGAAAGACCGTATTTTTCATGACGATATTATGGCTACGATTTCATTTTTAGAAAGTACAACACTTACTACTGAAATGTTTAAAGATTAATTTCAGAAAAGAAAAAAAGAGAAAATATTGAAGGTAGTGCTTAGTCAAGCTTTTGCAAAGCCCATTTTACAGCGCTATTGATGTCTTTAAAAAGTTTCATTTCTTTTCCGTAGAAATACTTTTCAATTTTAAAATTATGCTTGTAGAGTTCTTTGTCAGAAACCACTGCAATCATCTTTAAATTTGGAATTTCTTTGATATAAGAATAGAGTGCAGGATTTATAGCATATGCATGTTTACGAAGCGAAATGTATGCAAAATCTTCATTTCTGAAATGAATATCTGCAATAGCGATTAAGTCTGAAAGATTTTCAATAGATAAATCGATACCATCGTTAATTACACCCACAGCAAATTTTGGATATATTTCTACATATCCGAAGTCGAGCTTGTACGCTTTTATTAACTCCTTTTTGGTGTCTAACTTAATCATGGCACAAAAATAATTCTTCTTCAATTTATTTTAGAATATTGAAGCTTGTTTTAGATTAACGACATTAATTGTTAGCCAAATAGTAAGCTTTTAAGTTTTTGTTTACACGAAGTAGTGAAAATGACTTTATGCTGAATGAAAAAGGTTCTCTAAAAAGTCATTTAAAATGTCAGGCTAAATTTATTTCTGAATCTCAATACTTTGATTTTTAGAAGTATGAAGAAATAGAGAAGTTCAGTCTAACAAAAAAATAACGCTTTAGAAAACCTTGTTTTTATTTTGAAAACTTTAGGGCTGAAGTATGTGTTACTTCGGTGCCTTCCAGTTAAGTTTCTTTTCAATCGATTTTATCATTAACCCTGCAATATCGATATCGGTTGCAGTTTCTATGCCTTCAAGACCAGGCGAAGAGTTAACTTCTAATAAAAGCGGTCCTTTTGAAGATCTAATAATATCAACCCCAGCAACATCCAATCCCATCGCTTTTGTAGCTTTGATGGCTATTTTCTTTTCTGCGGCAGTCAATTTAACCAAAGAAGCAGTTCCGCCAAGGTGCATATTGGCTCTAAATTCTCCAGGAGGTGCTTCTCTTTGCATTGCCGCAACTACTTTTCCGTCGATTACAAAACAACGTAAGTCTTTTCCGTTGGCTTCTTTTATGAATTCTTGAACTAAAATATTAGCATTTAAACTTTTAAAAGCATTAATAACACTTTCTGCAGCTTTCTTAGTTTCAGCCAATACAACACCTTTTCCTTGCGTACCTTCGAGTAATTTGATAATTAAAGGAGAACCTCCAACCATTTTAATAAGGTCGTTTGTATCAAGCGGAGAATTTGCAAAACCTGTTGTTGGAATGCTGATGCCGTTTTTCAGTAAAAGTTGAAGTGAAAAAAGTTTGTCTCTAGATTGACGAATGGCTTCAGCTCTGTTTAAACAAGATACATTAATAGATTCAAAGTGTCTCGCTAAAGAACATCCGTAGTAAGTCATACTTGGGCGAATACGCGGGATGATAGCATCTAAATCGTTTAAAATTTTACCACCTCTGTAATGAATTTCGGGTGTTTCAGCATCGAGTTTCATATAACATTGCCTGATGTTGAAAAATTCAACCTCATGCCCAAGTCGTTCTCCAGCTTCAATAATTCTTCGGTTACTGTATAAATTTGGATTACTAGCAAGCAGACCAATTTTTAACCCACCCTGAACTTGTACGTTGGCTTTATAGCGTTTGTTTACATCTTCATCGCTTAAATCGCCAAGCATAAAACTACTTTCAGGGTCTACGATAAGTCGACCCATCATGGCTTCACGTCCAAGAAGCATACGGTATCCCATACTATCTCTGTTGGTAAGCGATACTTCGATGTCCCAAGAGGTATCATTTAAATGAAGCGTAGTTTTAATTATATATCGGTTCTCTCGATTTCCTGTAGAACTTTTAATAACACGTTTGTCTACAACCAAAGCCTCGCAATGAATAACCTTTCGACCATTGTTTTGTATTGGATACACATCGAAAGTAACCCAAGTGTCTTTATTTCTTTGGAAAGGTTGAATGTTTACAGCGTGTAAAGCTGAGGTTTTCGCGCCACTGTCGACACGTACTTTGATGGTTGATATATCTAATTCTGGTAATGATACCCATTCTTGGCTACCAATGATGGTTTTGTTGCTCATTTAACTGTTTTTAGTGCTACAAAGAGGGTTTGAGTTTCTAAATATTGCCAAAAAAATATGTTTGTATTTTGAAATTATTTAGAGGGTAACGTTTGCTCTTCTAATTTAAGAAGAATTTTTAAGGCAGTAAAATTAAACAAAAAAACGTGCGATTGTGAAGTCGCACGTTTTAATATTTTATTAAATAATTATGTTTATGATTCGGTAGATTGTTCTGCTTTTGTAATGGCTATTGTTAGCTCATCTTTTTCAGCATCTAAATCCATGAAAATACTATCGCCTTCTGTTAATTTTGAAGTGATAATTTCTTCAGCTAAAGCATCTTCAATATATTTTTGAATTGCTCTTTTTAGTGGTCTAGCACCATATTGTTTATCGAAACCTTTATCAGCAATATAATCTTTTGCTTTTTCGGTAAGTTTTAGGTTGTAGCCTAAACCTTCAATACGTTTGTAAAGTTTCTCCAATTCGATATCGATAATTTTGTGGATATCTTCCTTTTCTAACGGATTAAAGACAACAACATCGTCTATTCTGTTTAAAAACTCTGGAGCAAATGCTTTTTTAAGCGCATTTTCAATAACACTTCTTGAGTGTGCATCGGCTTGTGCCTTTTTGGCAGTTGTACCAAAACCAACTCCTTGACCAAAATCTTTTAATTGACGCGCTCCGATATTGGAAGTCATGATGATAATAGTGTTTCTAAAATCAATTTTTCTTCCCAAACTATCTGTTAAATATCCGTCGTCTAATACTTGTAAAAGCATATTGAAAACGTCTGGATGCGCTTTTTCGACCTCGTCTAAAAGAACAACAGCATAAGGTTTTCTTCTTACTTTTTCGGTAAGCTGACCACCTTCTTCATAGCCTACGTATCCTGGAGGTGCTCCCACAAGTCTGGAAACTGCAAATTTTTCCATGTATTCGCTCATATCGATACGGATAAGCGCGTCTTCAGAATCGAATAACTTTCCTGCAAGAACTTTGGCTAATTGTGTTTTACCAACCCCTGTTTGCCCTAAAAAGATAAACGAACCAATTGGCTTGTCTGGATCTTTAAGTCCGGCACGGTTTCTTTGGATTGCTTTTACAACTTTGGCAACAGCTTCGTCTTGCCCAATTACTTTTCCTTTAATAAGTTCTGGTAACTGCGCTAGTTTAGAACTTTCGGCTTGTGCAATTCGAGTTACAGGAACGCCACTCATCATCGAGATAACGTCTGCAACGCTCTCGTCGGTAACAGTTTCTCTGTGCAATTTGCTTTCCTCTTCCCAACGCTCTTGAGCAACGGCTAGTTCTTTTTCAAGACGTTTTTCGTCGTCTCTTAGCTTGGCTGCTTCTTCGTATTTTTGTTTTTTAACAACCGAATTTTTAAGTTCTTTTACATCTTCTAGCTGTTTTTCAAGTTCTAGAATTTGTTTAGGAACTTCCATATTGGTAATGTGAACACGCGAACCAGCTTCGTCTAATGCATCAATAGCTTTGTCTGGTAAAAACCTATCGGTTAAATAGCGATTGGTTAATTTTACACAAGCTTCAATTGCTTCGTCGGTATAAGTTACATTATGGTGTTCTTCGTATTTGTCTTTTATATTATGAAGAATTTCGATGGTTTCATCAACACTAGTTGGCTCGACAATTACCTTTTGAAATCTTCTTTCTAAAGCACCATCTTTTTCGATGTACTGTCTGTATTCATCTAAAGTAGTAGCTCCAATACATTGAATTTCTCCACGCGCTAATGCAGGTTTAAACATGTTGGAAGCATCTAAACTTCCAGTTGCTCCACCAGCACCAACAATGGTGTGAATTTCATCTATAAATAAAATAATATCGTCGTTCTTTTCAAGCTCGTTCATAACGGCTTTCATACGCTCTTCAAATTGCCCACGGTATTTAGTTCCGGCAACAAGCGAAGCCAAATCGAGGGTAACAACACGTTTATTGTAAAGTATTCTGGATACTTTCTTTTTAATAATTCGAAGCGCTAAACCTTCAGCAATGGCACTTTTACCAACACCAGGTTCTCCAATAAGTAGCGGATTGTTTTTCTTTCTTCTACTTAAAATTTGAGAAACACGTTCAATTTCTTTTTCTCTACCAACAACAGGGTCTAGTTTATTTTCTTCGGCAAGTTGAGTTAAGTCTCTTCCGAAGTTATCTAGCACTGGAGTTTTCGATTTCTTGTTAGATTTTGGTGTGTTTGTAGCACCGCCTCCAAACGGATCTCTACCTTCGTCGCCAGCACCTGTTTCATCTGAAAAAGATTCGGCAGAAGGCGCATCTATATAATCGTCGTCACTTGTAATCATAAGCTTAAATTGTTCTTTTACATTGTCGTAATCAATTTTAAGCTTGTTAAGTAGCTTTGTTGTAGGGTCGTTCTCGTTTCTTAAAATACACAATAATAAGTGCGCGGTATTTATAGAAGAACTTTGAAATAATTTAGCTTCTAGAAAGGTAGTTTTTAATGCGCGTTCTGCTTGTCTGGTAAGGTGTAAGTTGCGCTTGTCGTTAGAAGCGATACCGCTTACCGGATTAGACGGGCTTAATATTTCTACTTTTCGCCTTAAATGCTCTAAATCTATACTTAATGCTGTTAATATATCTATTGCTTTTCCGTTTCCATCACGTAAAAGTCCGAGCATAAGATGTTCTGTACCGATAAAGTCGTGCCCTAAGCGTAAGGCTTCTTCTTTACTGTAAGCAATAACATCTTTTACTCTCGGTGAAAAATTATCATCCATACTTTCTTCCTTTCTTCAATTAAAAATAATAAATCAACTATAAGTAGGCAAAAACTGTACCTTAATTTATTAGATTTAAGTCTACTTTTAGCTAATAGACAAAAAAAACTGTCAAAATCAAAAAAATTAACAGTGAATTTATTAACCTTTTGAGGGCTTGTTTTTGTTGATAAAAACATGAAAAAACCTTGTTGTATAGGATAAAAGCGTCATTAAATTGCGTATATTGGCACGATTTATAATTAAAACATAAATAATTTATATAAATATGGCAGAAGGAGAAAAGCTGATCCCCATTAACATTGAAGATGAGATGAAGTCTGCGTACATTGACTACTCAATGTCGGTCATTGTGTCACGTGCGTTACCAGATGTTAGGGACGGATTAAAACCAGTTCACCGTCGTGTTTTGTTCGGAATGCATGAATTGGGAGTTAGATCTAACAGTTCTTATAAAAAATCTGCAAGAATTGTAGGAGAGGTATTAGGAAAGTATCACCCACACGGGGATTCATCTGTTTACGATACCATGGTGCGTATGGCACAAAGCTGGAGTTTACGATATATGATGGTTGATGGGCAAGGAAACTTCGGGTCGATTGATGGAGATAGTCCAGCAGCAATGCGTTATACCGAGGCTAGGATGCGAAAAATATCGGAAGATATGCTTGCCGATATCGATAAAGACACCGTAGATCATCAGTTAAATTTTGACGATACTTTAAAGGAGCCTAAAGTGCTTCCAACACGTGTTCCTAACTTATTAATTAATGGTGCTTCTGGTATTGCAGTTGGTATGGCTACCAATATGCCTCCGCATAACCTTTCGGAAGTTATCGATGGAACGGTTGCTTATATTGACAATAACGATATCGAAATAGACGAGCTTATTGAATATGTAAAAGCTCCAGATTTTCCAACAGGAGGAATTATTTACGGTTACGATGGCGTTAGAGAAGCGTTTAAAACAGGACGCGGACGTATTGTAATGCGTGCAAAAGCGCATAACGAAGAAGTAAACGGACGTGAGTGTATCGTGGTAACCGAGATTCCTTACCAAGTGAATAAGGCAGATATGATTAAGAAAACTGCCGACTTGGTAAACGATAAAAAAATTGAAGGAATTTCAAACATTCGCGACGAGTCTGATAGAAACGGGATGCGTATCGTTTATATCTTAAAACGCGATGCTATTCCGAACATCGTATTAAATACACTATTTAAATATACAGCACTTCAATCTTCTTTCAGTGTAAATAATATTGCATTGGTAAACGGAAGACCAGAACTACTTAACTTAAAAGAAATGATTCACTATTTTGTGGAGCATCGTCATGAAGTAGTAGTTCGAAGAACAGAATATGAGCTAAGAAAAGCCGAAGAGCGTGCGCATATTTTAGAAGGGTTGATTATTGCTTCTGATAATATTGATGAGGTAATTGCTATTATCCGTGGTTCTAGTAATGCTGATGAAGCACGAGCTAAGTTGATGGAACGTTTTAAACTGACAGAAATTCAAGCCAAGGCAATCGTAGAAATGCGTTTGAGACAGCTTACAGGTTTAGAGCAAGACAAACTTCGTTCGGAATACGACGAAATCATGAAGTTTATCGAAGAGTGTAAAGACATTTTAGCGCGTAAAGAGCGTAGAATGGAAATTATCAAAGAAGAACTTCTTGAAGTAAAAGAAAAATACGGAGACGAAAGACGCTCGCAAATTGAATATGCTGGTGGTGATGTAAGTATCGAAGATATGATTCCAGATGAGCAAGTGGTTATTACCATTTCTCATGCAGGATACATTAAGAGAACACCGCTTACAGAATACAAAACACAAAATAGAGGAGGGGTTGGACAAAAAGGTTCTTCAACAAGAAACGAAGACTTTTTAGAACATTTATTTGTTGGAACCAACCACCAATATATGTTGTTCTTTACTCAAAAAGGAAAATGTTTCTGGATGCGTGTTTATGAAATTCCAGAAGGAAGTAAAACTTCTAAAGGAAGAGCTATTCAGAATTTAATAAATATCGAACAAGACGATAAGGTAAAAGCCTTTATTTGTACGAAGGATTTAAAAGACGAAGAATACATTAACAGTCATTATGTCATAATGGCAACCAAAAAAGGTGTTGTTAAGAAAACTTCGTTAGAACAATATTCTCGTCCGCGTCAAAATGGTATTAACGCTATTACTGTTAGAGAAGGCGATGAGCTATTAGAAGCTAAATTAACTACTGGAAACAGTCAAATATTATTGGCAGTTCGTTCAGGAAAAGCTATTCGTTTTGAAGAAAGTAAAACCCGTCCGATGGGAAGAAATGCCTCTGGAGTACGTGGTATTACACTTGCCGACGATAATGACGAGGTAGTAGGAATGGTTTCTGTTCATAACCTTGAAGAAAATATCTTGGTAGTTTCTGAAAATGGTTACGGAAAACGTACCTATCTTGACGATCCAGAAGATGGAGAGGCTGTTTACCGTATCACAAATCGTGGTGGTAAAGGGGTTAAAACCATGTCGATTACCGAGAAAACTGGTTCGTTGGTAGCTATTAAAAATGTTTCAGATGAAGATGATTTAATGATCATTACCAAATCGGGAGTTGCAATCAGAATGGCAATTGAAGATTTAAGAGTCATGGGGCGTGCTACGCAAGGTGTTAAATTGATTAATCTTAAGAATGATTCTATTGCAGCAGTTGCAAAAGTGATGAAGGAAGAAGATGAAATTGATGACATAGAAAATATCGATGTTGTTGAAGATGGCATGGATATTGAACAGAATAACACCGACGACGAGTCAAACAACAACGAATAAATCCATAACACAAATTATATAACAATGAAAAAACAAGTTTTATTAGCATCTGCAATATTAGTATCTTCATTTGCAATGGCTCAAAAAAACGAGCTAAAAGATGCTGAAAAAGCCTTAGATAATGGAAGTGCTGCAGAAGCAAAAGCAACTTTAGAAACTTTGTCTTCTTCAATTACAACTGCAGACGATAAATACAAAGCGCAGTATTATTTCTTAACAGGAAAGACGTATGCTGACTTAGCTAAAAAGACAGGTTCTGAAAGCGATTATCAAAATGCATACAATTCTTTAAACGAATTGGTTGAATTTGAAAAAGGTTACAAAACTAAATATACAGACGAAGCAAATCAAATTCTTGAAAAATTATCTGGAGATGTTGTAAATGCAGCTATTCAAGATAACAACAACCAAGACTTTGCTAATGCAGCAAGCAAGTTACATTTGGCTTACCAAATGAGCGGTAATGAAGATTACCTTTACTACGCGGCATCAAGTGCTGTAAACGGTTCTGATTACGACAAAGCTTTAGCTTATTACGAGCAGTTAAAAGACAACGGATATACTGGAGAAAGCACTTCGTATCTGGCAGTTAATAAAGAAACTGGTGAAGTTGAAAACTTAGGAAGTGAGCAAAACCGTGATTTAATGGTTAAAACTGGTCAATATTCAAACCCTACAGAAGAGGTTACTGAGTCTAGAATGCCAGAAATCGTTAAAAACATTGCTTTAATTTACAACGAAAAGGGAGAAACTGAAAAAGCAGCTGCAGCTATTAAAGATGCACGTGAAGCAAACCCAGAAGATATTAACTTATTGCTTACTGAGGCAAATATGTACATCAAAATGGGAGATAAGGCTAAATTCCAATCTTTAATGGAAGAAGCTATTCAGAAAGATCCAAACAACCCAACACTTTATTACAACTTGGGAGTTATTTTAGCTGAACAAGGAAATAAAGACAAGGCTAAAGAGTATTACGAAAAAGCATTGCAGTTAGATCCAGAAAATGAAAACGTTTATTTAAACATGGCTTCTTTAATTCTTTCTGATGAAAAAGCAATGGTTGAAGAAATGAACGGTTTAGGAAACTCTGCTACAGACAACAAGAGATACGATGAATTAAAAGGACAACGTGAAGATTTATACAGATCTGCGGTTCCTTACCTTGAAAAAATTCTTGTAATTAATCCAAACAACGTAGATGCAGTAAGAACACTTATGAACATTTACGGAACTATTGGAGAGTCTGCAAAGTATAAAGAAATGAAAGATAAATTGGCTACTTTAGAGCAATAGTCCAACTTATTTAAGTATAAAAAAAGCACCGTGAAAACGGTGCTTTTTTAGTTTATGGAATTTTATTATTTACTATACAATATAAAATATTTTCTTATTGTGGTTTTTTTTATATTTTTAGTAAGAATTAAATAAAAATAACATGAAATATTTTTTAGGAATTTATTTATCACTGTTTTCTATTGCTTATAATGTAGTGTATTCACAATATAAAGAAAGTTTATCTCCAGAAGAACTTCAAAAAGGACTTTTTCAACAAGCAGGACCAGGAGATAATAATACATTAGGTTGGGCATATCCGTATGGTTCTAAAATAACAATGAATGCTGGGGCATATAGAAACTTTGAGTTACTTACTACTAGCTACCCTAACGGGGAACTAAAGTTGAGGCAATGGTATCCTAAAAATAATGCTTGGTCAAATTGGCGAACTGTTCTTGTAACTGATGAAGATGATTTCTTAGGTCTTGGGGTGCTAGAGCCTAAAGCTAGGTTGGATGTGTATAAAGAGATTCGAATTAGTAGCTTAAAAGAAAGAGAGAGTTCTTTTTTTCGAATAAATAGGGGTAGTTCAGGACGTGATACAGGAGCGATTTCTTTTGGTCAAGGAGGTGAATATGTATGGTATACGGGGCTTTTGTATAGAGGAGGAGCACCTAATTCTGATTTTTTTATAAGTCAAAAACATCAAATTGTTGATGGTTCTGGAGTGTTTGTCCATACTCCAGAACTTACAATTACCCAAGCAGGAAATATAGGGATAGGAACAATAAAACCTGATTCTAAACTCACTGTAAAAGGTAACATCCATACGCAAGAAGTAAAGGTAGACTTGGCAGGAGCTGTAGCGCCAGATTATGTTTTTAAAGATGATTATAAGTTAAAAACTTTGGATGAAGTAAAAGCTTACATTAATAATAAAGGGCACTTACCCAATATTCCTTCAGCTAAAGAGATGGAAGAAGAAGGGATTAACCTAAAAGAAATGAATTTAAAGCTTCTTGAAAAAATAGAGGAGCTAACATTATATGTGATTGAACAAGAAAAGAGAATTAAAAGATTAGAAAATTAAAAACAAGAAAGAGTAATAAATACTTTGTGCAGCCAAAATAGGCACTATTCGAAAACTATTAAAATATTAAATTTAAGTAATTTAAATTTATTATAAAAAATTAAAGCGTGTTGTTGATATTTATGTAGTAAAACATAAAATATAAGAACAACCCGTTGTGTGCACAATATTGGACAAAGATGTAAATAGAAATGAAGATAGTACCGCTTATTCTAAAACCAAAGCAAGGATTTTCCGCAATTGTTCCATTGATAGAGTTCTTCAATACTATTCTATATATGTTAAAGATAGGTGTTCAATGGTGTCACTTTCCAGTTAAAGTCTTGTTTAAACAAAGGATAATTACTTTGAACGTGGTCTATTATAATCGTAAAAATGGTGTGTTAGTTCTTTTAAACCCTGTAAAAAGGAACTTGATATATATTTTTTGATTTAAATGAAAGTCATACCCCTTTGATAAAATGGGGGTTTGGATGTCAAGGAAAGAAAAAACGTAAAACTACAATAAGGTGAACGAATTAAATAAATTAACATTAAATTAATATATGATAATGAAATACTTTATAAAGAAAAGGATTATTTTATTTATAATGTTTTTAGGAGCTCTGATTTTGAATATTGAATGTATAAGGGGACAAAACGGTAATATAAATTTAAATAGAGTAATACCACCCTCTCCCGAAGCATCTTCATTAGGTAAATTTACCGAAATCCCTGTGTCTTTTTATACAGGTTTGCCTAATATAAATGTTCCTCTTTGGGAATTTAAGGTGGGTAATAAGATATTTCCTATTAGAATAGATTATCACTCGCGAGGGATTAAAGTTAATGAAATATCTTCTAGGGTAGGGACTGGATGGACACTAAATGCGGGGGGGCTTATTAGCAGGCAAGTGAGACATATATCTGATGATGAACGACCATATGGATATTTGATGAAAAATAATAGTTTAATTCCTAAACTCGCTTCTGGGGAGTGGTTTTCTAATCTTGAAGCACGACATGATTTTATTGGTCAAAATGTAGATATATTGGAAGGTACCGACCGTGTTCCTGATATGTTCAACCTTCAAGTTAACGAATTATCAGCAAAATTTATATTAGACTACAATCCACCTTATAAACCCATAATTCAAAAATTTGATGACCTTAAATTGCTTTATAGTACGGATGCTGAAGGGAGGGTTACTGGTTTTGTTTTAACCGATATGGAAGGATATAAATATTATTTTGGAGTTTCAAAAGATGGAAATAGGAGATCTCAAGACTGGGAAAAAAGTATAGGAAATTATGTTTTTTCTTACATATCTGGTGATTACAGGTTAACTTCTAATCCTTTTTACAAAACTTATAATACTTGGCACTTGATGGATATTGAAAGTCCATTTGGAGATTTAGCAAGTTTTGTATACGAGGAAGAAATTTCAACTTTTTTTAGAAGATCATATGATATAAAAGAAGGAAATGATGTATTTAACTATACATCAAAAATAGAGAGCCATCAATATCAATTAAAAAAAATCGTTTACGAAGGTGGTAGAATTGAATTTAACAGGGTTTTGAACTTTGAAAGAGAGGATTTAAAAGGAAGTTATGCATTAGATAATGTTTCAATATATGATGGTGAATATAACTTCATAAAATCCTTTCATTTTAACTACAGCTATAATATAGCTAACGAAAATAGGAATGTATTGTCAATACTTAAAGATATGGAGCACGAAGCTTCAAAACGACTGTTTTTGGATTCAATTATAGAAAAGGGGGAAGGCGAGAAGTTTTTACCTCCTTATATTTTTTCGTATAAAGAGGGTGAACTTCCAAATAGGTTTTCAAATTCACAAGATTATTGGGGATATTACAATGGAGCTAATAATGGACCTTTTCTTACATTTTTTGATTATGGATATCACGAAATAGATAGATCTGTTGATACTCAAAAATCTGGAATAGGGATTTTAAACAAGATTACATATCCTACCGGTGGAACTACCAAATTTATCTATGATGATAATAAGGGGAGGTTAGGATATGAATATAGAAATGTTCTGTTGCCACGTATAAATCCTAGAGATGATGGGGATAATCCCAAAACAGTTTTTCTTGGAAGTTTAATGTATAATGATCAAATGATCTATGATGGTAATACATATAAAAAAACTTTTGAGATTGGTGAAGGGTTGGTTGGACATCTAGATTATAATGTATGGTTTCAGGATATAAGGAAGTGCCAAGAAATGAATGTTACAACTGACTGTCGATTTCGGGTTTATCTTCAAGGGGAGGGGAAGACATATGATTTGTTAATAGGTAGTGGAAAGATAGTTAATATTCCTCCTGGGAGATATACTTTAATTGTCGATCCAATATTAAGTATTCATGACCCAATTAACAATAATAATGATCATTTTACAGTTAATGTAAATTGGACTGAAGAGCAACTTAGTGGGAATGTCCTATACGCAGGAGGAAAGCGAATTAGACGGATAGAGTTTATGGATGAAAATAATGCTCTTCTAAACTTTAAGGAGTATGGATATGAATATGGGGAAATTTTAAGTGTTGCATCTTTTTATTCATATAAAGAACCATCAGCATCAAATTATATAACATTAGAGCCTTTAGGTGCAGTTCCTAGCAGTCCATTAAGTACTTACCAAGGAAATTCAATTGGTTATGGGAGAGTAACAGAATATAAGGGAGGGAAGGAAATGAATATAGGTAAAACTGTTTTTGATTTCACAATGCAGCCTGATACAGGGGGGCACACAAGTTTTCCATATCATCCCCCAACGGATAACCAATGGCTTAGGGGGCTTTTGCTAACTAAGAAAATGTATAAAAAGGAGCTTAACGATAATTATAATTTGGTAAAACAGACAGATTATTTCTATTCCTATGGAGATTTTAGTAGTGGGAATGAGGGCAGTATCCCGTTGATATTTACACCAAACTCCAAGAGAATGGATATTGATGAGAGTTTGGTTTATACCAGTAATATAATTGATGAAGGCTTACCGTATGATTATACTAGGACACTATATAGAATTCCTTTTATACAGCTTTATTATCCAAATTCAGAAAGTGTTTTAAGTGGCGATATGAAATATAAGATTTATTATTTCACTGGAGGAACTTTAAAGAACACCAAAGTAGATGAGACATTCTATTCTAAAGATGGTAAATCATTAATGAAAGAAATGCAAAACAATTTCAATTATAATAAGCATTATCAAATTAATAGTGTATTTAATCAATTAAGTAACGGAAAAACACTCACCACCAAGACATTTTACCCCGACGACATCACGAGCCCTTCTTTTCTAGCAGGAGGCAACTTAACTCCTGTAGAATATGCTGCGATAGATAGATTAAAAGCAGTTAGAGACAATGGGACAGCAGGTTTACATAGAATATCAGCACCTATTCAAGTAGAAACCTATAAGGACAAT